>JBPCQO010000111.1:0-24581 GCA_050998035.1 Gemmatimonadaceae bacterium | reverse complement strand
GGAGCTGGGATCAGCAACACTCAGATATCGTCGCCCGGGTACACGGTGACCGGCGGGTCAAACACTGCCATGTTCGGGTACTCGATCATGGGCCCAGCATCGGTGGACTACTCCTTGCCAGTCGGTATGGCCGCCAACACGGGCGGAACGACGCCTCGGCCGCCAAATAGAGTGACGTCGTCGGTGGTTCGTCGAAGCGTGCGAGTGGAGGTTTCGCGTATCGCTGATGTGGATCGTGTGATGGCTGCAGTTCTGGCTGGAGGTGCGAAGCAGGCTGGCGTTCAGTTCACCGGATCGTCGCTGGCCAGTGCGCAGCAGGCGGCAATGATGGCGGCAGTCGCGGACGCTCGATCAAACGCCGACGCCATGGCGCGCGGTGCTGGCGGTACTCTGGGCCGCCTGTTGGACATCAGCACGAGCTTCTCCCCTTTCGGCGGCATCACGAGTTATGCGAGCACCAGCCCGTACGAAAACTCGCCGTTCGGTGGAATCACCGGTCCGCCAGTTGTGCGTGATATCACCGTTGCAGCGGGTGTGACGGTACGTTGGGAGATGACGATGCCCGGTCCCGCTCGCGTGCCGTGATGCAACTGCCGTGATGCCCTTGCCGTGGACACGCATCACGGCTACTGGCGAGAGGACGCGTTGTCCTTACTGTCGTGGGTAAGACCGTCATCGCTCGGGTCCGGCAGTTCGACCAGCGATGCGATGTGGAGCCCGAGCCAGAGCACCGTGAGAATGCACGCGACGGACCAGCGCACGGCTGACGTTGGGATGAATGCTACACGGAACCAGCTGGACGCAATGGCAGCCACCCCAATGAAACGAAGCGGCTCCATGGGATCCCTCCACCTACCGAAGGTCCCCGACTGCAGCGGGGAGATAACCCACCCAAGTGCCATGAGTCCGAACGCGAAGGCGTAGATATATGCGAGCCCCTGGCCGAGCGTAACGGCGACGGTGTGAAACGACGGCATAATGCCTCAGGGTGGCAGATGGGCGCGCGGGCAGTTGCTGCTAATCGAATATGCGTGAAGAACCCTGTGGTGTAAAATACGGCGGCCCAATCGCGCCGTCGCCGTGCGACATCGTCAGCGCCGCACTCGGCGCCACGAGCAAGGGCCTCCCCGAATCGGGGAGGCCCTTGGCACATAGCTCATACAATAGCTGAACCTGTCAGCAGCATTACAGTGTTGGGATCCACATAGCGGTGCATCGATTGCCGGTATCGTGCGTGAACAAATTGGAACCACGCCTGTAGAATCGTGTAGGCGTACTGCGCGATGACAGTTCACGCACGCAGGCGCTGATGTGGTTTCGCTAAATGTCTCAAGCCCGAGAGGAACAGTACGATGCAAAAGTTGTCGATGAAGCTGATTACAGCGGCATTGTTGACGGCGGGTGTGGCCGCGTGCAGCGACGTCTCCGGCCCGTCCAATCAGTCGGCGGTGGGCACCTACTACCTGCAGACTGTGAATGGGAACCGGCTGCCGTATACGTTCGGTCAGAACGGATCGAACGTTTCCATTCAAGCCGACACGTACACGCTGAACAATGACTACTCGTACACGGAGACCACCGACGAGACTGTGTACGATGGTTTTCAGAACTCTAACGTGAGACACTCGGAATACGGCAGCTGGTCACAGAACAACAATGCGATCAGCTTCTCTCCGAGCACAGGCGGGAGCTACGCTCCATATACTGGCTCACTTTCCGGCGGCGGCAACCTGCTGGGGGGTGGAGCGGATCTCACGATCGCGGTCAACGGAACCGTTTCGGTGTACACTGCGCAGTAACAGCAGCCGATACTGAATTGTAGTGGTGCAGTAGTCTACCGCCGCAAAATTTCTGGAGCGAAGCACCTTGGGCAGGCGTTACTGAGCTTGCTCTGATGGACGCACCGTGCGGAACTGGTATGAGAAAACGCTCTTGAGGGTCAGCTTGTCACTAGCGGAGGTGAGGCCGAACCCGACGCCGACGTTCCAGATGAAGGCATTCGCGAACCGGATGTTGACTGACGGAAACAGAATGTGCTGCTGCTTGCTTACTCCAGGCGAGCTGCCGAGCCGACCGAAGTCGTCGTGCAACTCCACTCCTGGCTGTATAGCGTAGAAGCGCCTGTAATACATGCCGGTGTGCAACGCCGCCTGGACTTTCGTGACAGTGTCGCTGCCGATGCTCTTCTCCACCGCAGGATTGAGGTCCAGGCGCAAGTCGTTGAAATCGTGCTCCAGGATCATGCGTACCTCGAGCCGGTTCGCCGAGTCGTACTTGCCGCGAGGCACGTAATACTCAACGTACAGCGCCGGATTGAAGATGCGCTGGTACGCATTTGAAAAACGGTACCGGAAGTTCAGGCGCGCTTCGGTGTAGTGGAAGCCGAGGTTCGGTACCGACTCGAAGTCCGCATAGGCGGCCATCGTGGCGCGATCAGTCAGCCCGTATTCCGCCTCGAGCGAATGTGCGCTCAGTCCCTGCTGACCCACATCCTTCCCGAAATGTTGGTACCGCTGATCGCTGCGCGGGACCAGATACGTCTGCAGAGTGGGCTCCACCCACCCCTGCATCGGGGTTTCCCACCCGTACACCCGGTAGTCTACCTGAGCTTCCGATGTGCGTGGGAGGGATATCACACCCACAATCGCCATCAGAATGGCAAGGCCGTGCCGGCAACGTTGTTTCTGATTCATGATCGTCATTATTTCTGCCCCGTAACGAAGCGCAGGTTCGGAATTTCTACATCCACAGGAGTCAGGAACAGGTTGGCCATGCTGCGGCCGTAGCGCCGGTACGGTGGCACGTCCGCATGTGCACGTACGTTGTACCTGCCGGTCTTGGGCACGCGCCAGTTCTCGCCGTAGTGATGAATCCACGGATGCCACATGAAGGGCTGTGGCTTGGTTCCGATCTCCTGCCCGGCCCGATCGAGCACAGTTGCGCGCACGTTGAGGCCAGGGAGAAACCGACCCGTGAGCGCATCCCGTACTCCGACCTCCACGTGACTATTGGTCTCTGCGCTCTGGGACACGCGAATGGTGTACTTGATGTCATTTCCCTCCGGAATCCAGTATCCCTCGGCTCGCTCAATGGCGACCACGGCGAGGTAGTCGCCCACACGGGTCTGCGTCCCGTTCACCCCGACGCTGCTGAACATCTCGACCAGAGGTCGCTCGAGTGCGGCGCCTTCGAGCTTCGCGAGCATAGCCGCGGTACTGTCCACGGAGCCAGTGTTGGCATTCACCGCCAACTGCGCGATGCGCCCGCGGTTAACCGAGACATTGCGAAACTCCGCGACTGCGGAGTCGGCGTAACGATCTCCATTGGTTGGATCGTGCCGCCGATACAACGCGCGCTGAATCGCCACACGCAGAGTGAACGGTCCCGAGGGGAGCGCCACGTTGTCGCCGTATCTGTTGAGGACATCGTACCAGCCGAAGGGGAGGGTACGACTGTCGGCCTGCCGTCCCGCAGCATCCGTAAGGGTTGCTCTGACGGTGAGGCCGGGGACCATGCGGCCATCGGCTGCGTCGCGCACAGCTATGCCCAGGTGCGCATCTCCAGACGGTCCGTTCCACGTGGTCGATCCGGGCCCGTAGTAGCCGAGTGCCGGACCGAATATGTAAGCTACGCGGTACTCGCCGACCGTCATCTCGGCGCTCGCCGCCGAATGCTGGCTTACCCACTCCAGCTCTCTCCGCTCAGCGTTGCCCTGATCGCGAGCGCGCTCCAATTGCTCGGCGGTGGCCTCGTCGCTCTCGGCGAAGCCTGGCATTGTGGGTGCGGTGCCAATTCCGGCTTCTGTCTGCCGGAGTCCGGTTTCCAGGTTCGGGTTGCGTGTGATGCAGCCCGTCATTGCGACAGAGAGCGATAGCCCGCAGCCCAATACCGCTAAAAATCTCGTGCCCGTATGGTGTACGAGCTTCGATGAATACTCCATTCCCGCCTTCCCGTGTTCAGTCTGATCTGCACCAAAACGCCATACTGTGACGTGGGCGTATGCTTGAGACACGGGCCGTATTCAAATTTGGCGCCACAGCTCCGGTACGCACATGGTTACAGAGTAGCCATGTGCGTACCAGCTACGTATGGTCGATCGTTTCCGCCGCTTGAGGCCGGCGTAGTGTAGTGGTCCAGACTGTGCGATGATTAGGGGTGTCTCCTGGCGGAGCGGGTGGCCACGCAGTGTTTGCGTGGCCACAAGTCGATTTCTTCACCTACGCACTGAGCAGGGCAATGGCGAAACGCAATAGCCGCGATAGCAGCGTGATCCGGGACCAATCCGATCGTACCCAGGAGCCCCGCGGCGCGCAGCACACGGAGCAGAACAAGATCGATCCAGCGGGAAATGGCGCATCGGTCCCAACGGACGCCGCGATCCACCACAGCCAGCAGGTGATCTGCGAGCTGTTCGGTGAGCCAGCGGATAGGTCGTTCGATGTTCGGTACTGGGACGGCACGCGCGAGCGCGGAGGGACGGGAACGTCACCGTTCGCTCTGCTGATCAATCGACCAGGCGCGCTCAGGCGCATGCTGCTGCCACCCAATGAGCTCTCGATCGTCGAGGCCTATCTCTCGGGAGACGTGGACGTGGAGGGCGAGCTGGAGGCGGCCGTGACCATTGCCGACGCCATCAACAGCCGCATCAAGTCACCGAGAACTCTGGCTGCGGTAACCAGGCATCTGCTTGCCCTTCCCAAAGCTGATGAAGCACCGGATGTACGGGGCGCTCGTGCCGAGCACACGGTGGAACACGAAGGGCGGGAACACGACAAATCACGCGACAAGGCCGCCATCAAGTACCACTATGATGTGGGCAATGATTTCTACTCACTCTGGCTGGACGACCGCATGGTCTACTCCTGCGGCTATTTCCGTTCGCCCGATGCGACGTTGAACGAGGCGCAGGAAGCGAAGCTGGATCTCATATGTAAAAAGCTGCGACTGTTACCAGGCGACCGGCTGCTCGATGTGGGCTGCGGTTGGGGCGGTCTCATCATGCACGCGGCCAAGCACTATGGCGTGAACGCGGTCGGCATCACTCTCAGCGAGGCGCAAGCTTCACTTGCACGCGAGCGCATCCAGGCTGCGGGACTTTCCGACAGTTGCCGCGTGGAAATTCGTGACTATCGCGATCTCCCCGCCAATTTTACGTTCGACAAGATCGCCAGCATCGGCATGGTGGAGCACGTGGGCGTGAAGAACCTGCCCACGTACTTCTCGTGTCTGTACAACGCGCTCGCTTCGGGCGGTCTCCTGCTCAATCACGGAATTGTGAGCGTGAACGCCGCGCGTCCGAAGGGACGGCTGGACTGGATCGAGGGCAAGTTGTGGAAGCGCGATGCTTTTATCGAGCAGTACGTATTCCCCGACGGTAGACTCGGCCCGCTGGACGCTGTGATTGCGGCCGCGGAGGGCGCGGGCTTTGAGACACGCGACATGGAGAGCCTGCGCGAGCACTACACCTTGACGTTGCGCGCCTGGACCGACGCGCTTGTTCGGAACGCCGACCGCGCGATCGAGCTGTCTGACGAGCGGACGTATCGCACCTGGCGTCTGTACATGACTGCGTCAGCGTTTGGCTTCGCGAGCGGGAGCATCAACGTCGTGCAGACGCTCCTGAGCAAGCCCGATCAGAAAGGGCGCTCACATCTCCCGCTCACGCGAGAGGACATCTACGCCAGTGTGACGGGGCGATGATGCAATGATGTTTACGATTGCCGCCCGCTCATCCGGCTATAACTGAGTCGTGCCGGACCGCGGTAATGAGAGCGTGAACGTGGAGCCTTCTCCGACGGTACTCTCCGCGGTAAGATCGCCGCCCATGCGCCGGGCCAGCTCGCGACTGATCGCAAGGCCGAGACCGACGCCTTTCTGACTCTCCCGGCTGTCATTGCGGTCGACCTGCACGAACGGGTCGAATACCGTTTCCAGCTTGTCCGGGGGAATGCCACGACCTGTGTCGGACACTCGAATCTGCGCGATTCCCGCACTCGGTGCGCACGTGAGTGTGATGTTGCCGCCACACTCGGTAAACTTGGCCGAGTTGGTGAGAAGATTGAGGATGATCTGCTCAATCTTCTCCGCGTCTCCCTCTACGATTATGCTTGTATCACATCCGCCGTACTCATACACCAGCTGCTTGGCGCGCATCTGCGGCTCAACCAGCGTGTGCGCTGCCGAGAGAATGGAATCCAGCCGAACCGGAACACGCTTGATCTCCAGAGCGCCCGCATCGAGCTTGGCGTAATTCAACACGTCGTTGATGAGCCCGAGGAGGAACTTGCCACTCCGCTTCACCCGCGCCAGGTAGTCGCGCTGGCCATCAGTCACCGGCCCGACGACTTCCATGTCCATCAGCTCGGCGTAACCGCTGATCGCGTTGAGCGGTGTGCGCAGCTCGTGGCTCATGGCGGCGAGAAACTCCATCTTCGCGCGATTGGCGTTCTCCGCCTCATACTGTAGCCGCTCACGCTCCTGCTCGACACGCTTCTGGTCCGCGATGTCGGTGTTGCTGCCGAACCATTTTATGATCGTGCCGTCGTCGTCACGCAGAGGAATCGCGCGGCCAAGATGCCAGCGATGCTCCTGGTGTGCAGGACTCCAGAGCCGGAACTCGACTTCGTAAGGCTCGCCTGTCGTGAGCGAGTGAGTCCAGCGCGCGATCGTACGCTCGACATCGTCGGGGTGGAGCACGCCGAGCCAGCCCTCACCGATGATCTGCTCGGCCGAGCGGGCGAAATACTCCGCCACATCCCTGCTGACGTAATCGAGCGCTCCTGAAGTGTCTGCCGTCCATACCTGCACTGGAATGGTGTCGGCCAGAAATCGATATCGTGCCTCACCCTCTGTAAGGGCGTCATTGGCGCGATGCAACTCCTCCGCCTGCACCTCGAGCTCGGTAGCGCTCTCGTGCATCGCTTCGTTGGCGGTCTCCAGCTCCGACATGGAGTCCTGCAGCTGCATGGCCTGAAGTTCCAGCTCAAGCGCCTGCTCCTCGAGCAGTGTTCGCCCCTCCACCGCTTCCCGGTGGATTCGCGCGTTGTCCACCGCTATTGCGGCGCGATTGGCCAGGTCCTGTGCGAGCTCCACATCGCGCTCGGTGTAACGGCGCCCCGACTCCGCCATGACGATGGTGATGGTACCGAGCCGGTGCTCGCGCGCGATCAGCGGG
The DNA here is from genome assembly GCA_050998035.1 of Gemmatimonadaceae bacterium. GTDB lineage: Bacteria > Gemmatimonadota > Gemmatimonadetes > Gemmatimonadales > Gemmatimonadaceae > Fen-1247. The sequence continues at coordinate 17,407 of JBPCQO010000111.1, read as the reverse complement.
ACTGTGATGAACGACGTGAGGCCGAGTGCGTGGATGAGCCGCGCGTGCTCGGCGTCCACGGCACCGAGATCGATCATCTCGTCGGTGATCTCGGGGAAGAAAGCAGGCAGGCCCGATTTGAGGACGTTGAGGCGACTGGTGGGAATGCTGGGATCTTCCGGATACTTCTCCTCTAGCTGCGTCGCCAGGTCGATCTTGGCCGGATCCTGGTGCGCAACGGCGAGCCGACGGAGCGAATTGTCCGATTCCAGGATGTCGACCGCGCACCAGTCACCGATGGTGGGGACGGCGATGCGAGCGAGATCAACCAACGTACGGTCGTAATCCATTGATGCAAAGAGCATCGATGTAGCGTGGGCCATGAAGCTGGCGCGCCGCTCACTCTCGGCGACCTGATCGGCCGCCCGTTTTACCATAGTGATGTCGGTGAAGAAAACCGCAAGCCCCTGGGCCGCTGTCGGGTAAGCGCGTACCGCGAACCAGGCATTCAGTGACGGGAAAAACTTGTCGAACTCCGCCGGGGCGCGATTGGTGACCACCTCGTTATACCGGGCCCAGAAGGTGGACCCAACCGCATCGGGGAACTCGTCCCAGATGTTTCGGCCCAGCAGGTCTTCGCGGCTGCGTCCGACGATTGGCTCAGCTCGCCGGTTCATGGCCGTTATTCGCCAGTCGCTGTCCAGTTGGAGATAGCCGTCACCCATGCTCTCCAGAACGTCAGAATCGGCTCTAGGAGCCGTGAAGGGCTCGGCGCCGGTGGCGCTGATAGTGGTGCTCATACCATCGGAAAGCATGTCGGAAACCTACGGTTTGCCATGTCAAGCGCAAATACGCTCATGGACGACTGTTACCAACTTCCGTTGGTTGCGTACATCAGAGATTGGCGCGCTCCCGCTACTACGTGGACACCGCGGTGGCTAGATGCTGAGACCAGATCCCCTTCTGTTTTAAAGACGCGTATGTCCTCGGACAGCATCACGCAGATTGGAAAGTACCGCGTCCTCGAGCTGGTCGGCGAAGGCGCCATGGGGATTGTGTATCGTGCCGAGGAAACGGCGCTCAGCCGTGTGGTGGCGCTGAAGGTGATGGATTTCGGCGTGGTGCATCTCACCTCATCCAAGATGACGCGCACGGGGATGATGATGGGGACGCCCAGCTACATGGCGCCAGAGCAGGTGACGGGCGGCCAGGTAGGCCCGCCGACCGACATGTTCGCCGCAGGTGCGGTGTTGTACGAGCTACTGACCAGTTGCAGACCGTTCGATGCGCCGACGCTGCACAGCATCATGTTCAAGATCGTGAGCGAGGAACCGCGCGACGTGCTCCTGGCGGTGCCGGGACTTCCCTCTGCGCGCAGTCCGATCTTGGCGCGGAGTGACACGTCGCACAATCCAGTGGCGCTCCCCTGAGCAGTGCGGTTGGCTGTAAGCGTCGGAATTTGTGGTGTTCCAGTGAAAAGTGTGTACCCGTTGTGCCGCCGAACGGCTGGATTTGCGCGAAGCTTTCGCCCCGTAGTGCGGTGGACACCACCGGGATGACCGCACCGAAATCGATTTTGTCGGTGAACCCGTAGGTGACGTAGAACGACGTAACGTTCACGTCGATATCAAGCGAAAGTGCACGAAGTCGCATGCGCGCAAGTATGCCCTTTCCTGGTCGTCAGCGACAGACGACGCACCGACGATGTACCGCCTCTCGGCCGGGGCTGTTGCTTCCGCCGTGCTTCGGCGGGCGGTATGTTCCGGGAAGAAAGCTGGGCGTTGCCGCTTTGCGGATGGCCTGCGCTGCCATATCACGACCGAATCACGACCGAACCTTGGAGAGACGACATGTACACGACCATCCGCCGCTACACGCTGGGCACGGGCACGATGAGCGACCTCGCCGCGCGTCTGGAGTCAGAGTTCGTCCCGCTCCTGCGATCGGTGCCGGGCTTTGTCAGCTACAGCGCAATGGACGCCGGACTGGATGAGGACGCTCCGATCCTGATCACGATCAGCGTGTTCCAGTCGCGTGCCGGAGCGCAGGAGTCGGTGACGCGTGCCGCTGCCTGGGTACACAAGAACATCGCTGAGTTCAGACTCACTCCCCCGATCATTATGGGCGGAGAAGTGCTCGTGTCATCTCAGGCTTAGTGTTGTGTTCGTGTTGATGTGCGATGCATTCAATGGCGCTCTCGGATTTCATTCTACTCGTTGAGCGCGGAGAACGGGCGGATATCGTATGTCCTTATGACCGCGCGTCGAGAATCGGCACGCCATACTGCGCAAGATGGCGATCCGCAGTTACTAGTGTGCATCCTTCGACGATCGCCTGCGCCACCAACATGCGGTCGAACGGATCGCGGTGATACAAAGGCAGCTTGGCCGCGACATGCGCATGCCGAACGGTTACCGGGAGCTCAAGGAACCCATTGGGCTCGAGGACATCAGTGAATCTGTGCGGAAATGCAAGCTTTCCCGATGAGCGCTTTATCTCCGCTTCCCACGCGGAAGCTGCGCTGACGTATACCGCATCAGCCACCAGAATTGCCGTGCGGATATCTTCTCTTAGCTGACCAAGCTCGCCCTGCCACCACAACACGATATTCGTGTCGAGAAGGAGCTTCATTCCTCGGCGGACTCGCCCATGAGGGCTCGCAGCGGAGCCATTGGATCCCCGTCCTCGCCATAGAATGCGGCGAGAATATCGGGCGGCAGAGGATCATCGAAATCATCGGATATCCAGATCTGCCCCTTCCAGCGGCCCGGTTTCCGCTCGGGCTTGGGCTCCTGTGCTAGCGGCACTAGCCGCGCCATCGGCTCGCCCGCCTTTGCGATTATGATCTCCGCCCCGGCCGCGGCTTCCTTCACCAACTGCGACAGCTGGGTCTTGGCCTCGTACAGGTTTACTTGCTTCGGCTTTGTTTGGTGCATGCCTCCCTCCGGATAGGTAAACCTATGGTAAAAGAAGACTTTGGTCAACTTGGTCTGACCAAGTTGACCAAACAGCCATCACGTGGGAATGGAACCTCTACGGCGCTCCCGCCGCCGCGGACCGCGTGATCGCGACGCCCTGCGAGGGCACGCTTCCGCTCAAGATGTCTCCCGCGGCATCCACTCCGAGCAGGATGGTGACGCCCGCGATCTCCATCCTCGCAGAGTCGGGGCCACTGAACGATACGGCGGCTGAAGCCGTCTTGCCGTCTGTGCTGGCGATAAGCAGCGGAACAGCGACGGAAGTGCCGCCAATTACACGGGCGCGCCGGATTATCTGCTCCATGAGCGTTGCGCTGGGACTTGCGTAGGGCAGTGTTCCCTGCGGCACAATGGTGCGAAGTGTTTTCGCGGATTCGCCCGCACCCTCGATAAGGATCGCGGAGTCGCCGTGGAACGTTACAGACGAGGTGCGTTCCGGTGTGCCAGGCACGTGCGTCACAATCTGCATGCGCGCAATAGTCGCTTGGGGCGTGATGGAAGCTTCGTAATTGAACAGAACGATTCCGCGTGACGTGAAGTCCACTTGCAGACGGTCGGCGCTCCTGTTGAAGCGCTCGGCCGCTATGGTGTCGGCTCCGTGCACAAGAGTGAACACTCCGCGTGTTGGAGTAGCTGTGCGTGCGACGGTGTTGGCGGCAGTGCTTGATACGGCGCTGCTGGCCGGAGATGCAGGGCTACCAGATGTACCGCTCGCGCAAGCTGTTACGAGCGATGCCGCAAACAACGCCGCAAATGACGCGGCAAATGATCCGGCGAGTGACGCGCCGGCGATGGTCAGGTGACGACGCATGTTGCCTCCATGAGTGAGCCCGCACTACCTGAGCGGGCCCGTGAGGACCAGCCATGGAGTTGCACGCCGCATGATGCGGGCCGGCCGCACTGGTGTCGTGCCGCGGTACTCGTCCACTCGTATTCCCCGCGTCGTACTCGCCCGGTTACGCGTTTGATCTATGGCTGACTGTGGCGCTGACTGTAGCGCCGACTACGGCTCACTCGGGGTGGCACCGAAATCGACGGCCGTTGTATTGCCCCCGCACACCAGCACGGCCACACGCTCACCGGAACCTGGCTCGAATCGCCGAGAAATGAGTGCCGCGAACGCCGCCGCTCCGCCGGGCTCGGCGACAATCCGCAGATCGCTCCAGAGCGCCTGCTGGGCTGCACGGATTGCACTGTCCGGCACCAGCACCACGCGATCCACCAACTCCTTCGCGATAGGAAACGCCAGCTCGCCCACACGTTTGGGAGCCAGCGAATCCGCGGCGATGCCGCCAGCTTCGGCGTCCACCGGGTGGCCGGCCTCCAGCGCGCGGGTGAGTGTTGGTGCCGACTCGGGCTCCACACCGACGACCTTGATATTGCGACCATACCAGCTTGCGATCCCAGCAAGCAGGCCGCCGCCACCCACCGCAATCACTACGGTGTCGATGTCGGGATGCTGCTCCTCCAGCTCGAGCCCGATGGTACCCTGGCCCAGCAACGTCTCTGTCTGGTCGTACGCGTGTATTGGCAGAGCACCGGATCGCTCCGCCCATTTCTCGCTCGCGGCCAGTGCGTCGGCATACCGCTCGCCCGCGACCACGAGTTCGGCTCCGTAGCCCCGGATGCGCTCCATCTTTGCCGGTGACGCCACGCTCGGCACAAATATCGTCGCCGGCTTACCGAGCTTCATCGCCGCGTAGGCCACGGCTGCACCGTGATTACCACCGGAAGCTGCGACAACGCCGGCAGCGGGCACGGCTCGGGTGAGCAGATTGGCAAAGGCGCCGCGAGTCTTGAATGAGCCAGCATGCTGCATCAGCTCCAGCTTGAGAACGATGCTGCCGCTCGGAAGCCCGAAGTCCGCTGCGTCGACCTCTATCGTAGGCGTTCGGCGGACATGTGGCCGGATCAGTTGGTACGTGCGCATGATCCCGGATTGATCAACGGTGTTCTGGTGCATTGCGTTGCGTGTGAATGGACTCAAGGGCAGGCGCCGAGCTGAATAGTATACGCATCCCTAACGTGCCCGTAGCAGGTGCCTTTGCGGCAACAGCGAGATCCGTGGTCCACGGTAGATTTGCGGGACTGCCCGCGTCCATTCCTGGTGCCTCATCCATCTACTGTTACGGAGCGTTAGCATGGCGATTCCGGAGATCCATCCGACGAAAATTCACGAGGAGAGCTTCGGTGGTGTGGCGTACCACCTCGAGGGCGAGCTCGTCCCGGTGCTGCACATCGAGCTGTCGGGTACTCCCATCTATTTTGAGCACCATGTGCTTTTGTGGAAGCACCCGCAGGTGGACATCGGTGTGAAGTCGCTGGCCGGAGCGTTCAAACGCGTACTGTCCGGCATGCCGGTTTTCATGACGCAGGCCAAGGGGCCGGGGCACATTGCTTTCAGCCGGGATGGGGCGGGGCAAATTTTGCCTATGCACCTGAGCCGCGGGCAATCACTGGACGTACGGGAGCACCAGTTTTTAGCCGCGACGGACAGCATCGACTTCACCTTCAAGAGCGTTCGGGGCTTTGCCAACATGCTCTTTAGCCAGAGTGGACTGTTCATCGACACGTTCAGCGCGCGGGCTGACGGAGTGGTGTGGCTGCATGGCTACGGCAACGTCTTCGAGGTGACACTCGCGGCCGGCGAACAGTTCGACGTGGAGCCGGGCGGCTGGGTGTACAAGGATCCGTCCGTGTCGATGGAAACGGAGTTGATGAAGCTGAGTACCGGTTTTTTGGCCAGCGGCGGCCAGCTGGTTTTTAACCGGTTCACGGGGCCGGGTCGGCTAGGGATCCAGTCCATGTACTACCATCCTCCGGTGGCGGAGAAAGGGAGCTGAGGGCGCGGATGGAACCGCGGCTCCAACCACGGTTTCCGGGGTAGAATTAACAAAGGGCCAGTTACGCCGGCGTTCGGCGCACTATGTGCCTATAATTGAGGTCATGCGAATCATGCGGAAGAAACTCGAGTTGGCAGCAGCGGTCGTGGCGCTTATCGGTGCGGCCGCGTGCAATAGTGCTTCTGCAGCAGATAAGAGTCTGAGCCACGACCTCGATCTGGCGGCCTCGTCCACAGCCTCCGCGCCGACGGGGCTGTCGCTTGCGCCGAGCGCAGGGCGCACGGAGGTTGTCTCCAACGTGGAGAGAACGCCGGAAGCGGCACCCGCGCCGAAACCGTCGGCGCCGCAGCGGAGCGTAGTGCATCAAAACGCGCATCATAGCGTGCAGCACACAGCGCTTGCGGCATCAGCGCCGGTCGCAGCCACGCCGGTTGTTGCTGCACCGATCCCAACTCCTGTGCCAGTCGCGGAAGCCCCGGCCCCGATGCCAGATGCGACGCCTGCTCCACGCCCCACGCCCACTCGGCGGGCTGAGCCGCGGGGCGGTTACAGGAGTGTAGGCGACGTGATCCGCAACGCGCCGCTCCCGATCAACCCGTAGCGGTCGATATCGAAGTTACTCGCGCCTGCACTGTTACTGAGTGCAGGCGCGTTTTTGTAGTTCCATGTAGCAAGTCTTGTAACAACGTTTCACCCCGATCCACCAAAATGCAATCGATCACAATCCGGCTGGTTGTCCTTGCAGCGTGCGCGACGACCCTTCCCACGATCGCGCGAGCCCAACATTCGTCGGCGAGTGCAACTACCGCCAACTCTTCGGTGCCGCTGCCGTCCGATCCGGCGGTGCTCAGCGGGCAGTTTCCCAATGGACTTCGCTACTACGTGCGCGCGAATCACGAGCCGCACGCGCGCGCAGAGCTGCGCCTCGTGGTCGACGCGGGATCGGTGTTGGAGGACGACAGGCAGCAGGGGCTCGCGCACTTCCTGGAGCATATGATGTTCCGTGGCACCAAGCACTTCGAGCGCCAGCAGCTTGTGAATTATCTGGAATCTGTGGGCCTGCGCTTCGGCCCTGATCTCAATGCGTCCACGAGTTTCGATCGCACCGAGTACATGCTCACGGTTCCCACTGATAGCGCCCGGCTCTTTGGCAACGCATTCCAGATTCTGGAAGATTGGGCTCACTTCGCGACACTCGATTCGACAGCAATGGTCCAGGAACGGCCGGTCGTGATGGAAGAGTGGCGGCTCCGGCGCGGTGCCGGTACTCGTGTGCAGGACAAGGAATTCCCGGTGATATTCGCGGGCTCGCGCTACGCCGAGCGGCTGCCGATCGGTAAAAAGGAGATCCTCGACAGCTTCCGTCCGGAGGATGTCAGGCGATTTTATCGCACATGGTACCGCCCCGATCTCATGACCGTCGTGGCCGTTGGCGACTTCGATCCGGCGACTGTTGTGCAGACCATACGCAGCCACTTCGCGGGGCTTACCAATCCGGTGAACGAGGTGCCGCGTCCGTCATTCACCGTTCCGGTGAATGACACAGCACTCGGAATTGTTGTCACGGACAAGGAGCTCACCAACTCGAGCGGCGGCGTTCTGTTCAAGCGCCCCGCGCACCATACACGGACTGAAGCAGACTTTCGCATTGACCTGGTGCGTCAGTTGGCAGACGTGATGCTCGATGCGCGTCTGGGTGAGATCGCGCGACGCCCGAACGCACCATACATCTTTGCGTCGGTCGGTTCGTCGGAATCCATCGGGCAGATCGATCTCTACAGCGCATCGGCTGTGGTACCGGAAGGCGGGATTGCGACCGGGCTCGGCGCCGTAATGACCGAGCTCGAGCGCGTGCGACGTTTTGGTTTCACGCCCACGGAGATCGATCGCGAGCGCCGGAACGTACTGCGTTCGGCGGAGCAGGCAGCCGCGGAATCGGCCAAGATACCGAGCTCGGCGCTCGCCGCAGCGCTGGTTGAAGCCTCGGTGGACAGCACGCCGGTGCTGACGCCAGCCGCCGAACTCGCGCTGCTACAACGCATGCTACCGACAGTGACGGCCGCGGAGATCAACAGCGCCGCGACGGATCGGCTCGCGCCCGTGGGAAGAGTATTTGTCGCGTCGCTACCCGCCAAGCCTGGCGTTCCAGTGCCCACCGTGGCCGAGTTAAAGGTTGCAGCAGCAAACGCAGCGACCGCAGCGACAAGCGGACAACTTGCAGCGTACGTCGACTCGGTGGGGAGCGCTTCGCTAGTTCCTGTTGCACCCAAGGGTGGCAAGGTAGTGGCGACGAGAACGCTACCGACGATTGGTGTGACCGAGTGGACGCTGTCCAACGGTGTTCGCGTGCTGGTGAAGCCCACCGACTTCAAGGCGGATCAGGTGATAATGTCCGCGTATCAACCGGGCGGGATGTCGCTGGCAACCGACGCGGACTACAGTGCGGTTGCCGCGGCTTCGGTAGTGCCGGCGGCGAGCGGTGTCGGGACTTTCACTCCCGCAACGTTGGCCAAGACACTCGCTGGCAAGGCGGTGGGCGTATCCCCAAGCATATCCGAGTATAGCGAAGGTTTTGGTGGGTCAGCGTCGCCGCGCGACCTGCAGACGATGATGCAACTGGTGTACCTGTACGCTACCGCGCCGCGCCGAGACAGTATCGCGTTTAACGCCTTCAAGGCGCGCGTCGCGCCGCTGCTCGCGAACCGGTCCAAGATGCCGGAGACGGCGTTCGGCGACACGCTCAACGCGCTGCTGACGAGTCACTCCGCACGCGAGGCACCGCTCACGGTGGCGAGGCTCGACTCCACCAACTTTGCGCAATCGTACGACTTCTATCGATCGCGCTTTGCGGATGCAACGGGGATGACGTTCATGTTCGTTGGGAACGTGACGTTGGACTCGCTTCGTCCGCTGGTGGAGCGGTGGCTGGGCAGTCTCCCGGCCAGCGGTCACCAACCTGCGTGGCATGATTTCGGAGTGCGAGTGACGCCTGGTGTCGCAACTCGTGACGTGTATGCCGGAAGCGAGCCCAAGGCGCGAACTTCGATCATCTTCCATGGTGATGGCGGCGCTACGCAGCACGACCGGTTCGAGCTCAACGCACTCGCCGATTACCTGGATCTCAGACTCACCGATCTGCTACGCATCGAGCAGGGCGGGACGTACGGCGTGAGCGTCAGCGCTGACGCCTCGAAGATTCCAGTTCCGGAATACACATTCCAGATTGGTTTCGGTGCCGCGCCGGAGCGTGTCGATTCACTCGCGCGAACGGTGTTTGCGGTCATAAACTCGCTCAAGAACAGTGATCCGACGCCAGAATACGTGGAGAAAGTGAAGGAATCATGGCGCCGGGACCACGAGGTACAGCTGCGTGAGAACGGGTATTGGCTGAGCGTGCTGGCGGCGTACGTGCGGCGCGGCGAGGATCCTTCCGATGTGACCAACGTTGCGGCGTGGATGGCCGGACTGGACGGCGCAACCATACGTGGCGCTGCGCGGAAGTATTTGTCTCAAGCACAGTACGTGCGCGTCACGCTCAAGCCTGCGGTGGTACCGCGTCCTGGTAAGGGGTGATTGGAGCAGGAGTCGTAGGCTTGCCGGTAGATGTCATATTCAGCTCAGCCGATCAGCTCAGCGCCTCGAATGCCGCAGCCGTGGTGAGTCCGAATCCCACGTGTGCCGCCAGAGGTACAGCGGCTTGGCGTTTTGGCTGCTCACCCGCTGGCTGCATGATTCCGAGTCTGGGGAGCCCTCCGAATCGCGTGAAGTTCGTCCCGTACACCATCCCCGCCATCAACAGTCCGTTGAGGTATCGCGGTGGATGTAGCCGGTCCTGCGCCACTCCGTAGAGTGCGCCCCATGTCGCCATCACCCCACCGTACACCAAACCGGCAGCTATAGCGGTCTCTGTGCTGGACAGATTGATGCCGCGCCGAGAGGCAAGTATGTCAACAGCCTCGCGAGTGGGCGATGCTGGAAATCTCTCGGAGCTCGGGAGCGTGTGCTGCCCAGCGTTCCACAACATTTTCAAAGCCAGGCCGCCGACCAGGGCCGCGAGTGCTCCCTTGAGGGCCGATTCTCCAAGACTGTGGCCATGATGGCTATCATGGCCGTCGCTGTTGTGTGTGGGTGAGTCCGAATTTTGTGATGTCATGTGTGATCCCATTTGTTCCTCTCCTGTTGATCGAGTGGCGTATCAAGCACCGTACCCGCGGCTTCCTTCTTGCGCGAACAGATGCCACACAATGGCAATAACACGCACACTCAAGCGCACATGCAAACACGACATCTAGGTACTCAGGGACTCACCACTTCAGCGATGGGACTCGGCTGCATGGGGATGTCGGAGTTCTACGGGCCGACCAGCGATCAGGAGTCGATCGCAACAATCCATCGCGCACTCGAGCTCGGCGTCACGTTGCTCGACACGGCGGACATGTATGGGCCGTACACCAACGAGGAGTTGGTCGGACGAGCCATCAAGGGAAAACGCGATCAGGTGGTACTTGCTACCAAGTTCGGCATCGTGCGCGATCCCAACGATCCGTCCAAGCGCGGCGTCAACGGGAAGCCTGACTATGTGCGTCAATCGTGTGAGGGATCGCTCAAACGATTGGGCGTTGACGTCATCGATCTGTACTATCTGCACCGTGTGGATCCCAACACGCCAATCGAAGACACTGTCGGTGCCATGGCGGAACTGGTGAACGCGGGAAAGGTGCGCTACATCGGGCTGTCCGAAGCTGGCGCGGATACACTGAGGCGCGCATGCCGAGTACATCCGCTCTCCGCGCTGCAGAGCGAGTACTCACTCTGGACGCGTGATCCCGAAGATGAGATTCTCCCCGCATGCCGCGAGCTCGGCATTGGCTTCGTTGCGTACAGCCCGCTCGGACGCGGCTTTCTCACGGGGCAGATCAAGAGCATCGACGATCTCGCGCCGGATGACTTCCGCAGAAACAATCCGCGCTTTCAGGGCGACAACTTCCAGAAGAATCTGGACCTGGTAGCCAGAGTCGAAGAAATCGCACGCGAAAAGGGGTGCACCGCATCGCAGTTGGCCCTCGCGTGGGTGATGGCACAGGGCGACGATGTCGTTCCGATCCCTGGGACCAAGCGCAGCAAGTACCTGGAGGAGAACGTTGCCGCCACCAACGTCCAGCTCACGCAGGACGATCTGCGCCGAATTGACGAAGCTGCACCTCAGGGCGTTGCAGCCGGGACCAGATACCCGGAGGCGGCGATGCCGTCGGTGGGCCGATAGCGTAGCACATCGAGCCGTCGTGTTGCCGCGTTGTACCGGGACCGCGGCAGCGCGACGGCTGTTTTAGCTGATCCCGAGCAAGTGAATCATTGAGACGGCCAGGACAATGAGCAGGATGAGCGACGCCGAGACGGTTGCGATCACCGGCTTCCCCACGCTCCTGATCGCCTTCAGGTCGACGCCCAATCCGAGCGCCGCCATTGCCGCCACGGTGAGCCAGGTGGAGACTGTGCGCGTCGGCATCACCCAGCTGGCGGGCACGACTCCCATTGAACGCAACACGGCGAGGCCGATGAAGCCGATGATGAACCACGGCACATAGCGTGTGATAGAGAACGCCGGCCTCGCCGCCGGCGTTCCACCGTTTCTTACCTCCGCGTGCGCCTGCGCGGTATCGCGACGCTGCGTCATCACTGCGAAGAACAGCACTACGGGACCGAGCATGAGGACACGCACCAGCTTGACCAGCGTTCCCACCTGGCCGCTCAATACACTTACAGGAAACGCGGCCGCGAGTACCTGCGGCACCGCATACACCGTGAGCCCCGCGAGTACGCCGTACTGATAGAAGCTGAGTCCGAGCGGGTGCATCAACAGGGGTAGTCCCAACACAATGATCACGCCCATTATCGCAGAGAAGGCGATCGCCGAAGCGACGTGCTCCTTGTCCGCCTTGATCACCGGCGCTATCGCCGCGATGGCGGAATTTCCGCAGATCGCGTTACCGCACGCGACGAGGATGGCGAGCTTGGTTGGTAGGCCAAGCAGTTTACCGACAAGGAATCCGGCGCTGAGCCCGATTACCACGATCGTCACGATCCCGATCGCGAGTGCGGGTCCCGCCTTTACCAGCAGTGGCAGGTCGATCGAGATGCCGAGGAGCAGGATCGCCACTTCCAGTATTTCCTTGGCGGTGAACTTCACTCCCGCCTCCACCGAATCCGGCGGCGTCCACATCGTCCGCACTACCATCCCGAGCAGAATCGCGACCACGAGCCCCTCGATCACGGGATGGCCCAGGGAAAGCTCCTCGAGCCGGGCGATACCGACCGAGGCTACTCCTACGAGAGACGCCAGGAGCACACCGGGGAGCAGTTTGGATGCGGAAATCATGACCCAAGGATGAACGGGTCGTCCCCATAATGCCACCACGAGTTATCACCAACGCTTGGATCAACACTTCAACCAACGCCAGCGTAAGCAAAATCATGCACACGACTCTGCTCCCTCTCGTCCAGGCTGAGGCTTATCAGATCCCCTGGGGTGGCCTGGCGCTTGACTATGTCGGCTTCATCTCGTACTTCGCGATGTTCGGAGCGCTGGGCTTCTACTTCGTGTTGCTGCGCGGGATGCGTGTGCAGCTCCACGCTGATCCGCGCCCCGACGCCAGTGGAATTGCCGGTACGGTTCTATCCGCGGAGCGTGGAGGAGCTCGCATCGGGCTCGTCGGCTCGATTCTCTTTCTGGGCGACCTGCTCGCCGGCGTCGCCGCCAACGCTGCCGATAAGCAGATCGGATTCGCCGACGCGATTCACCGCGGCGGCCCGCGCCTCATGACGCCGCTGCTGCTCGGCGTGCTCCTGATTCTCTCGTTCGTGCTTGCGCTCGGCCGTATTCGCACGGGTTGGATCGTTGCGCTCATCGCCGGTCTCGTCCTCGCGCTTCGCAGCGTCGCTACGGGAAAGTGGGCATCGATGGTGAACCCGATACACGAGCTGGCGGCGTCGCTCTGGCTCGGCACTCTCCTGGTCCTCGTCGTCGCAGGGCTGCCGGCTGTGCTCCGATCTCAGCTCGGCAGCGAGCGGCGCGGCGCACTGATCGCCGAACTCGTCGCGCGCTTTTCTCCACTCGCGTTGGGAGCAGGTGGGCTGCTCGGAATCACGGGGGTGATCACGGCCTGGCGGCATCTCAAGTTCGTAGCCGCGCTGTGGACCACTTCGTATGGGTATGCGCTCGACCTGAAGCTCGTCGTCGTCGCAATAGTCTTTGGCCTCGGCGGATGGAACTGGAAGCGAATGACACCGCGCCTGGGCTCCGAGAGTGCAGCGTTCGAGCTGCGGCGATCGGCCAAGGCAGAGCTCAGCTTCGCGGCGATCGTGCTGGTGATTACGGCGGTACTGGTGAGTCTCCCGAGTCCCAAGCTACCGCACTGAGCGATTGCGTCGAGCGGCCCACTCGATAGAGCCAACGCTTCAGGGATTGCTCATCGTCCGGAGCGTAGTACGTCCGACTCCGCGTTATACGCCATGAGAGTCAGGATCATGATCCTTCGCACCGCGCGGACGAGACAATACTGTCGGTGCCGTAGCGCTACACCATGCGAGTGAGCGTCAGGGTGTAGCGCAACACCCGCCGAGTCAGCACCAGCATATTTGACAATGCTCGTAACTATAGGCACATCAATACGTTACGACGTGCGCCACTAGCGATTTTCAGTTGTCTTAGCGCGGCACTCGGAGTGCATTGCGTTGGAGAGGGTAGCGCAGGTGAATTTGCCCGCGCAATACGTCCGCACTCTACCAACCCTCTCATGCTCGTCGCGCGCATTCTTCGCCGTCGCACGCTTCGTGGTGTTCAGCGCACCGTGATCGCACTCGCCCTCTCCGCGTCCGGAGCACTTGCGCAAGGAGGTGTGCATGGCAGTGCGCCACCTGCAGCCCAACCGGCTCCGAAACATCCCACACTCCCCGCCCCCGTCCCGTCGGGCGTCCGGCCTGCTCCGCCGCTGAAGCCGAGTGAGCACGTTGCTGTTCTCCGGGATGCGGAGATCGGAAAGCGTGCACTCGGGCTCACAGTGCTGCAGGAGCAGACGATGGCTGCGGTGCGTGCGCAGTACCGGCCGACGGTCACCGCATATGTCACGCGGCTCAACGCCATGCTCAAGGCTGGTACATCCAGCGACACCAGAAAGCCCGTCGAGGACTCGCTCAAGGCGACGATCGCGCTGGAACACGCAGCACTCGATTCGTTGATCACTCCTCAGCAAAAGCAGCGTATGGAAGCGGCTCTCCGTGATGCCCGTGTCAAGGCGGGGGTGTCCGCAAAGCACTCGGTTACTGTTGCGGGCAGCCGAAGTACCACAGCAGCAGCACCGGCATCGCTCGTCCCCGTGCCCTCTCCCACAGCGCCCAAGCCCTGAACCTTCGCGAACCTCGTTATAGCAACGCCGCACGGTATCGCTCAGTACCACGCTCTCGCCTGGCATACGCTCTCGATTGCATCCCTTCAATCATTCCGCTCATGTCTCGCCTTCTTCTGTCGGTCGTTCTGCCGGCCGTTCGCGCGCACCGCTGGATTGTTGCAGCAGCAACTGTCGTTCTCGCTGCGCTCGCCGTGGGCGTGCCCCACGAGGCCCGTGCACAGGACTCATGTTCCAGTGGCAATTTCGAGGTGATGCCATGTGTACTGGGAGAAACGCACGTGAACTCCGGTGGAACGGCGCAGTTCGAGATATACAACTACTACTACGGTGACGACTACTACTACGTCACGCCGTCCTGTTCCGGAATCGTGTATGGATGTAGCAGCGGCTTATACTACCAAGTTCCGGCCTACTCGTCCGGCAATGTGAGCATCAACTTCCGCGTGAGCTCGTATGGCGTCGGATACGTTGACGCGGACATCGTCAGCGACTACGGGGGTGGCGACGTAAATGTCGAGGAAACAGTGTACGGGCAGGCGATGCTAGCCATCGATTCCGCGCAAACAATTCTGTCCACCGCCGACCAGCCGATGGGGCGCTGCGCGGCGGCGTGCTTCACGGCGGGGACGAGTATCTCGACGGTGCCGTTCTACACTCTCGGTCAGGCCCGCAACGTCACACTTGTGTATAACGAGGACCGGGCGCATCCGAGGCCCTTCATCTATGCAATCGTGAGCCCCGCAGCCGATGGTCCGACCGTCAGCTCGTACAGTATGACGGCGACGCTGAACGGCACGGCGGTGCAGTTCTCCAACGGCGACTACACGCTCAATTTCACCTCGCCTGGGAGCGTGCCCGTACGTCTGGGTGGCCAGATATCGCTCTCGCCCGGCATTCCTGACATATACGATCTGGTGGTGAGTGTAGTAGCGCAGTACAGCAACGCCGGATCCGGTTCGGCAAGCTACACGACCAAGCTCGTGGTGTACGACGCAGGTGGCTCGTTCGTCGCGCGCGGATGGAGTATCGCCAATATCAACAAGCTGGATTGCGACTGGTATCCCAATTGGCGCGGATGCATCATCTATGGCGGCGATGGATCGGTGGAACACTATCAGGGGTCGTTTCCGAGCTATCAGAGCGCGGATCATGCCACGCTCACGTTCAACTACGGTAACAATCACTACGAGCGAAAGTTTCCCGATGGCAGCATCGACCAGTACGACGGCGGCGGGTACATGACCGCGTCCATTGATCCGTATGGCCGCGCGACCACTTTCGGGTACAATGGCGCTGGCCGGCTTACTCAGATCGTAGATCCCCGGCATAATGCAGGCGCGAGTGTGCCTTACATCCAGCTCGGCTACGACAGCAACGGTCGCCTGCACACCATCACAGAAACCGGCGGTCCCGGCCCGAGCCGGACGACGACGGTGTGGGTTGATGGGAACCTGAACCTGTGGGCGGTGACCGATCCTGACGGTCAGTCGAGCTACGTGTCCTACGATGGATCGAACCGCCTCTCCGCGACGACTGATCGGCGAGGTGGGGCTACGTACTACGGCTACGACTGGGCCGGCAAGCTCGCCTCGGTCGTCGCCCCCTCAGTTCCGGTGAATGCAGGCGGCGGGTCGACGACGATGCAGAGTCCCACGACGTATTACTCGGCGTGGCAGACGGTGGGCGTGCCGAGTTCATCAACAGCAGGCACTCCCTTCTATGCGCAGGCCGCGCGGGACATCACGGGCTCTGTGAACGCGCCCGGCGGCCGGACGACATCGTTCGGAGTGAACGATTGGGGCGAAGCGACCGTGGTGTTCGACCCGGCCGGTCAAATGACATACGCCAGCTACGACGCCCGGGTGCCGAAGCGCATCCGCCGCCCGGACGGATCGCTCACCGCGGCCAGCTACGACGCTCTGGATCGCCTCACGATGAGCCAGACCGCGGGCCAGGCGGCGGCGTATTACTACTACAACTCGGTCTCGCAGGTGGACAGTGTGCGCGGAGCCAACGTGGTGTCAACCAACTACCACTACAATCCGGACAACACGCTGGCCTCAGTGGGCAACGCCGCTGGTGTATCCGTGAGCTACAGCTATAATGGGAGCAAGGAGGTCACGAGCGCGACGGACAACGGCGGGCACACGACGAGCTACGGCTATGACAACCTGTTTGGGAACCAGGACACGGTGACCGCACCGGGCAACAGGACGATGACGTCCACGATGGATGTGTACGGTAGGGTGAGCACGGTGAGCGCGCCCTTGCGAGCGACGGTGACGACGACGTACGATGTGCTGAACCGGCCGTATCAGGTGACGGAGGCGGGACGTCCGGCGACGACCTTTGGCTACGATGCGCTCTTCAATACCAGTGTAACGGATGCCCGGGGTAACGTCACGACAATGGCGTTCGACGCATTGGGCCGCGCAAGCTCTCGCACTGACCCGAACAACGCGACGGAGTCGTTCCGGTATGATATCGCGGGGCGGAAGACAAGCTGGACCAACCGGCGTGGGCAGATGATGACGTACGGCTACGACGCTGACGACCGGCTGACGTCTCGAACGGGCAGTGGGATAGCGGACAACTACAGCTATGCGACCGTTGAGAACATGACCATCGCCGTGACGCAGAACTCGGTCGAGGTCGATTCCTTGTTCTCGACCACAGCCGTGGGTGGCACGACGTCGGACCTGGACTCGGTGGTGACGCACGTGAACGGGGCGAGGTACCAGGTGCTGCACAGTCATCCGGGCTCGCTCTCGGCGCCGTACACGATGAGTGTGGCGACCACCAGTGGCGTGAGCATCAGGACGCGCAGCACGGCCTTGAGCGGTACGACGGGGCTGGTGAACTCGATCAGTGACGGTTTCAACATTGCGTACCCGGGATATAACGGCGAGGCTTTGCCCAACAGCTTGTATAACCCGGTGAGTGGCACGAACTCGGCAACCTACATGTCGCTCCACGCCCCGTCGGAGACATCTTTCAGCGACGGGACACTTGAGAGCACGTTTGGAAGAAGTAACCACTACGACGCGCTTGGCCGCGTGGATATGCTGAACAGCCTGGGTGCAGGCACCCAGCACGCGTATTACTACGATCAGTACGGCGAGCTGACCGACGATAGGATATCGGCGGGTTGCTACGGCTCTGTCGTCACCCCTGACGAGGGTGCGAACTACGCGAACTGCAC
>JBPCQO010000086.1:0-4099 GCA_050998035.1 Gemmatimonadaceae bacterium | reverse complement strand
GGTCCACACGCTCGAGCCGGTGACGCGCGATCCAGCGCTGCTCCAGCGAGCTCTGGATCGGTTGCGCGTAGTCCTTGAACGTTATTCCAAAATAGCCGACGCGCGGGTCCATCTCACGCGGCGTGTACGCGGCATCCGGCAATTCCAGAAATGACATGTGCTGACGAAGCGTGAAGGCACGCCCGTCCGGCGACAGCGCGGCGATGGTGCGGCCGGCCCGTCCGTTGGCGAGTGCGTAGGTGAGCGAGACGTCGATTTCAGTATTCTTCGGAAACGCGTTTGTGTACGGGCGATAGATGCTGGAACGATCGCGCGCGACGGCGTACGATCCCTCGTTGTCGCTCGCCAACGTTCCCGCGACATTTACCCAATCACGATACGCAAAGTCTGTTGCGTCAACCAGATAACGGCCACGCTCCTCCGCTACAATCGGTAGCGCAGCAACCGTGCTCGGCGGAAATGCCTCGGCAACCGTGCGCACGTGACTCGGGTTGTCAGTCGCCGAACTGCGGTACTTCCAGTTCTCCAACACCAGCAGCACACGGCCACCGTCGCGGTCGAAGCGCGCAACGTACTCTCCCTGTTCCGACCCGCGGTCCAGTCCAATCGGGTTGGATCCCAGCCCCGTGGCGAGAGAGAGAAAATACAGCGCGCGAAGCGAGTCCTGCGGAATTTCCAGGTAGAGTTTGTCCGTCTTGTGATCCAGATACACGGGGATGAAGCCATCGTGCTTCTCGAATCCCCTTGTACGCACCGCGATCGATGAAGCGGAGTCCGTGTGAGTCGCGGCTGTGGACCCAAGCGCAGCGGCGGGCGGAGCTGGATGCGCCGAGGCACAGCCGACGGCCATAGCGCCGCCCGCCATCCCGGTCATGGCGAAGGGAATGGCGGAGCGAGCGAGCGAGCGAAGGCGTATCAGAAAACGTATCAATGGACGCATGACCCGAGCGGCGAAGTGACTTGTGAGGCGAGCGGCATGAGATGGAAGATGGCGAACATACCAGCGCAGCAGGGAGTGCACCAGTTGACACGCACCCACAGCGGCGGCTAGCTTCAGGGCGATGATGTATCGCAACCACTTCGCTCACATGTGCTGCATGTGTCCTGTCACCCATTGTTGGGGTGATGGCATCGGAGTGCGCGCGTAGATTCCCCGTCCGTCGTCTGGACGTCTCGTCGCCCCGATCCCCCGTACGGATCTGGGCGTTTTTTACGCCATCCGCAGGGTAATCGGGCGATAGCGCCGGCGGCGGCAATCCAATCCTGGAGAACCGCTCCTACATGCTGCCAATTGCCATCTATCACGAGCACCCGGACTGGTTCCGGCCGCTCTTTGCGGAGCTAGACCGGCGGGACATCCCGTACGTTCGGCTCGACGCCTCCAGCCACGCGTACGATCCCAGCGACCGGAGCGTTCCATACTCCCTCGTCTTCAACCGCGCATCGCCGTCCGCATACCTGCGCGGCAATGGCCAGTCGACATTCTTCACGCAGCACTGGCTCAAGCATCTGGAGCGGATCGGCGTACCCTTGGTCAACGGGTCGCGCCCGTACGAGATGGAAACCTCCAAGGCACTCCAACTCGATATCCTGGACGAGCTGGGCCTTCCCTATCCCCACACCCGTGTGGCGAACTCTGCTGCTCAGGTTGTCCAGTCTGCCACGGAGCTCCGGTTCCCCGTGTTGGTCAAGGCCAACATCGGGGGTAGCGGTGCGGGTATCACACGCTACGAGTCTCAGGAAGAGGTGGCCGCCGCGGCCGCGCGCAACGAGTTCGACTTCGGCGTGGATGGCACGGTGCTCGTTCAGGAACAGGCGCCGCTCCGGGCTGGCCACATCACCCGAGTGGAGACCCTGGGCGGCCGCTACCTGTACGCGATAGACGTGTATCCGGCCACCGGCTCGTTCGACCTGTGTCCAGCCGACGTGTGCCAGACGACCGCGGGAGACGCACTTGTACGTGGTGCGTGCGCTGTGGATGCACCCAAGAACGGGATGCGAGTGGCCGGCGCAAACCCGTCGGCCGCGATAATCGCGCAGGTGGAGATGATCGCGCAGCGCACCGGCTTAGACGTGGGCGGCGTCGAGCTACTGGTCGACGATCGCGACGGAAAGCACTACTTCTACGACGTCAACGCGCTGTCCAACTTCGTCGCTGACGCGCCGCGGGTCGTTGGATTCGATCCGTTCGTGGCGTTGGTTGACTATCTGGTGGAGCGTGCGAGCGGTAACGCCGTGCCCGCCAAGGCAGCAACAGCGCAAACAGCGCAGGTGGCCTGATGCGATATGGCTACTGGATGCCGGTCTTCGGCGGCTGGCTGCGCAACGTTCCTGACGAAAAGATGGAAGCCAGCTGGGAATACGTGAAGCGGTTGGCCCAGCGGAGCGAGGAGATTGGTTACGATCTCACGCTCATCGCGGAGCTGCTGCTCAACGACATCAAGGGGATGAACAGCCCGTCGCTTGACGCGTGGTCGACAGCCGCCGCGCTGGCCGCTGTCACCAACAAGCTGGAGCTCATGGTGGCAGTGCGGCCCACGTTTCACCAGCCTGCGCTACTCGCGAAGCAAGCTGCCACGATTGATGGCATCTCCCACGGACGACTGTCGCTCAACGTGGTGTCCGCCTGGTGGGCGGACGAGGCGCGTAGGTACGGCCTGCACTTCGAGGCGCACGAGGATCGCTACGCACGCACAGATGAGTGGCTACAGGTGGTGAACGGCGCATGGAAGGAGCCCCGCTTCACGCACAAGGGTCACTACTACGACGTGGACACGGTGCTGGAGCCCAAACCGGTTCGCTCACCCCGCCCGACGATCTACGCGGGCGGTGAGAGTGAGGCCGCAAAGAATCTGATCGCGCGCACTTGCGACGCGTATGTCATGCACGGTGACTCGCCCGAGCGAGTGCGCACCAAGGTGGGCGACATGCGCCAGCGCCGCGACACGTTCGGGCTGCCGCCCATGCAGTTCGGGATGGCGGGCTTTGCCGTCGTGCGTTCCACAGAGCGCGAGGCCGAGCAGGAGATCGAGCGTATTACCAACGTGTCCGAGGGCTCGCCCGGTTATGGCAATTATCAGGATTGGCTGTCACACACCCAGCTGGAACAGCAGGTGTCGACCAGAGACTACTCTGTTTCCAACCGCGGGCTGAACGCGGGGCTGGTCGGGACGCCGGAGCAGGTGGCGGATCAGGTGCGGGCGTTCGAAGCCGCAGGTCTTGACCTATTACTACTCCAGTCCAGTCCTCAGCTGGAGGAGATGGAGCGCTTCGCGGCGGAGGTCATGCCGCTGGCCGCGTAGAGGTTACTAAAGGACAGGCGCGTACACCGGGAGTTGAGGTCCGGTGTACGCGCCAACCGCCGACAACGTGGCGGGGTCGTCCAGTACCGTGCGGACAGCGCGCGCCAGGTCGTCGCGCGCGAACGGCTTCTCCAGAACGGCCACCCCAAGCTCAGCCACGCGGTGATGCAGCATCATGTCTTCCGTATAGCCGGACATGAATAGCACACGCAGCCACGGATACACCGGCAGTAACCGCTCCACCAACTCCCTGCCACTCATCCCTGGCATTACCACGTCGCTCAGGAGCAGGTCGATCCGTACGTGCGACGATGCCATGACACTGATCGCCTCGTCGCCGTCTGCCGCCTCCACCACATTGTAGCCGCGCGACTCGAGAATACGCCGCGTCAGTCTACGTAGCGCCTCCTCGTCCTCAACGACGAGCACGGTCTCGGACCCGCGCAGAGTGTCGGGAAATACCACGGCATTGGGAACTGCTGCGACGCTCTCCTCGACGCACGGGAAGAAGAGGCTGAATTCAGTTCCAACATCCATTTCACTCGCCACCACGATGTCGCCGCCGGCCTGGCTCACAATGCCGTACACCGTCGAAAGTCCCAACCCGGTGCCTTTCCCCTGATCCTTGGTGGTGAAGAACGGCTCGAAGATGTGCGCGCGAGTCTGCTCATCCATCCCTCTGCCGGTATCTGACACGATCAGAGTTGCCCAGTCGGACATGCGGCCCTCGTGCAGCGATCCGTTCGGTGCAACTCCCCGGTGGATGCCAGTACGCAGATTCACCACGCCACCGCTCT
>JBPCQO010000061.1:0-8095 GCA_050998035.1 Gemmatimonadaceae bacterium | reverse complement strand
ACCCAGATGGCCGATGCCGCGTACGGCCTGACGTGTGAGCGGAATTACCTCTTCCTCGCCCAGTAGACCGGCGTACCCCTTGGTAACACCCAGCACATCCCAACCCCGATCCAGCGCGGAGAGGACGACGGCGCGGATTACAGCATTGAGACCGGGGGCGTCGCCGCCCCCGGTAGATAGAGCAATTCTCACGATTTTTCTTTTAGCAACGCTATGACCTCGCCAGGCTTCGCATGCCTGTCGAGCTTGGACTTCTCAAACACAGGAACACCATCTTTCAACACTTCGAAGCGCCCTCCTCTGGAGGGGGTCAGCTTCACGCTCGCACCAGCAAACTCACGCTCGATCTCAGCCGCCAAACTGGTGGCTATCGATTTGTAGTTTCACAGGGTGCAGTATTCGATCGTAACGTTCATTTGGCGTATCTCCGGTACAGGTTCTGCGCCGCGACACTGGTCATCCCTTTCAAGACTTTCAGTGCAGGGACGCGCAACACGTTTCGCCAGGATGGCTCGGACATTACCGTAGCGGCAAGCGGCAGGCCCGCATCGCCAGCCACAGTGAGATAGGACGCCAGCGCATCGCCACGCACAAATAGCGAACTGTCGTGCTCGGCCGCGTCGGCGAGCAGCGCCTGTGTATCGCTGCCGGGGAAGCTGACCAGGGCGTTCACGGCGGTCTGCCGAACGCGGGCGTCACGGTCACGGACCGCGGCAGTTATCGCGGTGCTTATCACGGTGCGTGTTGCAGCATGCATCGGCGCTGCAGCGGCCGAATCACCGCGAAAGTCCGGGAGGGCCTGCACCGCGAGCTGCCGGATACCCCAGAAGCGATCACCCGTCGCAGCGGCAGCGATCGCGCTGGCGGCGGCTGGCTGAGGCGTACGCTCATGCAACCGCGCCAGAGCTTCTTCCCTGCTCGTCACGTCGTCGCTATGCGCGAGATCGTAGCCGAGCATGAGCGTGGAGCGGGGGAAGTCAGTGAGCGCGAGTATCCATTTCCCCCTGTTCCATTCAATTGCGAGTGGAGCGTCGGCCAGCGCGAGCGACAGCTCGCCGCTGCCGCTTCGCACAGGCATCACACCGCGCACCGGCCCCCTGGCCGTGAGGACCTCTACGTCCACGTCGGCGTCGAAGTAGCCCGTGAGCGAATCGCGCGGCTGGACTTCGCGCGCATGCAGCGCAAGGCGACGCGTGGTCGAGTCGTACGCGAAGGAGACCTGAAACACGGGGAAACCAGCACCGTACACCCACTGGTCGAAGAACGTCTTGAAGCTGCGGCCGGTCGCCTCTTCAAAGGAGCGGCGCAGGTCATCACTCACCACGTTCTTGTACGCATGAGCAACCGTGTAGTGATTCATGGCACGCCAGAAGAGCGAGTCGCCCAGTTGGTGCCGCATCATCTGCAGAACGGTCGCGCCCTTTGGATAGATGTGACCGCTGAAGAAGAGCTCGAGCGGCGCCTTCACCCACTTGTTGTAAACGATCGGCCTGCGATTCCGGCGATCGGCCTGGATGGTCTGGACCTGCGCGTCGAGCCGGTCCCATGCGCCTTCGTCCACGCCCTTGGACGCCTCACGGAAAGTCTGCTCCATGAACGTCGCGAATCCCTCGTTCAGCCACGCGTGGGACCAGTCTGCCGTGGTGAGCAGGTCGCCGTACCACTGGTGCCCAAGCTCGTGCGACATCAGCCCGTCGGCGTTGGCCTGCGGCTCAGCCCAGGGCGGGTGCAGGATCTCGTCGTCGTTCTGCGTGGTGGCTGTGACGTTCTCCATACCACCGAAGATGAAATCGGGCACCACGCTCTGCGCGTACTTGGCCCACGGAAATGCGACGCCGGTCTTGCGTGAGAACACCTCGATCGCCTGCGGCGTCTGGCCGAAGCCAAGCTTGGCCGCGGCCACCAAGTCGGGATACGTCCAGTATTCCCCCGGCACCGTTTTCCAGTGGTCCCGGACCACGGCGTAGCGGCCGGTGACCACGCTCATGAGATATGTGGAGGCCGGTTTGTCCTGGCTCCAGGTCCAGAGGACGCCCGTGTCTGTCTTACGGGTGCTGACGAGCCGGCCGTTGGACAGTACCTGTTCACCCGGCGGCGCCAGGACCGATATCTGCCATGTGGTCTTGTCGTCCGGATGATCGTACGTCGGAATCCAGTAACGATTGTCTTCCGTCTCGCCCTGCGTCCACATGTAGTGATTGCGGTCGATGAAGTACACGCCCTTCTTCGGCTTCACCGATTCGTACTCGATGGTGATCGACGACACTGCACGCGCGGGGAGCGTGCGCGTCAAATGCACTACCAACATGGTGTCGTCGTAGTCGAACTTGAGCGGTCCGGAATTCCGGGTGGTAGCGCGCTTGATGGTCATCCCGACCGCGTTCAGCCGCACGGACGTGAGTGGCGCGTCCAGTGCCGCAAACCGCAGCGTCGTGTTGCCAACCACCGCGTGCCGCGCCCAGTCGAAGCGGAGGTTCACTATCTGCCGCTGCAGATCGAACTGACGCTCAACCGGCTTGTGCACTGTCCCATCAGGCTCCGGTCCCCATGCGATCAGCGGCTCGGTCGCGAACGGAGGAATCGCGCTGGGGTCCTCTGAAACGAGCCGCACGCCGGGAATGATTCTGGGCGGCGTGGGCGAGGGTACCTGCGCTACCGACGGAGCCGGAGTGGGTGTCGGTGCTGGAGCGGGGGAGGGAGAGGGCGCGGCACACGCTATGGCCACCGCGATGAGTGCAGCCACTGGCAGACGTTGATTCATTGCTCAATGCTGCACGGTTTGGACTAAACGCGCAACGTCCGGCTAAGGCTGTGCTCAGGACAACGCCGTACTGTGAGACATGATCCTACGGTTGCGCTGCTCGGGTGTGGAATCCAGTGTGGTCAATGCGAGACGTCGCGCTACAGGTACACGTAGCGGTTTCACGCTGCTGGAGCTGATGCTCATCCTTTCCGTGGTGAGCATACTCTCAGCCGTGGCCGTGCCAAAGGTTGGAGCGATGCTGGACCACGTCGCGGTCCATGGCGCAGTCAACGACGTCGCGGCGATGTTGGATCGGGCGCGACACACCGCCATGACCCGCGGCGAGCGGGCAACCGTTGACCTGGACACTGCGCGGGTGAGCGTCACACTTAGCGTTGGTCGCGATACCCTGAGCTGGCGCGAAGAGGGGGCACTGGCTGGTGTAAGATTTCACGCAACACGTAGCTCGGTTACCTACACCCAGCTGGGGCTTGGCTTCGGTGTCTCCAATCTCACACTCGTCGTATTCAGGGGAGCAGCGGCGGAGACGCTAACGGTATCGCGCCTTGGCCGCGTACGACGATGACGGCTGAATCAGGGCACTACCACCTGGCGCAGGGACCTAGGCGCCGCTACCCGGCACAGCTAGCCCGCGCTTGTAGTACCAAAGTCGTAGCCCGGGACCGAAATACGCGGAATTTCCTGCCCGATCACGCGCTCGATGGTGCGCACCATCGCGATCTCATCCGGTGCCATCAGTGTGTACGCGTCGCCGCTCTGCGCCGCACGTCCCGTGCGACCAATCCGGTGCACGTAATCCTCGGGCTCCTGCGGCACGTCGAAGTTGATGACGTGCGTGATCCCGGTCACGTCCAGCCCGCGCTGCGCGACGTCGGTTGCCACGAGCACACGAATGGCACCCGCCTTGAAGTCGTCCAGCGCCTTGGTGCGGTCGCGCTGCGACTTGTCGCCGTGTAGCGCCGTGGCCTGGATCCCGGCGTGCTGCAGGTCGCGCACTACCCGATCCGCGCCATGCTTGGTGCGGGTGAAGATGAGGATCGAATCCATCCCCTCGTTCTTGAGCAACTCGGTGAGGAGCGCGGTCTTCCGCGTCCTGGGCACCGGGTATACCGCGTGCACCACCGTGCTCGCCGCCATGGACCGCCGTCCAACCTGTACCACCTGCGGCTTGCGCAGATACTTGCGCGCGAGCGCCTCTACCTCCGGCGGCATCGTCGCGCTGAACAGCAACGTCTGGCGGTACTTGGGTATCTCCGCCACCACTCTGTTGATCTGGGGAGCAAAGCCCATGTCCAGCATCCGGTCGGCCTCATCCAGGACCAGTACTTCCAGATCATCGAACACTACGTTCTGGCGCTCGATGTGGTCCAGCAGACGCCCAGGGGTGGCAACGATCACGTCCACTCCCTTGCGCAGCGCCTTGGCCTGCGGCTCCAGCGCCACACCGCCATACACGGCAAGGACCTTGATGTCAGAGTGCTTGGCGTATTTATGAAAGCTCTCGTCCACCTGGACGCAGAGCTCGCGGGTGGGGGTCAGGATCAGTGCGCGGACCCGATTGGGCCCACCCGCAAGCTGTTCGACGATGGGGAGCGTGAACGCCGCTGTTTTCCCCGTTCCAGTCTGTGCCAGCCCCATCATATCGCGCCCTTCCAGCACAACCGGTATCGCCGCGGCCTGGATCGGGGTGGGATGGATGTAGCCAGCGTCCTTTACCGCCCGCAGTACATCCGGTGAAAGTCCAAGGTCCGCGAAAGTGATCGCGGTCTCCACAATGTCTTCGGTTTCTAAACTCATTTTGATACTAAGTCTAACGAGTCACTCCGAATCCCGCCTGCTTCAAGCGCTCGGTGCTCACTGGCTCGGGGCGATTCCTACTGTTCACGACTGCGTTTGTCAGGTCTCACTCGGGCGGGCTTGTTTGAGGACTTGATGTACTCAACACGGCGGAACCGCAACGCTGACCAGTCGTCGTCTATGGCAACCTGGCGCACAGTGTCGAAGCCAGCCTCGCGCAGCACTCGCCAGCCAGTGTCTCGATTGAACTCACATTTGTACTTCCTGGATGTACCCTTCGGATACGCAAACCACAGCAGTGCGTCGCCTTCAGCCCTGGCCACGAGCAACCTGGACAGTCTATCGACGTCCGCCTGCTGGGTTGCGAACGCCAGCGCAAACTGAACCGCCCTCGCTTCCTCTGGATCGCGTAAAACAGTGACGCCCGCTAGGGCAGCCAACTCGGGCTCGAAGGACGGCGGGGCGTTGATGACGAGGATCTCGTCCTGCGCCTTCAGATTCAGCTTTTCGAAGACAGACGGCATGGTCGCTTGCGGCGTGCGGCTAACGCTGGGGTTGGAAGGCGTAGCGCTCCGATGACGGTCCGCATCATCGTGCTGCGCCGAGGAGCTGATCCGGGATACGCTCGGACCTCCCGCGCGCGACTGGGTGACAGCCAGTAGAAGACGCAGCAGCAAGGGGCATGCGCGATCGGTTCAATGCCCGGATCGATCGCAGGCGTGGACGATCGCCAGCGCGTCTCCCACCGTACGCTCACCTTCCTTGTCTGATGGATGATTGCCGATCCGAAGGCGGCCGGCCGAATCAGGATCCGCGTAGATGAACGTTGTCGATCCACCGCCGTCGAGGTTGATCGCATCGCGCGCGCCGAGGGCGAGCATCAGCTCACCGAGCTCGCGCAGTGTCATGCCCACGTTGTGGAACTCGCGACCGTCCACGGTGACGAGAATGAGCCGTCGGCCGACGCGCGCGATTCCAGCCGCCGTGCGTGGATTCCGCTGGCGGAACGACGCCTGCCCTGCCGTATCAACCGCATTGTCGATCGCACTATCCCTGACGAGGACCGGGCGGCCGCCCACCGCGTTCCTGGGATAGAATGGCGCAAGGTGCCCGCTACGCAGCGCGAACGTTGAGATGTGCGGAACGCCCGCCGAGTCGAGCGCGAGCACCGGCTGGTTGTTCGGCGGCGAGAGCATGCGGCCGTTGACGATCAGGAGATTCGTCGGCGAACCGTCCTTGAGAGTGAAAAAATCAGCGTTGACTCCGCCCACGACCTTCTCGCGCATCGCGAGGGCGGCGAGCAGCGTGCTCGTTCGGTATCGTCCGATCGCCGTGTCGGCGCCCTTGACTGCTTCGGCGGTGTTGCAGCGATCGAGATCGACGTAGAGCACGTTGATTGTCCAGGGACCGCTGGCCGATCGCACAGTGCGGCGCGTGACGCCGGGCGCAACGGTCTGCGCCTCGGCGTGGTCGACGGGAAACGGCATGACACCGAGCGAGGGCGCCGCCGGGCCAACGGGACGGCAACCGACCGCGGCGGCAGCCATGACGGCTGCAGCGGCGATGTGTCGCGGAGCTAGGAATGCCATGCTGTCAATTATACGGGAATCTCGTTGCCCCGCTCGGAAGCGCGGCTCTCGACACTGAGGTGCTCAGAGAGGCGATGTAAAGCGAATCCCCGGCTAACGCCCAAGTCAGCTGCGGGCGCGTGGCGCGCCGGGAGTACGTAGCCTAGGCACAAGCTGCAGCCGAGCGGGACGGCGGCGAATCTTCCACGAGCGCCCGTCGGCTGCAGCGCTTACTTGGGGGCAG
Organism: Gemmatimonadaceae bacterium; assembly: GCA_050998035.1. Lineage (GTDB taxonomy): Bacteria > Gemmatimonadota > Gemmatimonadetes > Gemmatimonadales > Gemmatimonadaceae > Fen-1247. The sequence goes on along the minus strand of JBPCQO010000061.1, from coordinate 1,722 downwards.
TACTGCCAACGGGCTCGATCGCCCTCCGGATCTGGGCGGCCGCAGCCTCCAGCGCGTCGCGCGGCGGAAGCTTCAGGTAGTCCGGGCCGAAGCGCAGGCCGAAGCCGTCGCCGGCGAAGCGCGGGAACACGTGCAGGTGCACGTGGAAGACCTCCTGCATCGCGGCCTCCCCGTCGGCTAGAAACAGGTTGACACCCTCGCACCGCAGTCCGCTCGTGCGCAGGGCCGCCGCGAGCCGCTGGGCGACCTCCATCAGGTGCCCGGCCGTCGGAGGATCGAGGTCCGCGAGATGCGCGGCGTGACGCGTCGGGATCACTAACAGGTGACCCGGGTTGACAGGCTGGATGTCCACGAACGCGGCACAGAGTTCGTCGCGGTACACGAACGAGCCTGGGATCTCGCCGGCCAGGATGCGGCAGAACACACAGTCGGCCATTCCTACCTCGGAAGAGTTGACGTCAACGCTGAGCTCACCTGCAAGCGAACACAGTACGATGCAACGACGCAGCCGCTTCTATCGATGCTCGACTATCGGGTGCAGCTTTCGTTGGTTATGCGGCCGGCGTTGGTGGCCATGGCAGCACAAACGCGATATCGATGTGGCGCCCAATCAGTGTGAAGTCGGCCGTGTTCTCGGTAATGATCGTGGCGCCGATCTCGCGCGCAGATGCCGCGATCAGAATATCCTGCATGAATGAGCGTTGCGCCAGCCGCGTTCGGTTCGCCGGCTGACGACGGATCGCACGGTCGACAGTTGCGGCGAGCGCCCACGTGCTCCACGACGGCGTTATGAGCCGCCGACGGACGCGAAACGGCTCAACAAGCGTGCGCACCACGGCGCGCTCGCGATCCGGCTTCTGGGCACCGACGAGCAACTCAGATGCGACCACGGCGCTCACGACCAGGCGCGACAAGTTCAAGCGATGGAAGTCTTGGAGTTCCACTCCGAACGCGGCTTCACGGAATGCTCGAATGTAGATATTCGAGTCGATCAGGTAGAGCCGGCTCAGCGACGTGGTGGCTTGATCGCAAATCGGTCAACAAAGCCGCCCTTCCCAATCAAACCGGTGAGACCACGATCAACTTCTGCCTCGAACTGGGCCAAGTCCTCGACGAGCGCGAGCGCGCGGTCGATCGCCTCCGTCTCAGTCTCAACGTGCAGTAGCGCCTTGGCGCGGTCGATTCGGTGCTGGTCGATGTACAGGTTCTTACGGCGGCGGGTGGACGACATGGCGGTATCCTGAAGGTATATCTGTATGAATAGCTCAGGTATCTGTATATGGCAAGATGCCGAAGCCGGCGCGCCGAGTCCACAATTCCCTGCATCATCCCTCCACGAAAAGACGAACGGCATGGCCCTGACGGCCGAGCTCAAGAACAAGCGGACAGACAGAATGCGAATGCACCTAGCTGGCAGCGATCGCCAGCTCAGCCGCATGACGTTCAACCAGATGGTTGACAATTCACCGCCGGCCTATATGTTCAACTATATGGTTGAACATCATGATACACGGCTCGACCTCATTTTCCGTGCACTCAGCGACCACACCAGGCGCGCGATGCTCGAGCGGCTCGCCAGGGGCGAGCACACTGTAGGCGAGCTTGCGACGCCGTATCGGATGTCGCTCGCAGCGGCGTCCAAGCACATCCAGACCCTCGAGCGAGCCGGACTCGTGAAACGCACAGTGCGTGGACGCATCCACTACGTCCGCATCAACCCGC
>JBPCQO010000030.1:0-4882 GCA_050998035.1 Gemmatimonadaceae bacterium | reverse complement strand
CGACCGGGGAGCCGAGATTCACGTCGCTGACGAGTCGGTCTTCATCACCCTGCCGTGCGAGGTTCCGGCGCACTGGCTGGAAGCCGATCGCGCGGAATTCCACACGGTACTGGCCGCCACCATCCGGGAAGAGAAGGGTGTATCTGCCATCTGCGTCCGTGTGCTTGGTTCGCGTGATGCCGCTCTCCGCCGACTGCACGGCGACGGTCACATTTTCCATCGGCTTGCCGTCGGGTCCGACCACACGACCGGTGATGATGTCCGTGGTGGCGCCGACCTGCGCATGTGCGCTGGCAGGGGCGGCGACGATCGCTCCCGCCAGGAGCGCCGCGAGGGTTAGGAGTCGTCTGATCATCACGCACATCCTGCCCCGCAACGCGGAGCTATCTAAGTAGACATAGAGAGCGGCGCTCCGCCAAAGTGGTAGCGCACGCCTAACTGTTTCATCAACTCCACGAGCCGCACGAGCGACAGCCCCATGACGGCGAAATAATCGCCGTCGATCTGCCGTACGATCGTGGCACCATAGCCCTGAATTGCGTACGAACCGGCCTTGTCCATGGGCTCACCCGTCGCGACGTATTCGCTGATATCCGCCGCCGTGAGAGAGCCAAATGTTACGGCCACATCCTCTACGCCGGAGACAGTCGCCCCGTTGAGCACAAGTGCCATCCCGGTCACAACTGTATGGGTCCGGCCCTGGAGCCGGGCCAGCGTGCGCTCCGCATCCTCCACGCTTGCGGGCTTTCCTATGATGTCGCCGTCGAGTACCACGACGGTATCGGCCGCCACTATCAGCGCATCCGGGAATCGTGCCGCTATGACGGCCGCCTTCTCACGCGCGAGTCGCTCCACGTGTACGCGCGGAGCCTCGCCGGAATGGATGGATTCGTCTATGTCCGCTGGTGACACAGTATGCGGAATGCCGGCTAGCGTGAGAAGTTCACGCCGACGTGGCGATGCGGAGGCGAGGATTACTTGTACGGTCGGCAACATTAATAAAATCGGGTTGGGAACGGACGCCTGCGTCGCGCGAACGGCGCGCCGCATCAGAATACTCAGAACGGGACCCCCTCAAACGGAACTCCAGCCAGCATTCATGTTGCGCCGGCGTCGCGCTCCAGGATCAACGTCACGGGTCCATCGTTTACGAGGGACACGCGCATGTCTCCGCCAAATTCGCCGGTCGCGACACGGGTACCGGATTCGCGTAGCATTTCGACCAGGAATTCGTACAGTGGGCGAGCCACTTCTGGGCTCGCCGCATCGATGAACGATGGACGGCGCCCCTTACGCGCGTCGCCGTACAGAGTGAACTGGGACACGACCAGCAGAGCGCCGTCAACGTCGGCGAGTCGCAGATTCATCTTCCCGTCATCGTCGGAGAAGAGCCGCAGGGCGACAATCTTGTCCGCCATCCACGCCACCTCCTCACGCGTGTCGGCGTGCGTAAATCCTGCGAGGATGAGAAACCCACGCGCGATCTTGCCGATCACCACTCCGGCAACGCTGACGGATGCGCTGGACACACGTTGGAGAACAACTCTCATCCCATAAATCTGCGCCTTTCGCGAGGCATGTGCTGACAAAGCGAAAGAAAAGCCGCGCAGTGGAGGTATTCCACTGCGCGGCTTGACGGTCTCCTCACTGCAACGATTACGGCAACAGCAAGCTCAGAACGTGAGCCCGATTGACGCGAGGAACTCCAGGTTGTTCGAAGTGCGCGTGTTGCCGGCCGTCCCGTTCTGGTCCCCGAAGACGAGTGCGTCACGGAAATCTGCACGTCCCTGAAGGTGGTTCAGCAGTGGAACGCGCACGCCCACTCCAGGAGTGAAGGCGAACTTGTTAACCGTGCCTGGGGCAGCGCCGACAGTGTTATTGGTGGTTGCCCTGGTACGCAACACGCCGCCGCCCAGGGAGATGAAGGGGTCAAGGATCAACCCATACGGAACGTCGGTCGCATGAACATCCAACTCGGCGCCGTAGTGCACGACACTGATACCGTTGCCCGGTGGGGAGTACACGCTGAATAAGGCGAGCGCGGTCTTCCCGATCAGGTTTTCCGACGGTCCCGAGAAAGGCGCGAGGTTGATCCATAACCGACCGCCGTACCCATTGAGCGACGTCTTACCGGCAGAGCCTATGTCGCGACTGAGCCGCGAGTAAATCGGCTCGATGGCGATGAACTGCCTCTGTGGTCCGAGCGCCTGCGCATGCACGACGCGTGCAGCGGGGAACGCGGTCCAGAGTGTGGCGGCCGAAAGGACCGCTGCATAAGATCTAAGTTTCATATTGGATTCCTGAGCGCGGGTCGCGTCAGCGGTTGGCTAGGAAAGGCGCCACGATCTCGAGCACCTGGCTTTTGGTAAGCGTCTCATCGAACGCTTCCGTCATGCTGATCCCGCTCCCTGGCCGGGCCAGGATGAAGTGAAACGTTGACGCTTCGCCGTTATAAATCGGCTGCGTTGCGGGCGGCAACGTGCCGCGGCTGTCACCAACGATCCACCCTTTCTGATCGCGCATGCGCCGCACCTCGGCGGCATGCCTCGCTTCGACGGCGTGAATTCTCAGCGCGGTCTCCAGGATGCCGGGATCGTCGATGAGATAGGATGCCTGCCCCTTGTAAGCACGCACACCCGTGTCCTCGAACGCCTGCGACAGCGCGGCGAACGTCTGCGGGTTGGAGAAGACATCTGCGAATGGCCCATTGCCACTCCCCTTGCCACCGGTAAAGTCGAACGGAGGTTTCGCGATCTGCAGCGGCCCGAGCACACCCTGAAGTAGCGCGACGTGCGCGACTTCGTGCTTCCGGATCTGATCGAAGACGTTGAACATGTCTCGTGGAATCAGATTCGGTGTTCCCACTCCACGGACGTAGAACTCCGCTTCCAGGTACTCCAGTGTCAACGCAAAGTTGAGCACGCTGGCCACATGGCTCGGGAGCGACACCCCCTGCCCGTACACATCGCTCGCGACAGCCGCCATTGCGATCGTCGCCGAACCCATCATCATACCAGCCCTGACCGCGGATGACGTGGAGGCGCCTGCGCGCAGCTCTTCGTGACGGCTTTCCAGCCGTGCCGCAATCTCGGGATCGTGCGCCTCTATGAGGCGCTTTGGTTCGAAGTCGTTCATGCGGTCTCCCTAAAGTCCGACGACGCGCACTGGCGTCTTGAAGTATGGCTGCACGGCCGCGAGAATCTCCGCGGGCGGGAGAGCGCGGTCGAGCCCCTGAGCATCAATTATGTCATCGCCAGCGAATGAGCGGCTCATCGGATCGATTAGATCCCTGATCGTCGCCGCGTGCCGAGCTTCCACCGAAACAATCTCTCCGGCAATGGTCAGGAACTCGGCCAGCTTAATACGCTTACCGGCGCCGTTGTACGCCGCAACGCCCGTATCCTCAAAGTTCTTTGCCGCCGCGAGGACGGTATCACGCCGCGTGAAGTCGATCGAACTCCAGTTGAACTCAGGGAGCTTGACGCGAAGAACACCCAGCGCGCGCTTGAAGAAGCGGCGATGCTGCACCTCGTGCGCTCCGATGTCGCGAAGCACCTCGAATTCACCGGGCCGTAGGTCGCGCGGCGGCGCCTTCACCACCCGCTCATAAAAACCAGCCTCGAGCGCTTCCAGCGTGTACGCATAGTTCAACACGCCAAAGTCGTCGCCAAAGTCCAGCTTGCGCTGTCCAATCGCACCGACCACGTGACAGCCAGACAGCACCGTCGGCATCGCGATCGCCGCCGCGCCGAGAGCGGTCGTCTTCAGAAAATTGCGCCGGCTGGGAACGCCAGCATCTCCAAACATGTTCAATTTTATTCCACTCTCCACAGTCCCTCCTCAGGGTGTTCCTGGTGTTTCAGCGCCAAACGGATACGGACGCATTGAGTCATCCGGATGAGTCTGACACCTGCCGCAAGCCCCTTCGCACGGTTAGCTCCCGTGGTAGCACGCTGCGTGCCGCCGGCGTACGCCGGTGAGTCACCGATATGTTGACCACGGTATCTTTCACATATGTTGCGGTCATGCCACAGACGGCGCGGTCGCCAAAGCCATACGTGAGTCACACTCGCATCCAAACGCGACCGATCCCCCATCCACTCATGATCTTACGACCGACGGCACGACGATCCGCGCGCATCCCACGCAACATCTGCGCACTAGCCGCCCCGCTTCTGATTGCGTGCGCCGGGCGCAGTAGCGACCACCCGGTGCCGCCCTCGAGCAACGATTCGTCTTCGCTCAGCACCACCGTGCCCGCGAACGGGGCCCTCGCGTCGTCCGTGGCAACACCGCCAGTACGTGTCTTCAAGGATCCGTCCTGTGGCTGCTGCAACGCCTGGGTGCAGCACATGCGCAGCAACGGGTTCACCGTGACTACGGTGGACGAACCATCCCAGGCTACGATGGATTCCATCAAGAGCGCGCACGGGATCACGCAGAAGACTGCTTCCTGCCACACCGCCGAGGTTGGACGGTACGTAATCGAGGGGCACGTCCCCGCGGATCTGGTGCAGCGACTGCTCAAGGAGCAGCCCGCTGACGTGGCCGGATTGGCGGTTCCCGGCATGGTGACCGGCTCACCCGGCATGGAAGGCGCCGAACCGGAGCACTACACCGTTGTCGCGATCATGCGCAACGGCTCGACGCGCGCATACGCGGAACGCTGACACAATGGCCAACCGGCCTTAGCTGCCGGGCAGTCTGTGCTACGGATGTGCCGGTGGTACCGTTCCGCTCCGGCGCGAGGCGCTGTCGCTACGCCCGCCGCGGTTGGCGGGAGATGTCGATGTGGCGTTCCCGGTGCCCGGCACGGTGCCGCGCTGCGCGCCCGTATCGGTCACGCTCGCACCAGCGTTGTTGCTATTCAGCTGGCTCACGC
>JBPCQO010000299.1:0-3304 GCA_050998035.1 Gemmatimonadaceae bacterium | reverse complement strand
GGAAAGAGAAGGGTAGAAGAGGGACTGGACGCCGGTTAAGAAAAAGGTCCCGGCCGCGGAAACTCACGCCCGGCACCTTTTTACATCCGAAGTCAGAATTCTACCTTTCGATCGAGCTGCCAAAGTTGTAACGCACGCCACCAGTTATCGTCGTGATTGGCTTGTTGATCAGGAAGTCACTGTTTCGCGGGCTGGAGCTCACCTGGCCGAACAGCGCCGTCCGGCGAATCTGCCACTGCAGGCCGCCCATTACCAGAATCCCTGCGCGGCTGCGGCCGTTGTCGGCGCGCTGTCTCGAATCCGCACTTACCGTGTCGCCCGGTGCCATGGATTGCGGTGACGCACTCCCAATGGTGCTGAGTGCGAAGCCCAGCCCCGCGTACGGCCGAAAGCTGCGTGCCTGGAACGGGAAGACCAGCGCCGCGACCGACACGGTGCGCAGGTCGTGGATCGTAACGTTGCGCAATCCGTTCGGCGCACCGCCGTCGGGGACGGACGACGTGCCGGTGAAATTGGCCTGATCGTACGCGGCGTACAGTCCACCCGAGGTGCGTGTGATGAACCACTCGCCACCAATGGTCGGCGCCGCACCGGTCGAGCGTGCCGGAGTGCCTATTGTCGTGGCACCCGCGTGAACGCCCCAGAACCAGGAGTCCTGGAACAGCTTCGCGTCCGGCGCGCGCTGCGCATACTGCGCTTGCAATGCTGGAACCGCGAGGAGCAGAGAGAAGGGAAGAGTGGCAATCAGACGGTTACGGCGCATCGAGACTCCTACTTTATGAGATGATCCCTAGCTGCCTCCCGACCGATGTGATGGCCGATACAGCACTGTCCAGGTCATCTCGCGAATGCGCTGCGCTAATCTGACAGCGGATTCGCGCCTGACCCTGAGGGACGACAGGAAATCCAAAACCTGTCACAAAGACGCCTTGGGCCAGCAACATGTCACTCATCCTGATCGCCGCCGACGTTTCCCCTACGATGATGGGGACGATTGGCGTCTCCCCGGGCAGTGGCTTGAACCCCGCTTCCACAATCGCCTCGCGGAAGTAGCGGGAGTTATCGCGTAGCGTGGCCACCCGCTCCGGGTGTGCCGTAACGAAGTTCACCGCCGCAAGCGCGCTCGACGCAACCGTTGGCGGAAGCGCGTTGGAAAAGAGCTGCGGACGCGACCGCTGTGTCAGCATGTCGCACAGGGCGGCGCTGCCAGCAACAAAGCCGCCCGCCGCGCCGCCCAGTGCCTTGCCCAGCGTGGATGTAATTACGTCGACTTCGCCGAGCACACCGAAATGCTCAGCTGTGCCACGTCCGGTTTTGCCGAGTACGCCGGTCCCGTGCGAGTCGTCCACCACCACCACTGCGTCGTATTCGCGCGCGATTTCCAGGATCTCCGGCAACTTGGCGATGCTCCCTTCCATTGAGAACACGCCATCGGTCCACACGATCCGGCGCCGCGTCGAACGCGCGCCGGCGAGCTTGGCGCGCAGATCGTCCATGTCCGAGTGCTGGTACACGCCCGTCGTGCACTTGGTGATGGACTTGGCCAACCGGATCGAATCGATGATCGACGCGTGGTTGAGCGCGTCCGACAGCACGAAGTCACCCTCGCCCACGACGCTCGCCGTGAGCCCCTCGTTTGCGTTCCAGGCTGAGACAAAGCTCAGCGACGCCTCGGTCCCGACGAGTCCGGCCAGCGCCTGCTCCAGCTCCCGGTGGACCGTGAATGTGCCGCAGATAAAGCGCACGCTGCCGGTTCCCGCTCCAAACTTCTTCAGCCCCTCCATCCCGCCACTCACGACACTCGGCTCGTCGCACAACCCCAGATAGTTATTGGAAGAGAGGATGAGTACGTCGCCTCTCCCTTCCATCTTCACGTGCGCCGACTGCGGCGACTCCAGGTAGTTGAGACGTTTGTAGATGTTCTCATCCTTGAGCTGCTGGATGGACGCGATGAGCTCTGCGGCGAAATTGCGATTTATAGACATGGCTGGATAATGGGGTGTACGGCGCGGCTTCAGCCGCGCCTTCTATTTCTAAGCGTGGCCTCAGCCGCGCCTAAGCGATTTCAAATACAACCTTCCCAGCCTCGCCCGACTTGATCGCCGCGATGGCGGCATCGTACTGTTCCAACGGGAACCGATGCGTGATCACCGGCGTGGGATCGAATTCGCCGGAGCGTAGAAAGCGGGTCATCTGGATCCATGTGTCGTACATTCGGCGCCCAACCACACCGTAGATGGTGATTCCCTTGAAGATCACTTCGGTCGCGAAGTTCACCTCCATCGGCCGAGCTGGAATTCCGAGCATCTGCACCCTCCCGCCCACGCGCACCAGCGCAAACGCCTGGTGAATGGCAGACGGAACGCCGGACATCTCCAGCACCACATCGGCGCCCAATCCGTCCGTTGCGGCACGCACCGCCGCCTCCGCCTCGCTCGGGTGAACCACGTCGTGCGCACCCATCTCCTTCGCCAACGCCAGGCGAGTGTCGTTCACGTCCGAGGCGATGATGCGCGACGCGCCCGCCGCCTTGCAGATTCCAACGGCGAAGATGCCAATCGGACCGCAGCCCGTGATGAACACCACGGCGCCCGGAATTTCTGCGGTGAGCGCGGTATGGAACGCGTTCCCCATAGGGTCCATGATCCCGCCCATCTCGTACGGTGTGTTGTCGTCCAGGTGCCAGACGTTAGTCGCGGGCATGGCGATGTAATCCGCAAAACAGCCGTCTCGATCCACGCCGATGATCCTGGTATATGGGCACACGTGCGAGTTGCCGGTGCGGCATAGCAAGCATCTTCCGTCAACGATGTGACCTTCCGCCGTTACGCGATCACCCACCTGCACGTCTGTCACGAGCTTGCCGACACGTTCCACATCCCCGGAGAACTCGTGACCGACGGTGAACGGCGGGTGACAACGCCCCTGCGCCCATTCATCCCAATCGTAGATGTGCACATCGGTTCCACAAACACCCGCACGCCGCACTCGGATGAGCACTTCGTTGTCGCGAATGTCGGGAACGGGGACGTCGCGCATTTCGAAACCGGGACCCGCAACTGCTTTGACGAGCGCTCTCACGCGTTCAACTCCGATACAGTGATGTAGTTACAAGTAGTTGTGAAAACGAAATCTGTAAGTAAAGTATTGCCTTGCAAATACGTGATCCGTATATTCTCTAGTAGTTACGAATTCGTAAAGCACGAAATGTGCGTGACTTCGTAACGGCGTGGGTGCTGTGACCCGCGCGCTGTGCCCGGCGTTCCACCGGGGGAAGCCGGGAAGGTGAACTCCGATAGGAGAA
>JBPCQO010000240.1:0-3397 GCA_050998035.1 Gemmatimonadaceae bacterium | reverse complement strand
GTTAGCTCGAGTACCGACGGGGCGTCAGGACGTGCGTGGGTGGACACCTAACTCCTCTTCGAGAGAGCGTAAAATGCGTCCCCGCCGGCCCTCAATTTCCTTGTCCCGCAGCGTGCGCTCCGGATGCCGGAAGCCCAGATGCCACGCGACACTCCGATACCCGTCCGGCACGCCGTTCCCGGTAAACTCATCAAACGGTATCAGCGATTCGAGTAGTTCGCCCGCGGTGTTGGTGATGACCCGCTGGACATCCGCGGCGAGAACGCCCACGGGCAGCACGAGCGCCAGGTCAAACTCCGCAGCCGGCGTGGAAGGAAGGGGAACGTACGTTCGCCCGGCCAACGACGCGCCCATTGCCGGTGTGATGTCAAGCTCGACGCCGAATACGAGCGAAGCCCACGCCGGCGCATCCACCACCAGAGGCCCGACGGAACCAATCGCCGTTCCGCCGCGGGCAATGACCCACCCGTCTCCAGCAGAGTTCGGAGCGAAATCGACGCCTTGGCCCCCCCCGTACGCCGCGCTCACAAGCTCATCCGCGATCTGCCGCGCGTCCCACAGGTCCACCGGCGGCGGCTTCGGGTCGGCAAAATGCGCGGGAAATCGTTCTCCCGTGATCACGGCGGCAGCAACGGTTTGCTCCACGGGGATCGGGCCGTCTCCGCGTGCGAAAGCCACACCGACTTCGAACAACCGTACGTTGCGCGACATGTGCGCGAAGTTGTGCTCCACGCGCCGCGCCAGCGTCTGCAACACACTGGACCGGAGCATGGCCTCACTCTCGGCCAACGGGTTGCTGACACTCACCCCGTCAGCGCCGGCATCTGCGACAAACGGCGTGGGTCGTACCTCGTACAGTCCGGCCTTAACCAGCGCACGCGTGACACGGCGCGTCACCGTGTACGCTGGCGAGTCAGCAGCACCGCCAACTCGGAACGGGCGCAACTCGTCAGGAAACGAATCGTAACCGCGCAGGCGCGCGATCTCTTCCATGAGATCAGCCTCAGCTGTCACGTCGGCGCGCCATGTCGGCGGCGAGACCTGCAGGATGTCACCCGTCGTTTTGCCGATCGTATTACCGGTCGCGTCATCCTGTGCAGCCGTGACTTCGAATCCAACGCTCGCGAGCAGCGCCGCACACTCGGCGCCGGAAACGGTCTCGCCGAGCACCCGCGCGACGCGGGAAAGACGCAAGGTTACTGGCGCGGTGGGTGCGGGCGGAGTGCCAATCGTGAGCGGTGCGCCGTCGACCACGCCGCTGGCCAGCGCGCAGATGAGACCCGCGGCGTACCGCGCGAGCCCCTCCGCTGCCGCTGCATCCATCGCTCGCTCGAAACGGTAGCTGGCATCTGTGGAGACGCCGAGCGCGCGGCGGGTACGCCGAACCGAGCGAGGGTCGAACACGGCGACTTCCAGGAGAATATCGGTCGTGCTATCAGTGACCTCACTCCCCTGACCCCCGATAACGCCTGCGACCGCCTGCGCTCTTGCCGCGTCGGCGATGACAATCATGGATGGGTCCAACTTCCGCGCCACCCCGTCCAGCGTGGTGATCGACTCTCCGTCATACGCCCGCCTCACCTGGATCTCCGGCCCCGCGAGCGTGCCCAGATCGAAGGCGTGCATTGGCTGTCCGAAGCCGTGCAGCATGTAGTTGGTAGCGTCGACAACGTTGTTAATCGAGCGCGCTCCAGCACCCGCAAGGCGCGACGCCAGCCAATCGGGGCTGGGCGCGACGGTCACGCCGCGGATCACGACCGCGATGTACAGCGAACATGCAGCGTTGCCGTCGACGCTCACTTTGACGGAGCCAGTGGTCGCAGAATTGGACGCATGCGTGAACGGCACATCTGGCATGACCATCCCGGCGGGCGACGGACGGATGAGAGAATTTCCGGTGAAAGCGGCGATCTCACGCGCAACGCCTTCGTGCGCCAGCAGATCGGGGCGGTTGGGGAGCACGTCAATGACGAGCCGCGTATCGCCGGCTGCGTATGCCGCGAGGAAAGGAGTACCCGGTGCCGCCGCCGTGTCGAGCGCTAGAATGCCGTCGTGGTCGAGGCCCAACCCCAACTCGCGAGCGGAGCAGAGCATGCCAGTAGACGACTGCCCGCGAATCTTGCGACGCTCGATCTTGAGACCGCCCGGAAGCACGGCGCCCACGGGTGCGAACGGGTACTTCACCCCTTGCTGGACGTTCGGCGCACCACATACAACGTCCAGCAGATCGGCCGCACCGGCATCCACCTTGGTGATCCAGAGATGATCTGAATCCGGGTGCGATGCGGCGGATACCACGCGTCCAACGACGATATCTTTGAGATCCTGCCGCAGCGCAACCACATCATCAACCGTCGCCGCACGCGCGGTGATGATGTCGCGCAGCTCACGCGGCGTGAGGTCAAATTCGGTGAAATCCTTGAGCCATTCGAAGGACGCGTTCACGATGCGATCTGCTCCAGGAAACGGACATCCGAGTCGTACAGCACCCTTATGTCTGGAATGCGATACCGTTGCAGTGCGATGCGTGCCGGCCCCATCCCGAACGCCCACCCGGTGTACCGCTCACTGTCCACCCCGGCAGCCTCGAGCACCTTCGGATGCACCATTCCGGCGCCGAGGATCTCCATCCAGCCCGTTCCCTTGCATCCAGCGCAGCCGGTGCCGCCGCACAACCTGCACTCGATGTCCATCTCCGCCGACGGCTCCGTGAACGGGAAGTAACTCGGCCGAAAACGTGTGCGCGTGGGACCGAAAAAGCGATTGGCAAAGTGCGACAGGGTCGCCTTGAGATCCACGAAGCTGATCCCTTCATCCACAGCGATCCCCTCGATCTGGGCGAACATCGGCGCGTGACTGGCGTCGAACGGATCCAGCCGGTACACGTTGCCCGGAACCACGACGCGGATGGGCGGCTCGCTGCTCTGCATCGTACGGATCTGAACCGGCGACGTGTGAGTGCGCAGCACCACTCCGTCGGCGAGATACATGGTGTCGTGCGCGTCCAGCGCCGGGTGATCCGGCGGAAAGTTGAGCGCGGTGAAGTTGTACCACTCCGTCTCCGCCTCCGGTCCAGTGGCGACGGTGAAACCGAGCTCGCGGAATATGGCGACGATCTCCTCGATGACGCGGGTTACCGGGTGCTCCGCACCGATGAACTGGCGACGCGGCGGCATTGTAAGATCGATGCTCGGGCCCGCCGCACTGTGTGCGCGCTCCAGCTCCGCGCGCCGATAATCGAGCGCCTGCTCCAGTCCGTTCTTGATCTCATTGAAGCGGCGGCCGGCAATCTTCCGATCGTCGCCCGCGAACGACGGCACCGTGCGCTGCAGCTCCAGCAGACGCCCACTGCTGCGGCCCAGGAAGGACGTGCGCGCGGCGTCGAGCGCATCGAGTG
>JBPCQO010000231.1:0-8101 GCA_050998035.1 Gemmatimonadaceae bacterium | reverse complement strand
ATCTCGGGTGGTATTGCCGAAGCGCTTATCACCACTGCTTTCGGTCTCATCGTCGCAATTCCTGCAGTGTGGCTGTTCAACTACTTCCAGACGAAGATTGACAACCTCACGGCCGAGATGACGTATACCTCGAAGGAGATGATCGACTATCTGATCAAGAACGTCTCTTCGGGCGAGTTCGGCCGCAGCCGCTTCACCCGTGAGTTCAACACCACGGCGACCGCGGGCAACGCCCCGATCTCCAAGTAACGTCGCCGGGGGGGTAGGGCCGGGCTTCAGCCCGGCCTCCCCCCACATTTAGGCGTGGCTGAAGCCGCGCCTTACAGAGAGGTGCGGCTGAAGCCGCACCTTACCGAGCCGCGCGGCTGACGCCGCGCCGTACCGAGGGTTTTGTATGTCAATGTCAGTATCGAGCGGTAAGGCGTCGGTCAAAGCGGAACCGAACGTGACGCCGATGATCGACGTGATGATGGTGCTGCTGATCATCTTCATGATCATCATCCCCACCCTCACGTCAGGCGTTAACGCGCAGCCGCCAGCCGGCCAGAATCTCAAGCCGCATCCGGAAGAGGATCAGGATCAGTTGCTGGGCGTCGACATGGATGGCAACTACTATCTGAACAAGAAGCCGATCGCGAACAATGCACTTGGCACGGCGCTGGACAACATCTACAGCAAGCGCACAACGGACAAGATTCTGTACGTTAAGGCCGATAAGAACCTGGCCTACAGCAAGGTTCTCGACGTGCTGGACGTAGCCGCGCATAACGGCGTCCGCATGTCGGCGATGGTTTCGGATCAGATGCCAGGGACACAGTCGTTGGTAGCGGCTGATAACGTCACCACCGATGCGAAGGGAGGGAAGAAGTAATGGCAATAGCTACTGGCGGCAACGGCTCCAACTACACTGCGGAGCCGAACATCACACCGATGATCGACGTTCTCCTCGTGCTGCTGATCATCTTCATGTTCATCGTCCCGACAGCACGCAAGGCGCTCGACCTTCAGCTCCCGGATCCGACGCCGGCGCCGACAAGCTCGGTGCCTACCGATCAGATCGTGCTCGAAGTTCAAAAGGATGGATCGTACCTGATCAACAAGCAGCCAGTTGCGCCGGGTCGCGCGGGACTGGCCGCGGAGATCCACAAGGTCTTCGATCAGCGCAACGACAAGATCATGTTCGTGAAGGGCGATCCGCAGGCGAAGTATCAGCAGGTCATTGAAGCAATGGACGTCGCACGCGGCAACGGTGTCAAGGTCCTCGGTATCACGCCGAAGGTCCCCTAAGCGTTAGACGTGTACCGTCCGCCCGTCGGTATTCCTCGGCGGGAGCAAGCGCGCTGGCAGGGGTGGCTCATCTCCCTGCTGGCGCATTTGCTTTTGCTGCTATTGATCATCGTGCCCGCGGTCGAAGCCAACATCGACCTGGGGCGCCGACTGGGAGCGGGCGGTGCCGAACCCGCGGGTGGCGGCGGAGGCGGTAGCAGCGGAGGCGCGGGCGATACCGCTCCGCGGCTTCGCTTCATTCAGATTGCGCCAGCGCGAGCGCCGGCTGCGCCCTCTTCAATCCCACACGTAGCTCCGGTCGTCGCACCGACGCCGCTCGTCACGCCCCCGATCCCAAAGACGCTGCCGCAGCCAGTTACACCTGCGGCGGTGCCGCCCAAACCGGTGCAGCCGACACAGCCCACTCAACAGCCGCCGACATCTGCGACGAGTGCTGCAGGCTCGGCGGTTGGAACGGGAAGTGGCACGGGTCACAGCAGCGGTGCCGGAGCTGGCCCGGGCACGGGCGGCGGCGTCGGTTCCGGCGAGGGAATCGGTCGCGGGACTTCAACCGGACCTGGAACGGGCGGTGGTGCCGCGCAGATCTATCCGCCCACTCCGCGTCAGTTCTTTTTGCCTCCGCTACCCCCGCCGCCGCGCGTGAAGGGATTCAGGCTCACCGCCTGGTTCGACGTGGACTCGACAGGGAAGTCGACGCTACTGCGGTTCACTCCGACACCGGACGGCGATTACAACAAGCGACTTCGAGAGACACTCGCGGCGGTGCGCTTTCGTCCGGCGGTGCGGCCGGACGGCGTCCCGGTCCGCGATACGGTCGACGTGCAGTTCTTATTCTAGCTCGCTGCGCTGCGTGTCTACGATCTACCGCATTCTATACTTCAACACCGCCAGCGCCGCACGCGCATCGCGCCTTCTCGAATTCCACTCATACCATGCGTCACCGCCACCGAGTTCGGGCGAACCCCATCGGAGGAGCCAGTCTGACACCCGCGTACGCGTTGGCTCGGCGAGTGACGGGAGCGCGTCGACCAGCGTTGGATACGCGTCGGGGGAGAGACCAGCGGTGAGATATTTGGCGTCAACTCTTCCGGTCGTTGCGAAGCGGTCGAGGCTGCGTCGAGCGATCCATGCGTCGCCGTTCCAGTAAATGAGCGCCACCAGCGTCGCGAGCGCGACCCCCATGATGCCGCGCGCGAGGCGCGGAGTGTTGAACGCTCCGAGCACCTCCTTCGCTACCAGCAGGAGGATGATGAGAACCATGCCCATGTAGGCTTGAGCATACAGCCTAGCCGTCGTGTAGCCGTAAGCGTTCTCGTACAGCCCGACACGGTGCACGGCGGACAGTAGCAAGCCTCCAACCGCCGCTAGCAGGATGAGCGCTGTCGCGCGGAGGCTGGGATCAGCGACGCTGCCGCGGTCGGCGCCGCGCCCAAGGTCCTCCGCACCGATTATGAGCCCGACCGCCATCGTGGCGACGATAGCCAACTCCCCGAAACCACGCCGGGCGTAGTCGGCGAACGTGACACCGGAGCCGATCATGGCGGCGGGATTTCCGAAGCGGTACGCGAGCTGGAGCAGCACGAATAGCCACGACACGGCAGCGGCTGTGCCGAGTAAGATCAGTCGCTCTGTTCGCGCTTCGTGCCGCTGAACTCTCGCGGGTGCGCTGGCCACCGCGCGTACGCTAACATCGTTGCCCATCGCAACGACCGCGTAAGCCCCGAGCAGAAAGAGCGCGAGCAGTGACCAGAAGATCAGTCGCGGCAGGAAATCCCATGATGAAAATGCGCCTGCAATCGCATCGCGACCGCGCGCGAAGACTGGATCAGCGCTGGCAAACAGGAGCGCGAAGATGATCGCAACGGGTGCCGCGACGAGAGCTCCGCGCAGTATCGGGTGCAGGCGCGCTGTCCCGAGTGCGCCGAACGTGGCGATGCACGTTCGGATAGTTCCTGCAACCGTGCGTCCGAACGCGCTGAACGGCGCCGTCAGGATGTAGAGCGGCCCGTACTCATTTGCCCCCGGTGGTGCCGCGGCGAGAACGACGGAGAGCCCGAGCAGCGAGGCAACCGCGAGGACTATCAGCGCGTGGAACAGGCGGTCGGCAGTGATGGCTGCACCCGCGGCCAGGAGCACGGCAAAGCCCAAGGGGAGTGCCAGCTGCCCCATCCTCCGGTCGGTCCTTCGGATTATGTAGAACAGACCAACGATGGCGGCGCCTGTCCAGATCAGGAAGTTGATCCCCGGCCGGGCGCCGTACAGGATCCACGTGCCGATGGACGAAACGATTAAGGCGGGGAGCCACAGACGAGCCAGGGGTTGGGGCGGCATGAGGGAAGTCCGGAAGCAGGAGAATAGGCTCAAGTATGCGCCCCTACTTTAGTCTGTCAAGTACTTTGTAGCACAAAGTTACCGGGTCGCCCGCTGTGGGTGTGCCGCGTCTAGCCTCCCTTCGCTCGAAACGTTACATTCCCGCGAATTTTCAGCGCATGTACATCCATGTATGTGCGTAGGTTAGCCTGTTACCTGGACCGAGGGCGCGGATGATCGACGATACCAACCGAGCCGGCTCGGGACGTACAAGTGGGAGCGACACGCAGGGCGCAGATTCGCAGTTCGTAAAGGCGCTGACGCTCACGGACGCAACGATGCTCGTCGCCGGTTCGATGATCGGCTCCGGCATCTTCATCGTCTCGGCTGACATGGGCCGCACGCTCGGGACGCCGTTCTGGTTGCTCACTGCCTGGGTGCTCACCGGTGTCATCACGCTGCTCGGCGCGCTGGCCTATGGTGAGCTCGCGGCCATGTATCCGCGCGCTGGTGGACAGTACGTCTTCCTGCGCGAATCAATGGGTCGGTTGGTTGGCTTCCTGTATGGATGGACGCTGTTCATCGTCATCCAGACGGGGACTATTGCGGCCGTTGCCGTAGCATTCGGCCGCTTCATGGGCGTGCTGTGGCCGTCAGTAACACCCGATCTCTTCGGCTGGTTTCCACACCACTCATTCACCACTCCCGGCGGAACGATCGACGTTGGGCTGTCACCGCAACGTGTGGTTGCGCTCATCAGCGTGTGGGTGCTCACGTGGGTGAACTTCCGCGGAGTGAAGGAAGGCAAGCTCGTGCAGACCACGCTCACGGTCGCGAAGACCGGAGCGTTGGCGCTGCTCATCATCCTCGGTCTCACCATCGGGCGCAATGCAACGGCGATCGCGGCCAACTTCGGTCCGGGACGATTTGCGCCGCACGTGGATATCACCTCGGTGTTCGTCATCGGGTTCGGCGCCGCGATGGTCGGATCACTGTTCTCCAGCGACGCATGGAACAACGTCACCTTCGCCGCGGCCGAGGTGCAGAACCCACGGCGAAATCTGCCGCTGGCGCTCGCGTTGGGGACGGGCTTGGTGACGCTGCTCTATATCATGGCCAACGTGGCGTACCTCACCACGCTCCCGCTGGTCGGGAGCAAGGACGGCGCAACGGTGCTCGCGCGCGGCATTCAGTTCGCCACGCAGGACCGTGTCGCGACGGCCGCGGCGGAGACGATCTTTGGTCCGATCGGCGTCACCATCGTCGCGATCGCGATCCTGGTCTCAACCTTCGGATGCAATAACGGGTTGATCCTCGCCGGGGCGCGTGTGTACTGGGCGATGGCGCGCGACAAACTATTCTTCTCTCGCGCGGGAACGCTCAACTCGCGCGAAGTTCCCGCATTTGCTCTCGCGATTCAGGCGGTGTGGACCAGCCTTCTGTGTCTCACGGGAACGTACGGGCAGCTACTCGACTACGTGATTTTCGCGCAGCTGCTATTCTATGCGGCGACTACCACTGGCCTGTTCATCTTAAGGGCAAAGCGACCCGACGCGGAGCGGCCGTATCGCGCGATCGGGTATCCGGTGTTGCCGGCGCTGTACATCATTCTTGCACTCGCAGTTGCTGTGATGCTGTTGCTTGCCGCGAAAACGCGCGCGCAGGCGCTGTCGGGGCTCGCGATCGTTCTGATCGGAATCCCTGTGTACTACTTCTGGCGCGGTGCCGCGGGCGACGCCGCCAGCAGGACCTCGTGATTTTCCCCGCATCTGTCCTCCTCACCGACCGTTCATGACCGTTACGCAGAGCTCGCTGTTGTGGATCGTCCTCGGCTGCAGCGCATTCGCGCTACTTTTCGCCGTGTGGCTCGCGCGCTGGGTACTCGCGCGCAGTCGCGGCAACGCCGACATGCAGAAGATCTCCAACGCCATTCAGGAAGGCGCCGAAGCCTACCTCGCCCGCCAGTACAAGACCATCGCCGCTCTCGCGATTGTCGTAGCGGTGGTGCTGGCGGTGGGCTATGGGTTCTTCCGCACCGGCCTTGCCAACGATCCGGTGAACAACGCGAAGGTGCTCGCGCTGTACGTCACCTTCTCTTTCCTCCTCGGCGCGCTCAGCTCGGGGATCGCCGGCTACATGGGTATGTGGATCGCGATCCGCGCCAACATCCGCGTTGCCGCAGCGGCCACCACCTCGCTCAACGGTGCGCTCCAGACGGCGCTCAGAGCGGGCGCGGTGTCGGGGCTGTTCACCGTTTCGATGAGCCTCGCCGGTGTCGGCGGCCTGTTCGCGGTTATCAACAACTTCGTTCCGCCCGGACTGCCGCTCACTGATTGGGCGCAACGAATTCCGTATCTCATCGTTGGCTATGGCTTCGGCGCATCCTTCGTCGCGCTGTTTGCGCAGTTGGGCGGTGGCATCTACACCAAGGCCGCTGACGTCGGTGCCGATCTGGTTGGAAAGGTCGAGGCCGGAATTCCCGAGGACGATCCACGCAACCCCGCGGTGATCGCCGATCTGGTGGGCGACAACGTAGGTGATTGCGCTGGGCGCGGCGCGGATCTGTTCGAGAGCACCGCCGCCGAGAACATTGGCGCGATGATCTTGGGTGTGATCCTGTTTAAGCAGTTCGGCGTTGCGGGGATTCTTTTCCCGCTGGTCGTTGGCGGGTTGGGTCTCATCGCCTCGATCATCGGTGTGATGGTGGTTCGCACCAAGGAAGACGCAGACCCGATGCAGGCACTGAACCGCGGTTATTACGTGACGTCGGCGCTGGTCGTGGTCATCTTCTTTGTCTGCACGCGTTGGTTGCTCAACCCTGCCGGATACCCGGATGCATGGTGGCACTTCTTCGTCTGTGGTCTGATCGGAATCGCGACGTCGATCGCGTTCGTCTTCATCACCCAGTACTACACCGAGTACCGCTACCGTCCGGTGCTGAGCATCGCGGAAGCAAGTCAGACAGGACCAGCGACGAACATCATTGCGGGACTCGCGGTCGGCATGGAATCGACGGTGATGCCGGTGATCACGATCTCCATAGCCATTGTGACGAGCTACTACCTTGGTCTCGGCACTGGAATCGAAGGCGCTGGTCTGTTCGGTACCGCCGTCGCGACGATGGGAATGCTCGGCACCGTCGGCTACATCCTCGCGATGGACGTTTTCGGACCCATCACGGACAACGCGGGCGGCATCGTGGAGATGTCCAAGCAGCCTGAAGAGATCCGCAACATCACCGACCGGCTGGACTCGGTTGGCAACACAACCAAGGCGCTCACTAAAGGCTACGCGATCGGGTCGGCTGCACTGGCCGCGTTCCTACTGTTCTCGGCCTACCTCGACGAGGTCCGCAACTACCGCGGCGTTCCAGTCGAAGTGAATCTTGCGCGGCCGCAAATCTTTGTCGCCGGACTGCTCGGTGCGATGCTGGTGTTCTGGTTCTCATCGCTCGCGCTGACGGCGGTGCGCAAAGCTGCCTCTTCGGTGATCACAGAAGTGCGGCGTCAGTTCCGCGAGCGCCCCGGCATCATGCTCGGCACCGAACTCCCGGACTACGGGCGCGCTGTCGACATCGTTACGGTCGGCGCGCTCAAGGCGATGGTGCTCCCGGGCGCACTCGTCGTGCTATTCCCGATCGCGGTCGGGCTCATCTTCAAGCAGTTTGGGATTGGCGCCGAGGCGGTGGCGGCGTTCCTGATGGTCGGAACCATCGCTGGTATTCTCATGGCCGGCTTCCTGAATAACGGCGGCGGTGCTTGGGACAATGCCAAGAAGTACATCGAGACTGGCGCATATGGCGGCAAGCGTTCCGACGCGCACAAGGCGGCGGTGGTCGGCGACACCGTGGGCGATCCATTCAAGGACACCGCAGGTCCGTCGCTACACGTGTTGGTCAAGTTGTTGAGCACAATTACCCTCGTCCTCGCGCCGCTCTTTATATAGATGAGGGCACTCTTTGCACGAAAGCCCATCGCCGATCTGATCGACGAGTCGGGCAATCCCAACGCTCTGAAGCGTGAGCTTGGCGCCGGCGATCTGATCATGCTCGCCATTGGCGCGGTGATCGGCGCCGGAATCTTCGGCGCCATCGGCACCGCGGCGGCCGGCCAGACCGACGCCGCGGGGCACGTCATTCGAAGCGGCGCTGGACCGGCGCTGGTGTTCTCTTTCCTGCTGCTGGGGTTCGCCTGCGCACTCGCTGCGCTCTGCTACGCGGAGCTCGCGTCCATGATCCCGCAGGCTGGGAGCGCGTACGCATACTCGTATGCCACGCTCGGCGAGATAATTGCCTGGATCATCGGGTGGGACCTCATTCTCGAGTACGCCGTCGCGTCATCGACTGTCGCGCATGGGTGGTCACACTACTTTCAGGCGTTCCTCCGGTTCTTCGGTATCGAGTTCCCGCACATTGTCAGCAACGCCCCCTTCGACTTCGACCCCTCGTCTGGTCAGCTCGCCCTGACCGGCACCGTCTTGGATCTGCCCGCCATCATCATCACGC
>JBPCQO010000224.1:0-10018 GCA_050998035.1 Gemmatimonadaceae bacterium | reverse complement strand
CTCCGCGCCTACGCGCAGCACTTCACGTCACGTACCGGGAACACGTATGTCGCGGCGGTCGTCGCCGACCGGGTGGAGTTGGAAGATCAGTACGCAGCACTCATCCTCAGCTTCGGTGGCGCCGCCCTGGTCGCGCTGGTGCTGTTCGCCGCGGGAGGATCATTTTTGACCCGTAAGTCGGTCGAGCCTGTTGCGCAGACTCTGGAGTCCATGCGCCGCTTCATGGGTGATGCCGCGCACGAGCTCCGCACTCCTTTAACCGTCCTCCGGAGTCGGGCCGAGGTGGCGCTCGCGCGCGATCCTGACCTGGGGGAAGATCGCGAGGCGCTCGTCGCCATCCAGCGTGAGTCGGCTCGGCTGGGCAACATCGTGGAAAATCTTCTGCTTCTCGCACGATCCGACGCGGGCGCGCGACCGGTCGCACAGGACAACGTTTATCTGGACGACGTGGTTTCTGACGTGGTCGGTGCGGCCCAGCCGCTCGCCGAGCGGGCGGCGGTGGCGCTGCACGTCGCCGATTTTGAGGAGGCGATAGTTCGCGGCGACGCTGGGCTGTTGCACCAGTTGGTGATGATCATCCTGGACAATGCGATCAAATTCACCCCTTCCGGCGGGAGCGTTCGCCTGTCGGTGAGCCGTGGCTCCGAGGGTGCTATCCTGACCGTTCGCGACACGGGGGCGGGGATCCCCCGAGAACACGTGGCTCATGTCTTTGAGCGCTTCTACCGCGGCGACGCGGCACGCGCGCGTGCTGAAGGAGCTGGCCTTGGCCTCTCGATCGCGAAATGGATCGCCGATGCACACGGCGCGAAGATCACGATCCACTCCGAGCCAGGAGCGGGAACCGAAGTAGCGCTGCGCTTCCCCACGCCGGCCTGACACTTACTCCTCGCTCTACTCCACTCGTTACCGGGTGCCGCAAAACTGGAGCTTGACAGCTAGACCAAGCTGATATAGTGTATTGGGTAACTAATACACTATATCAGCCAACCATGCAGCTACCCTATGCTCGTAGCACTCGATTCCAGTGATCCACGTCCCATCTACGCCCAGATTGTGGACGAGGTACGCCGTGCGCTCGTACTCGGCACGCTTGCGCCAGATGATCCGCTCCCTTCGGTTCGACAGCTCGCAGTGGAGCTGCGGGTCAATCCCAACACTGTGAGCCAGGCTTACCGCGAGCTCGAGCGAGAGGGGCTGGTGCACGTGCGCCGAGGGCAGGGGACGTACGTCAGCGAGACCAATCTGAATGGAAAGGAGCGGCGCGCCCTCGCACACGACGTGGCCACCCGGGCACTCCGCGACGCGTACCGCAACGGGCTCGGCCTGGACGAACTGATAGATGCAATCCGGAAGGCCAACCATCACGGACAGAGCGGGGAAGCACTGTGACGAGTCCCCTGCCAACCCAACAGCTACCAACCCAGCTGCCGGACGGTGATCTTGCCGTCAGCACGCGCACGCTCACGAAGACGTACGGTAAACAGGTCGCTCTCCGGAATGTGGCGCTCCAAGTGCCCAAGGGCGCTGTATATCTGCTCGTCGGACCCAACGGCGCGGGCAAGAGCACCACGCTCAAGCTGCTGCTCGACCTCATCCGGGCGGACAGCGGCGCGGCGGAAGTCTTTGGGCTGAACACTAGGGAGAAAGGCCTCGAGATCCGCGCGAATGTTGGATACGTCCCCGAGCTGAATGACTGGGGCTACGGCTGGATGACCGTCGGGCGCCTGCTCGAACACCATGCGCGCTACTTCCCAACGTGGGACGCGGCATATGCCACGCGACTAGCCTCCATTTTCGAGCTGGTTCTGGACCGTCGTGTCGGCGTTTTGTCCAAGGGGCAGGCGCGCCGGGTGCACCTCACCATGGCACTGGCACACCGTCCTCCGCTTCTCCTCCTGGATGAGCCGACCGACGGACTCGATCCATTCATGCGCGATGAGACTCTCGGCGTCCTCGCAGATCATCTGTCCGAGACGCCGACGACGGTGCTGTTGTCCACCCACCACGTGGAGGAAGTCGAGCGTCTGGCGGACCACATCGGCGTTCTGCGCAGTGGCGAGCTGCGCGCTCAGATGCCCATCGAAGTGCTGCAGCGCGGCCTGCGCCGCTACCGGGCCGAGGTGCCGGAGGGATGGCAGGGCGTACCCGCTCTGAATGGAGAGGTGCTGCGACGCGTGACCGGACCGCGCGAAGTGCAGTGGACGGTGTGGGGTCCGGAGCGCGAGATAGCGCGCGAGTTCGAGACTGCCGGCGCCACGGTGCGAGAGGCAGCCCCCGTATCCCTGCTGGACGCAACCCTCGCCCTTCTCAACCCAAGAGGATGACCGCCATGACTTCCATACCGTTACATGCAATGCCCGAGCGCAGCGGCATCATGCGCGAACAGATCCGCGCCGTGGGTGTCGCCTTGCGAAAGGAGCGGAGGATCTTTCTGGCCGTACTGGCCGTACTGGCGGTGCTCGGCATTGTCGGTGCAATTCGCGCGACTGGCGCCCATCACCGGATGGGGTTCTCGTACGACATTGGGGTCTCCATACCGATGGTGCTGGCGGCGCTGTTTCTGCCGTTCAGCGTGTGGCGCGGAGAAGACCCGGCGCGCAGAACGTATCACTGGGCCATGCCCATTGCGCGCGGCCCGCACACTCTCATGAAAGTGGCGGCTGGGTGGCTCTGGCTCATGCTTGGGCTGATCGTATATCTGGCCTTCGTGGTGGTGATGGGCGCGGCGATGGGGTACATCACGGGCTCCCCATACGAGCACGCGGCGGTCCCTCTGTGGGAATGGCTGGTGCCTTTCACTGCAACGACTATCGCGTATCTCCTGATCACGGTGGCGGTCGTGGCGAGCGATCATCCATGGGCGTGGATCGGCGGAATACTTGCCGGGTATCTGATCACGGCCCTGTTCCTCAACGCGCTGGATATGGGCGACCTCGCGCGCGCACTGGGCAAGGTCGTGAACGGGCAGTACGGCCTCAACGCGGCCATATTTGGCCAACTGAGCGACCGTCCATTTCGTGAACCCATGGTTGATCGGTGGCTCGGTGCCGCATTGATCTGGGGTACGATTGCAGTCGCCGGCACGGTGACGGCAGCGTACCGCCGGCGCCAGGGGTAACTCCGCAGCATTCTGCTGTCATGTTGGTGACAGCAGAATGCCGTAACATTCATTCTCACTCGCACTTTCGAGAAACCATGACCTTACGCTCGCCTTCGTTCACCTCCGTGGTATGCGGCCTGGCCGCTCTCGCAACGCCGTTCGCGGTGCCCGCCGCCGCTCAGGCTCAGAAGTCAGAAGTTCACGTAATCAAGAAGCCCTTGTCTGGGTATCACGTGCTCCGTCGCATTCCGATCACCGGAGAAGGTGGCTGGGATTACCTCTCCGTTGATACTGCCAGCAATCGGCTTTTCATCACGCGCGGTAACCGCGTCCAGGTGATGGATCTCAAGACCAGTCTGATCGTGGGTGAGATCAACGGACTGAATGGCGTGCACGGCGTGGCAGTCGATCCGGCGACGCACCGCGGCTATACCAGCAATGGCCGAGACACAACGGTCAGCATCTTCGATGTGACCACGTTGACACCGCAGAAGACGCTCCGCGTAACCGGCGCTGGACCGGACGCGATCATGTTCGAGCCGGTGACGCACCGGGTGTTCACGTTCAACGGCCGCGGCCAGAACGCCACCGCGATCGATGCGACGACTGACACGGTCGCTGGAACAGTCGCCCTTGGTGGAAAGCCCGAGAGCGCAGTGTCTGACGGCGCGGGCCATGTCTTCGTGAACATCGAGGACAAGAGCCAGCTGGTCGAGTTCGACGCTGCGACGCTCGCGGTTATGAATACGTATCCGATCGCACCGTGCGTGTCGCCTTCCGGCCTCGCAATCGATGAGGCCAACCACCTGCTCTTCCTTGGCTGCGACAACAGCATCATGGGGATCATCGACGCGAATACCGGGCGTGTGGTAGCTACACCGACCACCGGTGCCGGAACCGATGCGAACGCGTTCGATCCGGGAACGGGACTCGCGTTCAGCTCGAATGGTGGCGCTGGAACGCTGACGGTCGTGCACCAGACGCGGCCGAATACGTTCACAACTGAAAATATTCCCACAGAGAAGGGCGCGCGCACCATGGCACTCGATCCGCGCACTCACTTTATCTACCTCATCACCGCCAAGTTCAATCCGGCGGCCTCTCCAACGGCCGAACAGCCGCGGCCACGTCCGTCCATGGTTCCGGGGTCAGCTGTGATTCTGGTTGTGGGCGTGTAGGTCAAGGCCAGAGCAGTACTGCTCTCCACTGCGCTTGACGGGGCGCTGGCCGCTAGGTCAGCGCCCCTGTGCTATCCCGCTGCTCCGCGAACAATTCCCGCGCCAGATCGGCCTTTCCAAACGGTGCGGATACCTGAACGCCCTGGACCAGCGGACGCACACGATCCAGCATCTCGCGCGCGATTGCGATCCCCTCCTGCACGGCGCGCTCCTTGGAAACGGCGTTGGCGCGACGCATGCGATCGATTATTTCCGGCGGGACTGTGACGCCGGGCACTTCGTTGGCGAGGAACTCGGCGTTACGCACTGACACCAGCGGCCAGATCCCGGCAACAATAGGAATGTGTAGCGACTCCACACTGCGCATGAACTTCTCGAGCTGATCTGCGTCGAACACCGGCTGTGTGATCGCGTACTCCGCACCGGCATCCACCTTCCATTCGAAACGACGGCGCTCGTGCTCCCGGTCGATCGCTGCCGGATTCACTCCCACGCCAATAGCGAAACGAGTCGGCTCCCCTATTGGATTACCGCCAGGATCGAGTCCACGATTCAGATGGCTCACCAGATTGGTCAGTCCAATTGCATCGATATCGAAAACGGCGGTAGCCGACGGATATGGACCCATCTTTGGCGGATCGCCAGTGATGAGCAGGACATTGCGCAGACCGACCGCCGACGCACCCAGCAGATCGCTGAGCATGCCGAGCAGATTACGGTCGCGACAACAGTAGTGAGTGACCGTCTCTATCCCGCACTGCTGCTCGATGAGCACGCTGGTGAGCACCGCGCCCATTCTGCTCTGCGCGCGTGGACCGTCGGGGACGTTGATCGCGTCGACACCGGCGTCGCGCAGCACTATCGCATCGCGTAGTAGCTTGGATGCATCCACACCGCGCGGTGGTACCAGCTCCACCGACGTCACGAAATCTCCCGCGGCTATCTTCGCCGCAAAGCGCGAGCGCTGAGCGAACGGTACCGGCTCGACGCCAACATGTCGCACCGCATCATCGACGGGCGTTACCGACACGGCGCGCTCAGTGCCGCGGCTCCTGGGCGTGAGCGGGCGCACTCCTTCTATCATGTCGCGAATGTGCTCCGGCGTGGTACCGCAGCAGCCGCCAATCACCTTTGCGCCGGCGTTCACCAGGTGTCGCGCGTAGCTGGCCATGTACTCCGGGCTGGCCATGTACATGGTGCGGCCACTCACGTCGCGCGGCATTCCCGCGTTTGGCTGCGCGCTCAGCTTCTTGGAAGTAAGCGGCGCCATCTTCTCGATCGCTTCGAGAATTGTCTGCGGCCCAACGGAGCAGTTCAGTCCAATGACATCCGCCCCCGCCTGGTCCAGAGCGACAACGATGTCGGCAGGCGTAGCGCCGTATGCAGTCACTCCATCGCCATTGATGGCCACCTGCGCGACGATCGGCATCGCGGGATCCACAGCTCGCGCTGCTTTGATCGCCTGCGTAATCTCGTCCAAGTCGGAGAAGGTCTCGATGATGAACAGATCTGCGCCGCCCTCCTTCAGCGCCGTCATCTGCTCCGCGAATATGTCGCGTGCCTCCTCGCGTGACGTCGGCCCGTATGGCTCGAGCCGCACGCCCAGCGGACCAACCGCGCCCGCAACGAGCGCCCTGTCACCGGCGGCCGAGCGTGCAAGATGCGCAGCCGCGAGGTTGATGGCGCGTACCTGATCACCCAGCCCGTGCTGCGCCAGCTTTACGCGGTTGGCACCGAACGTATTCGTCTCCAGGACCTCCGCGCCTGCCTTCACATACGCCTCGTGAATGCCGCGGATCAGATCCGGCGTACGCAGATTGAGCTCGTCGTAGCACTGGTTGATGAACACGCCGCGCGTGTAGATCATCGTCCCCATCGCGCCGTCAAATACGATGACCGCGCTGGGGTCGAGCAGTCTGCTCAGCAGTGCTTCACGCAAGCGCCGGCTCCCTCTCCGCCGCAGCGCCACGAACCGCGTAGTACTTGGCCTCTGGATGGTGCATGATTACCGCCGCCGTTGACTGCTCCGGTGAGAGCTGGAACGAGTCCATGAGTTCCATCCCCAGCTCCTCAGCTGCTGGAAGGAGACGGAACACCGCCGCGTGGTCGTCAAGATCGGGGCACGCACCGTAGCCCCACGAGTAGCGCTTGCCGCCGGAAATGCCAAGCTCCGACTTGATGCGACGATGCGTCCACTCCGCCAGCGCTTCGGCGGTTTCGACGCCGAGCCCATGTACGTAGAAAGCCTCAGAGTATTCGTTCGCGCCTTGCAGCTCCGCGAATCTGAGTGACGCATTCTCACCAACCGTCACGATCTGGAGCGGCAGCACGTCAACGTCCGGTGAGTCGGCCGAGCGGATGTAATCAGCGAGACACAGACGCTCGCGCCCTACCATGCGTGGGAAGTGGAAGCGAGCGACCTCACGCTTCGCCCCTTCCGCGACATACGCCTCGGGATCGTAAACGACAACGTCGTTGCCGCTCGACTGCGCCGGAAAATATCCGTACACAACTTCCGGTTTGAGCCACCCTTCAGTCTTTGCCGCTTCCTTCAGCCGCTCCAGGACCGGCTCGAACTCGTTGCGCACCGTGCGCTCGTACTGCTCACCGGAGCCACGCGCGCCCCACTGAAGACGGTACAGCTCATCCAGGTCCAGCAGCTCGTAAACTTCGTCCAGAGGGATATCGCGCAACACTCGTGCGCCCCAGAATGGCGGCGTCGGGACCGGGTTATCCGCGGCAACATCGCTGCGCGCACCGCCCTCGTCGCCGACGGCTATGTCCTTCCCAACCTGAGTGCGCAGGAACACGTCGTTGCGCGCATCGTCCAGCGCTCGCGCGACAAAGTTTTCGCGGCGGTCGCCGTCCTGCAGCACGTCCATCGTCTCCAGCCCCTCGAACGCATCCTTGCAGTAGAACACGCCGGCATCGTACGCGCGCTCGCCCTCCACGAACAACGCCCGTCGCCCGAATCGGCGATTGATCGCGGCCCCACCGATCATCACCGGAATGTGGATCCCGCGCCTGTCCAGCTCCTGCACGCACAGCGGCATCTGCTTCGATGTCGATACCAATAACGCGCTGAGCCCTATAGCGTCCGCGTTCACCTCGATCGCCTTTTCGATGATCGTGTTCACAGGCACCTGCTTGCCAAGGTCGTAAACGGTGTAGCCGTTGTTGGACAGGATCGTGTTGACCAGCGACTTCCCAATGTCGTGCACGTCCCCATATACGGTGGCGAGCACCACACGTCCCTTGGTGTATCCCTCGCTCTTCTCCAGGAACTGTTCCAGGTGATGCACCGCTTTCTTCATCACTTCGGCGGACTGCAGCACGAACGGGAGAATCAGCTCGCCAGCACCAAACTTGTCGCCCACATCCTTCATCGCCGGCAGCAGAACACCATTGAGCACACGGATCGGATCTTCGCGAACGCCAGCTGCGTCTAGCGCATCCTCAACGCCTTCCTTCTTCCGGTGCAGCACCATCCAGTGAATTTTTTCATCCGGCGTCATCCCCTCCGTCGGATCTTCCTTCACCTGCGTGGACGACGACGAATCCGTGGTGCCGGAGAAGTACTCGATGAAGCGTTGCAGAGCGTCCGGCCTGTTGTTGAACACGAGGTCGTCAGACAGCGCACGCTCGGCTTCGGAGATCTCGGCGTACGGCCGGATGTCCGCCGGATTGACGATCGCAGCGTCCAGCCCCGCGGCCACGCAGTGATGCAGGAACACCGAGTTCAGTACGGCGCGTGCATCATGTGACAGACCGAACGAAACGTTGGACACGCCGAGTATCGTTGCGACCCCCGGAAGCTCACGCTTGATCAGGCGAATTCCCTCGATGGTCTCGGCAGCGGAATCGATCCACTCGGCATCACCCGTCGCCAGCGTGAAGGTGAGCGCGTCGTATAGCAGATCACCAGGTGCAAGTCCGTACTCGCCGACAACGATATCGTAGATCTTGCGCGCGACTTCCAGCTTGCGATCGCGCGTCTTGGCCATTCCGATCTCGTCGATGGTGAGCGCAACGACCGCCGCTCCGTGCTTCTTCACGAGCGGCACGATGGCCTCGATGCGCTTGCGACCGTTCTCCATATTGATGGAGTTGACGATCGCGCGCCCTGGGACGTGCTCCAGCGCGGCCTCGATTACGTTGGCTTCGGTGGAGTCTATCATGAGCGGTGCCTCGACACCCATCGATAGCAGCTTCACCACCTTCGACATCTGCTCCGCCTCGTCGCCACGCTCGGTTAGCGCGACGCAGACGTCCAGAACGTGCGCCCCGGAATCGACCTGATCGCGCCCGACCTCCACGATCGCTTCGTAGTCATCGGCGAGCAGCAGCCGCTTGACCTTGCGCGACCCCTGCGCATTCACCCTTTCACCCACGATCAACGGCGCCGGATCTTGGTGGATCGTGATGGCGCGCATCGCCGACGACACGCGCGGGACGTTGGGTGCGATACCGGCCGCGGGTGGGCCATCCGCAGCAGACGCCGTTGAAGCCGTTGAAGCCGTTGAAGCCGCGCGTTGCGAAGTCGCCGTTTCCATTTTCGTCACCACCGCTCTCAAATGCTCCGGTGTGGTGCCGCAACATCCGCCCACAATGCGCACGCCAAAATCACGCACGAATTCCGCGAGCGCGTCGGCCAACGGTTCGGGCTCCAACGGATACACAGCTTCCCCCACGCCGGTGTTGATCGGCAGCCCCGCATTCGGCACCACCGAAAGCGGCAGTCGAGCGTGCTCCGCCAGATAGCGCACGGGCTCGCGCATGTGCTCCGGACCCGTCGAACAGTTCAGACCGATCACATCCACGCGCAGCGACTCCAGCGTTGTCATCGCGCTGGCGATATCCGTCCCGAGCAGCATGCGCCCGCTGATGTCCAGCGTGATCTGCGCCTGGATCGGCACACGTCGCCCGATCTCAGCGAACACGCGCTCCAATCCCGCTACAGCCGCCTTCACCTCCAGAATGTCCTGCGACGTCTCGATCAGGAGAACGTCGACACCGCCCTCCACCAGCGCCTTGCCCTGCGCGTAATAGTTCTCCGCCAGCTCTGCAAAGCTGACGTTCGAGAGTACCGCGTCGGTGCTGGACGGAAGCATTCCCGTCGGTCCCATCGATCCGGCCACGAAGCGCGGACGATCCGGCGTGGCGTACTTGTCACACGCCGCACGCGCGATCTGAGCGGCCTTGATGTTCAGCTCCTCCGCTTTCCCCAGCAGACCCCACTCCTCCAGTCGGCGCGGAGTCGAATGAAGGGTGCACGTCTCCACCACGTCGCAACCAACCTCCAGAAACGACTCGTGAATCGCGCTGATCACATCCGGGCGTGTCAGAACGAGATTATCGTTGCACCCTTCGAGGTCCTTGCCGCCGAAGTCCTCGGGCGTGAGATGATAGAGCTGGATGTTGGTGCCCATCGCTCCGTCATACACGAGTACCCGCCCGGCGAGCGCAACGAGGTAGGGAGACGTGCTGCGAGATGTGCTGGGAGATGTGCCGCTGATCTTTGTAGTCATGTAGCTCTTGGATACAAAAAGGCCCGGCGTTGGGGAGCGCCGGGCGGACAGACGCTTTAGCGAGGATTAACGTGGCCGCAATTTGCCGAAAATCGCCACGACTTCAGTTGTATCGAACGATAGCACCGGGATCCGGCGCAGACAAGGGGTCATTCATCCGATCAGCCGGATGAACGGATATATCACGTGTTCAGGTCGCCATGCTGTAC
>JBPCQO010000176.1:0-18984 GCA_050998035.1 Gemmatimonadaceae bacterium | reverse complement strand
TATATATGTGCCGGGCGACAATTGCGATCTGCGTAGCAGTCATGTGCTGCCTGCAATGATAAGGAAGTTTCATGAGGCCAGGACGAGCGCTGAGATGGGCGACACATCGGAAGTGACGCTTTGGGGGACGGGTGGCGCGGAGCGTGAGTTCTTGCACGTGGATGATCTCGCGTCGGCGGCGCTGCGTCTGCTTCAATCGGGCGCGACCGGGTTGTGGAACGTGGGCTCCGGAGAGGCCCTTACTGTACGCGAGCTAGCGGCTCTCGTTGCTGACGTGGTAGGCTACGCGGGTGCCGTACACTGGGATACCGACAAGCCGGACGGAACACCCCGAAAGCTGCTCGATTCGTCGCGAATTCGTACAACTGGCTGGGAGCCCACGATCGGGCTGCGACAGGGCATCGCTGATACTTACGATTGGTATCTGCACAGTGCAGTGCGGATCGAAGCGCCCGCTCTCGAGTCCGCTCCTTAGGGCGCGCCAGGCCGGTAACTTCAGCCGGGAGTTCGGAGACGCCGCGATAACCGCGCTCGCCGACTGTCGGGAAACGGAAAAATGAATGGGTACTTATGCTGAACGATAAAGTGGTTTTGGTGACGGGCGGGACTGGCTCTTTCGGTCAGCGGTTCGTGCAGACGGTGCTGGAACGGTACAATCCCAAGCGGCTGATCATCTTTAGCCGTGACGAGCTCAAGCAGTTCCACATGCGCGAGAAATTCTCCGAGCGCGAATATCCCTGCCTCCGTTACTTCATCGGCGACGTGCGCGACCGGGACCGGTTATATCGCGCGTTCGATGGCGTGGACGTCGTAATCCACGCGGCAGCTCTCAAGCAAGTTCCGGCTTGCGAGTACAATCCGATGGAAGCGATCCGCACCAACGTCATGGGAGCGGCCAATGTTGTCGACGCTGCAATCGACCGCAACGTCAGCAAGGTGCTCGCGCTGAGTACCGACAAGGCGGCCGGTCCGATCAACCTGTACGGCGCTACGAAGCTCTGTTCCGACAAGCTGTTCACTGCGGCTAACAACTACGCAGGCGCGCACGCGACCCGGTTTTCGGTCGTGCGATATGGGAACGTGGTTGGGAGCCGCGGCAGTGTGATCCCGTTCTTCCTAGATGCACGCGCGAGTGGAACGCTTCCGATCACCGACCCGCGCATGACCCGCTTCTGGATCACGCTGCAGCAGGGCGTGGATTTTGTGCTGGCGAATCTGGGACGCATGCAGGGAGGCGAGATCTTCGTGCCCAAAATACCTAGCATGAGCATGATCAACCTCGCGCACGCGATCGCCCCGGAATGCGAGACCCGTGTCGTGGGAATACGCCCTGGCGAAAAGCTTCATGAGATCATGGTCGGCGAAGACGACAGCCGAAATACCGTGGAATACGACGAGTATTTCGCGATTCTTCCGTCGTTCCACGACTGGACAGCGGCTGATTGCGCCGCCAATGGTGGCCGCATGTGTTCCGAAGGTTTTCGGTATAGCAGCGAGAATAATGATCGCTGGCTTACCGACGAGCAGCTCCGCTCGATGATCGGTTTGCCGGAGCCGTCTCTTGTCGGCTGAAGTGGTCGCACCCCCGGCGGTGCAGCTCCCGATCCCCTACGGGCGCCAGTGTATCGGCGATGATGATATCGAAGCCGTGGTTCGCGTTCTCCGTGGCGACTGGCTGACGCAGGGGCCATCTGTGACCGACTTCGAGGCGGCGCTCTGCACGGAACTCGGAGCGTCGCACGCCGTCGCGATGAACTCTGGAACGGCAATTCTTCATATCGGCATGGCCGCCCTGGGCATCGGTCCGGGTGACGTGGTCGTCGTTCCGCCGATCACCTTCGTTGCTAGCGCGAACGCGGCGCTTTACTGTGGTGCCGATGTAGCATTCGTCGATGTCGAGCCCGACACGGGACTGATCTCACGCGATGCGCTTGAAACATTCCTGGCTACAGATCCGCGTAGTGATCGGGTGCGCGCCGTCGTCGCGGTACACTATGCCGGTCTTCCGTGTGACATGAGCGGTCTCGCGTCGCTATGCGCGAGTCGCGACATCGCACTGATCGAGGATGCGTGTCATGCTCCCGGAGCAACATGGACCGATGCAGATGGCGCGGTACACGCAGTGGGCGATGGCTCGGTTTCCGCGTTCACTGTGTTGAGCTTCCACCCGGTGAAGCACGTGACGACGGGCGAAGGCGGTGCCCTGTTGACGAACGACTCGGCACTTGCCCAGCGCGCAGCAATGCTGCGCTCGCACGGGATCACGCGCGACCCATCGCTGCTCCAGCAGAACGACGGGCCATGGTACTACGAACAGCATGAGCTCGGGTTCAACTATCGTATGCCCGACGTACTCGCTGCCCTAGGCACCAGTCAATTGACCAAGCATGTGGGCTGGTTACAACGGCGCCGCGAAGTGGCAGCGATGTATCGCGAAGCGCTCGGCGGGGTAGAGGGCGTCCGACTACAGGCAGAGCGTCCGGGCCGCGAACACGCATACCACCTGTTCCCGGTGCTCGTATCCAACCGCCGCTCCGTCTTCGAGGAGCTGGTGAGGCGAGGTATACGGCCGCAGGTGCACTACATTCCGGTCCACCGTCAGCCGTATTACCGCGCACGCTACGGAGACGTGACAATGCCGGGTGCGGATGCCTGGTATGCAGCGGAGTTGAGTCTACCGATGTTTCAGGGAATCACGGATGAGCAGGTAGCGTACGTGTGCGACTCGTTGCGCGCGGCGGTGGGTGCGTGATCCCACCGTGGCTGGTCAGGCGTGCAGCGGAGAAGCGTAGTCTTTGAGAGTACTCATCCGCGCGGACTCCTCGGTGGAAATCGGCGCGGGGCACGTTGCTCGATGCAGTGCGCTCGCCGAGGCGCTGCACGCACGCGGCGTCAAGCCAACTCTGCTCACACGCGACCTACCCGGCGGAATTGCGCGCCCGACTGTTTCCCTCGACGTTATTTCCATCCATGACGACACGACGGTCAATGTGCGCGCAGCGCGCCTCGCACGTGAGTGGCTGGGGTCCGATGCGGAGCCTTCGCTGTTGATCGTCGACCACTACGGATTGGATGCGGCGTGGGAGCGCGAGGCGCGTGGGCCCAGGACGCGTGTGGCCGTGATCGATGATCTCGCCGACAGGCAGCATGCATGCGATCTCCTGGTCGACCAGAATCCGGCGAATGATCCCGGAAGTCGGTATGCCGCATTGGTCCCTTCGGATTGCACTCTGCTGGAGGGTCCTAGGTACGCCATGCTTCGTCCCGAGTTCCGCGACGAGCGAGCGCGTTTGCGTCGACGGGACCGGACGGTCAGACGCTGCCTCATTTTTTTTGGCGGCTCCGACCCGATGGACCTCACGACTCTTACACTTGAGGCGATCGGCGATCTTAACCATCCTGATGTCACCTTTGATGTAGTCGTAGGAATGGGGAATCCTCGCCGCGAGTTGATCGCCTTGTCCACGCAGCCGATGCGGAACGTTGTATTTCACTGCCAGACGGACAGCATGGCCGTCCTGATGGCTGCCGCCGATCTGAGCATCGGAGCGGGAGGGACGGCGACCTGGGAGCGCTGCTGCGTCGGCCTTCCGTCGCTCGTCGTAATCACGGCCGAGAATCAGCGGGTCGTGGCGATCGAGACCGCCGATCGCGGCGCGTGCGTAAATCTGGGCGATGCATCAGAGCTGACCGCCGCGTCTATCGCGGCCGCACTCGACGCGGCGTTGACCGGGCACATTGACCTTACCGCCATGTCCGCCGCCGCGATGGGCTTGACCGACGGCAATGGGTCGGCGCGGGTGGCCGATGCGCTGCTGGCCACATGATGGCCGACCGCATGATGTCTAAGCGCATGACGACGGAGCGCGCACTGACCGCTACACCACTGCTGAGGCGCGCCCGCGCTGACGACGTTCTGGTGTACTTTGAGTGGACGAACGACTCTGAAGTCCGCAGGAACTCCTTCAGCGCACGCGCCATCTCGCTCGACGAGCACCAGAACTGGTTTTCGCGCAAGCTCGGGTCGCCAGATGCGGTCATGCTGGTACTCGAGGCCGATAGTCGCCCACTAGGTCAGATTCGCTTCGATGTAGACGGCCGCATCGCGATCATCGGCTTCTCGCTTTCGTCCGCGGCTCGGGGGAAAGGATTGGGGTCGTACCTGCTCCGCGAGGGTATGAGTTTGTTGCGCGACAGTCACCCGGACGTGCTCACTGTTCGCGGCCTCGTGAAGGCAGACAACACCCCGTCCCAACGGACTTTCGTGGCGGCGGGATTTCGCTGCGTCAGCAAGTCGTCGGAATCAGATGTCACGACGCTCGTCTACGAGACCACGCTCGAACATCCTGGTCCATCAAACGCGTAAGAATGACTTCACAAATGCAACATCCTGCTATCAACATTGCCGGTCGACGCGTCGGCCCTGGATCGCCTGCATACATCGTCGCCGAGCTGTCGGGAAACCATAATGGTGATCTTGGCCGCGCGATCGAGACCATTCATGCGGCTGCGGATTCCGGCGCTGATGCCCTGAAATTGCAGACGTACACGGCCGATACCCTTACGATCAAATGCGATGGACCGGATTTCATCGTTGGGGGAACGGGGCCGTGGGCTGGCATGTCGCTGCACGATCTCTACGAGGTTGCGCACACCCCGTGGGAATGGCATGCGCAGCTCTTCGAGGTAGCAGCGTCGAGAGCGCTCCCCATCTTCTCAACTCCGTTCGACGCGACAGCTGTTGACTTTCTGCGCGAGCTTGGCGCGCCCGCTTTCAAGGTTGCCTCGTTCGAGCTGGTCGACGACGCCTTGCTGCGCGCCGTGGCGCAGACAGGTAAGCCGATCATCGTCTCAACGGGGATGGCGACTCTCGAGGAGATCGCGCACGCTGTGGCAGTGCTCAGAGCAGAAGGCGCGTTGGAGCTGCTCGTCCTGAAGTGTACGAGCAGCTACCCAGCGCCGGACATGTCCATGAACCTGGCAACGCTCTCGCGGCTCGCGCAGGTCACCGAGTGTCCGGTCGGCCTGTCGGATCACAGTCTGGGTTCAACGGCAGCAGTTGTCTCCGTGACACTCGGCGCGTGCTTTGTCGAGAAGCACTTCACTCTCTCGCGCGCCGACGGCGGAGTCGACAGCCATTTCTCACTCGAGCCTGCGGAGTTCCGCGTGCTGGTCGATGATGTTCGCCGGGCAGAAGCTATGTGCGGTGTCCCAACGTTCGGGCGCGGAATCTCGGAAGAGGGAAGTGCGGTATTCAGGCGTTCGCTCTATGTCGTCGAAGACATTGCCGCGGGCTCGCCATTGACCGCAACGAACGTGCGCTCCATCCGCCCGGGATTTGGTATGTCGCCGAAGCACTTGGATACCGTGCTCGGTCGTCGCGCAGTGCGCGATGTTGCGCGAGGTACGCCGTTGTCGTGGGATGCGATCTCCGATGCCGGCTGAGGCATGACGCAGCAACAATTGCTCGACCGGGTGGTCCTCGGAACCGTCCAGCTCGGAATTCCGTACGGGCGAACGAGCCAGTCTGGGTTGATGCCCGAGACCGTTGCGTTCGAGCTGCTCGATGCAGCGTGGGAGCTTGGCCTCCGTTGCTTTGATACGGCGGAGGCATACGGTTCATCCGCCGCTCGCCTGGCCGCGTGGCTGGACCGGTCAGGACATCGCGCTTCCGCTTGCCTCATTACGAAGATCGGCGTCGCATCACCTGTGGCTGACATAGCTCCCGCTGCGGCTCGTGCACTCACCAGATTCGAGGGCGCGCGTGAGTTGACTCTCCTGTCGCATGGCCCGGTGACAGGCGACATCTGGAGCCGGCTCCGAGATGCCGCCGCCGAAGCTGACGCGTGTGCCGGGCAGAGCGTATACGAGCCTCAGGAGGTCGCGGCCGCATGGGCGTGTGTCGGCACCGCCGTGGTCCAGGTACCGGCCAACGTGTTCGATTCCCGCGCCATGATACCACCTCCGGGCGACCGCGGAGCGATGCACTACCGGTCGATCTTTCTGCAGGGCATTCTGCTTGACCGCCCTTCGGTTGCGGAGGAGCGCGTCAGTGGAGGCGGGAGGCTCGCGGAGGCGGTGCAGTCGGCCTCGGCGGAAGCGGGCGTTCCTGCTCCCAGTTTGCTCGTGGCAGCCGTGTTGAGAGCGGCTCGTGAAGCAGACAAGGTCGTTATTGGTGCCGACAGCGCCGAGGAGCTCCAGGCGATCTCGTTGGCCTTGAGCGCATCTGCGGACGCGGTCGACCAGTTTATGCGTAGGATCGCGGAACAGCCAACGCCCCAACCGGCCGTGCTCGACCCGCGGCGATGGGTGCACAAATCGTGACACGAGTCGTTGCATTAATTCAGGCGCGCACCAGCTCCACGCGACTGCCGGGCAAGGTTCTTCTCCCGATCGGCCAACGGCCCATGATCGGCAGAGTGTTGGACCAGGTTTCGGCAGCGCGGATGATTGACGAGTGCGTCGTCGTCACGTCTACTGACTCCTCTGATGATGCCCTGGCCACTTGGTTGGCGAGGGACGGAGTGTCAGTTTTTCGCGGCAGTCTCGACGACGTGCTACTACGTTTTTCAGATGCAGCCCGCGCGAGCGGGGCTGACGTTATCGTGATGCTCACTGGCGACTGTCCGTTGCATAGTCCCGACACCATCGACGAGGTGGTTGGCGCATTCGTATCCGCCGACGTGGATTACGCATGCAATACCGAGCCATATTCACGTCCGGACGGACAGGATGTTGAGGTGTTCAGCCGTCATGCGCTCGATCTCGCCACTCGCTACGCAGAGGAGGGGCCAGACAGGGAGCACGTTACGCCTTTTTTGCGGCGCTCGGGGCGAGTCAGGCGTTTATATTACCAGCATCGAGCAGGGCCCGCCGGAGGCCACTTGCGATGGACGGTTGACAACGCGGCAGATCTCGAATACGCCCGAACCGTCTGGTCCGGGCTCGAAGTGCTGGGGTCAGGTCCACATAATTATGAGGCAATCATGGGCGTAGTTGCGGAGCGCGTGTTGAAAACTCCTACCGCGATCTCGAACGAAGGATATTACAAGTCACTCTTCGATGCTGCCGACGATGCCAAGGCGCCGCCGCGCCCACTGGTGGAGAGCGAAGCGTGGCTCGAGCGAAGCTCTCGGGTAATCCCTGGCGGAGCACAGACATATTCCAAGAGCTGGCGGCAGCACATTCGTGGCGTCTCGCCAGTCTTTCTCGATCATGGCGCCGGCGCCCGCGTCTGGGATGTTGATGGCAATGAGTATGTCGATCTCATCCAGGGTTTGCTGCCGAACATTCTGGGGTATGCACAGCCAGACGTTGACCGTGCGGCGTACGAGCAGGCATCGCGCGGGCACAGCTTCTCCCTCGCGCATCCGCTGGAGGTCGAACTCGCTGAGCGCCTCGTGCGGATCATTCCGTGCGCCGAGATGGTGCGGTTCGGGAAAAATGGCTCTGATGCGACTGCGGGAGCGGTCCGTGCCGCACGAGCTTTCACAGGGCGCGAACGCGTCGCCGTTTGCGGCTACCATGGCTGGCAGGACTGGTACATCGGCAGCACGTCGCGGATCGCGGGCGTGCCCGCAGCCGTCCGTGAGCTGACCCACACGTTCCCGTACAATAACCTCGCCGCTCTCGATCAGCTTCTGTCAGCGCATAAGGATGAGTTTGCGGCCGTCGTGATGGAACCGTTCAACTTCGTCTGGCCCGAGGAAGGGTACCTTGAAGGGGTGCGTGACATCGCGCACCGACACGGTGCGCTGCTAGTGTTCGACGAGATATGCACCGGCTTTCACCTCGGCCTTGGCGGCGCGCAGCAGATGTTCGGCGTGACGCCTGATCTTGCTACTTTCGGCAAGGCAATGGGTAACGGTTATCCGATCAGCTGCATCGTTGGGCGCTCGGACGTCATGCAGAAGTTCAACGACGTGTTCGTCAGCTTCACGTTCGCCGGTGACGCGTCGGCTATGGCCGCTTCGATGGCGGTGCTAGACATACTGGAGCACACCGACGCGTATCTGAGGATGGAATCCGCCGGACGGCGGCTCGCCGACGGCGCGCTCACTCTTGCGGCCGAGGCCGGCTTGGGTCCGCGGTTCAAAGTCCAGGGCCATCACAACTGGTCGTTGATCCGCTTTCTGACGCCCGACGGTTCGGACGACCCGCTGCTGAAGACGGTATGGGCACAGGAGGTAACTCGTCGCGGAGTGCTGGTGCTTGCGACGCACAACATCTGCGCCGCGCTTGATGGTTCTGCTGTCGAGAGTGTATTGCGCGCGTATGCGGCCGCGTTCAAACGTGTCGGCGCGCTCGTGCGGGATGGGGCAGATCTCAAAGCGGAGCTGGACGGCCCGGTTCCCACGCCGGCGTTCCGCGCGCGTGGGTAGAGCGGCCGAGCCGGAGAGGCTCCCTGCGGTTATATGATCGGCCAATTCATCTTTCCCACGTGCGAAACGGGCCATTTGCGGGTCGCTGCCTACCTGCGGAACACACAGCGTGATGGAGTTGCCCGGCCGCCGGTGGACGTTAGCGTGGAGCTCCAGGTTTTCGAAAAAGGTCGATCAATTGCTCATGAGCCGGCGTTCGGGACAATCCCCTTCGAGGGCGTACTCGAGGTGTCAGAGCGGACGTTTCCTGCTGTTGGTGAAGGAGCGTGCGATCGGCTCGTTGTCGCCCGGCTGCGCACACCGGATGACGTCGACGGTTACTTCGCGCAAGAGCATCAGCTCACGTACGAGAACCCACGGACCGGCGTATTTGATTCACTGTTGTATGATCAACTGCCTATAGGAAAACCGGGTCGTCGCGCTTCGCCGATAATCTTGATCGCGCCGAAGGCGTGGGTGGGCCGCGACGTCAACTCGCTCGTCGCATTCGCGAACGTGGGCGGGGCGGTTGTTCCGACGGCACAGGGCCAGCCCCTGACGATATCGGTGTTGTCGTCCGGCGGGGAGGTCCTATCGAGCAATGTGTTCGAGGAGCCGGAGAACAGTGCGTTGCTGTTTGATGTACGCGCGGCATTGCGCGGACATCTTTCCGACGCGGAGACGCCGAAGATGGTCAACGTCGTGGCACGTGGAGGAGCGAGCATGTACGCTATCATGACTTTCGTAATTAATAAGCGGACAGGGAATTTCGCGTTGGAACATTCCCTGTCTCCGCACTACTACGTCACGGACGGGCTTGCCCGTGTTCGTGACGAGGCACTATCAACGCTGATTCGCCCGAGAGCATCCTAATGTCGCTACCGTCGTTATCGACCGCTCGTGGCTCAGTGATGAATCGGCTCATGGCATCGAGCCGCGTCCGCGGATTGCTGCCGCGCAATCTCAGGCGTGGCGACCCCGTGCTTCAGTTCTTCCTCAATGGGTTTGGAAGGGCGACCCGTTACACGTTCGTCAACTTCCCATCGTTGTACGCTCCTGGCGCCGGACGGGCTTGCATCTACGATCTCGTGTTGTACGATTCGGCTGGTGCAGTTGCGGGACATGCTTCAATCGAGGTTCCGATCGCGGGTACCGCGGAGATCGCGTTGACGGACGTGATGAAGGGGCCGTTGCCTGAGCTTGGCGTCGTGTCGGCACAGATCCGCTCGTCCAAGCGCCTCGATTATGGAGACCGGCACTTGGGTACGGTGAGGTCTTTTTTCTACGCGGCGTACCATGATCATGGAATGAGTTCCGTCTCCGTCGTGCACCCGCAAACCGCTGCCTACAGTTCAATGCCAGATCGGCCGGCGTGGCGCTCCAATATGCTTCTCTGGCCGTCACGCGTCCGTTCATTCGAGCTGCTACTGATGAATCCGACTCCTTTTGAGGCACGAACCGATCTTCGCCTCGTAGGACCTGACGGAGTGGTGGCAGCGGCGAGTGCAGCGGTGCTGCCACCCCGTGGCGCACGCCGTGTGAGATGGGAGTCGGCTCCTTTGCAGCAATACGCGTATCTTAACGCCGCCGCCGACATGCTCGCGGCGCCGAACGCCAAGCCGCTCGTATTTCTCCACTTTGATGCAGGCGCGTTCAGCGCTGCGCACAGTTAGTCAGGGCGTCAGGTCGATCTACTAACCAGCTAGCAGCTTGCTGTTCAACTCTTTCGAGTTCCTCCTCATCTTTCTCCCCGTGGTGCTGGGGTGCGCGTTGCTACTTCGTGGCAACGCGCTGCTTTTCTGGATAGCGCTCGCGAGTTGCGCCTTCTACGCATTCGCGGGACACGCATGGTTCCTGATACCGATGGCGATCTCGACGACCCTGGATTTTTGGGTCGGTCAACGGATAGGTGCGTCGAAGAATCACCGGGTGCGGCGTGCGTATCTGATCCTGTCCCTCACCGCAAACCTCGGCCTGCTCGCGTACTTCAAGTACTCTGGCCTCATTGCACGGACCATCGAAGCTGCGCTGCAGACAATCGCACCTCACTCGGCCAACGCTGCGTGGGTGAACCTATTTCGGGTTGTTCTACCGGCCGGAATATCGTTCTACACGTTTCAGACGATCTCGTACGTTATCGACATCTACCGCGACGAGAGCCCGCCTGAGCGGAATTTTCTCAAGTATCTTTCCTTCGTCGCGTTTTTTCCGCATCTGGTCGCCGGCCCGCTAACCCGGCATAACCAGCTCATTCCGCAGTTAACACGCATTGCTGATCGGGGAATCAGCCCCCGGTGGAGAGCGGGGCTCATGCTTTTCGCCGTGGGACTGGCGAAGAAGGTCCTCATCGCTGACCGAGTTGGCAACGCCATCGATCCGGTGATCGCGGCCATAGATGCACAAGGCTTTGCCTCTTCGTGGCTGGTGCTATTCGGCTACTCAGTCCAGATATACTTTGATTTCAGCGGCTACTCAGATATGGCGATCGGTCTGGGGCGGCTCTTTGCCGTGGAACTGCCGCAGAATTTCAACAGCCCCTATCAGGCGACCAGCCCGAGTGACTTCTGGACCCGCTGGCACATTACGCTGAGCCGTTGGCTGCGCGATTATCTGTACATTCCACTGGGTGGCAATCGTAAGGGCGAGTTCCGCACCAAGCTCAACCTCATGGTCACCATGGTGCTGGGAGGTCTTTGGCACGGTGCCAATTGGACGTTCGCACTTTGGGGCTTATTCCACGGCCTACTGCTGTGGGGCTATCACGCCACGGGGCCAAGGTGGGACGAATGGCCCATTTGGTATCGGCGTGTGGCGACATACCTGCTCGTGACTTTGGCATGGGTCTTTTTCCGCGCACCGACGCTTCAGACCGCAGGGCACTGGTTCGCTGGGCTCGCCGGGTGGCACGGCATTGGCGGCATCCATGCGCTTGCGCCCCACACCACCTTCCTAATACTCGCGGCAGTCATCGCTTCGATGACTGTGCGAAACGTCTATGAGCGGGAGATTGACACGTTGTCACTGTTCGGAGCCGGGGTGCTAGGAGCGGTCGCCGGTGTTGCACTGGTGATGATGAACTACTCGTCCAAGTTCCTTTACTTCCAGTTCTGACGTGCCCACCTTGCCTCGCGCGCCTCGATGCCGTTCCATTCTTCCCTTTGCAGTCTTCGCCCTGATGGCCGTGGGGCTGTGCGGTGTCACGTACGCGATCAATGCGCACTACGACATCTCTGCGTTGGATCAAAGCGCGTTAATCACGCGGCTCGCGGCGTTGCAGACCGACTCGGATTTGCTCGTCTGGCAGAATGCATTCGACCAGCGAGCTTGGTTGCGGGAACGCCTTGAGGATCCTCGGTCGAATCATGAGGTTGTTCTTATCGGCAGTAGCACGATCGGAGGTCTGAGCGCGGCAATGTTCCCAGCGCGTACGCTGCTGAACGGGTGGCTGTCAGCTCCAACGATCGAGGACTTTGAGGCGGCCACTGTTCTGCTGGATAGAGCTTCGCACCGGCCGCAAACTGTGGTCTTGGGTATTGATGCATGGTTTCTGAATCCTGTAATTGATGACCAGCGCTGGCGCAGCCTGACCGACGAATTCATCCGCTATCGTCGCCAGCAGGGTGATGGTATGTGGGTGTCCAGACAACGGCCGCTCGGATTGTGGGCAATGCTGAAGGAAAGGCTGACATTTGCTACGTTACGGGAGACGGCGCTTTTTGTGCGGGACGCCCGCCGGTCGTCCGAGCCACTCATCCCGTGGCTCGTTCGTGCGACCCCTGCGCAGTACTGCCTCAAGCTACGCACGCCAGAGTACATACGGACTCTGGTAGGCGATTATGTGAGCTGCCCGGCGCTTCAGAGCCCACAGGCGACAGTCGACTCGGAGGCCGTGACGTACGTCGCACGAAACACTCACTCCATGGCTGACTGGACTCAGGTCGACGTCCCCCGCGCGCAGCGGCTCGCAGCGGTCGTACGGCACATCCGCAGTATGGGCGTAAACGTCGTGCTGGTCGCTCCGCCCTATCATCCGTCTGCATACGCAGCACTGTACTCCAATACCGTGACGGCGCGAAACCTGAACGAGACTGACAGGCTGTTGAGCAGCGTAGCACGTCGTACTGGCGCGGTTTATCTGAATTTGCGCAACCCGGAAAAGCTCGGATGTGCGACGTCCGACTTCCTGGACAGCCATCATACCAAGCCGTCGTGCGGCCGAAAGATCAGTGCGCACGTCGTGGCCGCCATAAGCGGTAGCGCTGCATGAAAGTGCTGATCCTAAATCATCACTTCACTCAGGACATTGAGGCTCTCGTTCACGCGAGCGACGAAAGCGACGTCATTCGGATCGTCGCTGCTGAAGCATTCGCCTCAGTCGCACGCGAAGTGTTCCCCGCAGAAGTCTTTGGATCTGATCTGGCACGCTACCACGCGCCGGAGTATGCCAGCGCGCGCGCAAGGTACCGCGAGCGCGCTCGGCAGATCGCGTTCGAGCTGTATCTCACGTTTCCTTTCGAAGCGTTGGTGGTGCCATCGGACACGTTTTTCTACATTCGGGACGTAATTCAAGTGGTACGAGAGCTAGGTATCCCCACGGTCACTGTTCAGAAGGAATCCGGGGTTTCAGCAAAATCGCTGGAACACCACTCCGCTGACATGCGGCACTGGTTCCCGTTCTGCGGTGATGCGATGACGGTATGCAGCCAGAAGTCCAAGGATTTCTGGGTGGCTGCAGGAGCGGACCCGTCCGATGTATCTGTCCTGGGACAGCCTAGGTTCGACGTTTACCACGCTGGCGGAGTGGCCGCGGATCT
Source organism: Gemmatimonadaceae bacterium (assembly GCA_050998035.1). Classification (GTDB taxonomy): domain Bacteria; phylum Gemmatimonadota; class Gemmatimonadetes; order Gemmatimonadales; family Gemmatimonadaceae; genus Fen-1247. Next base: position 5,810 of record JBPCQO010000176.1, on the reverse strand, counting down.
CTCTGCAGCTGGGGTTGAGCTCTCCCCGGATCGCCCTGTCCTTCTCTTTCTATCATACGATCTCGACGCATACGCAGAGGAGCGTACGGCCGGGACTGCGCACCGCCCGTGGGAGCGCTTGCACCGCGAAACGGAAGAGGTCCTGGTCGCGCTGGCGCACGCAGGATTGTACACCGTTGTCGTCAAGCCGCACCCGCAGCAAGACGCGGCCCAATTGGCGGCGTTGACCGAGCGGCTGTCGAGCGTTCCTCATGCTTACATCCTGCCGACGAGCCTCGATACCCGAGCGCTGCTCTTGGCGAGCGATGTTGTCGTCGGGTTCCAGACAACGGCGATTGCTGAAGCGATGATTGCAGGCAAGCGTGTTGTGTATACGTTCTGGACCGCCACCGCCGAGCGTGAGAAGGCGCTTCTCCTCCCATTTCACGGGATGGAGGATGCGATTGACGTCGCGACGTCGCCCCGCGATCTTCGCGATCGCTTGACGGCTCCCGCACTACCGCTGTCCGACGCGATACGAGCGAAACGGCAGGGGTACTGCGAGCCGTACCTCGGTCTGGTTGACGGTTCCGCTTCACGAAGAGTATGGGATTGCGTGCGATCGCAAATTGCCGCGAAGTACCACGTTGATTCCGCGACAGCGGCGCAGCTTCGACGTGCATCGTCGGAGCATTGTCACCGTGAGCTGGCGAAGGCGAGGCGGCGCGCGACAAGCTGGAAGATCCTTGCCGCAGCTACGGGCGCTCTGAAGACGCCCTCCAATATTGCGGAGCGGAGCCGCGCGAGGTACTCCGCTGAGTTGCGGCGCATACATGAGTGTCGCGAGCGACTTGCGGAAGCGTACGAGCACATCGCGACCCTACGGGGGGCGCGGCGAGGGCCGATCATATGGGCCGCGACGCGCCTGCTTCGCCCGCGGCTCTGAAGTTAGAGATGCTTCCACTTGTACGCCACCTCCTGGCCTTGTTCTCGGCGCGTGAGCGCTTGCAGCTCGGCTGTGTACTCGCACTTAACGTGACGAGTGCTCTGGTCGAGGCGGTGGGCGTGGCGCTCATTCCGGCGTACGTCGCTCTCCTCAACTCGCCGAGCGCGGCGCGCAGGTTCCTGCTGTCGCATCACGGAGAGTGGCTGGTGCGGGGAGGGGACGCGCAGATGCTGGTGCGCGCAACAGTCGCGCTGGCGCTATTCTTCGTCGTCAAGAATGTATACCTCGCGGGAATGATGTACCTGCAGCGAAGATTCGTTGCCGAGCGCCAGATCGTGCTGTCCAAGCGCCTGCTGCACCGGTATCTGCTCAGCCCGTACACGTTTCACCTCACACGGAACACGGCGGAACTTCTCCGCATCATCAATTCTGACGTGAACCAGGTGTTCACCGGCGTCCTGCTGCCGTTGTTGATTCTGGTCTCTGAGGCACTCATCGTGAGTCTCGTAGCCGCTCTGTTGTTCGGAGTGGATCCGCTATCATCTGGAATAGCGCTCGCAGTAATCGCCGGGGCTACCGGAGCGTACTACCGTCTGATCCGAAGCCGCCTGAGCACGCTGGGCGGGCGACAGCAGCGGAACGGCGCCGATCTAATCAAATGGGTGAACCAGGGGCTCGGTGGCATCAAGGAAACGAAGGTGCTCGGACGTGAGGCATTCTTCCTCGACGCGTATGGGCGGAGTGTCCGGGAGTGGGTGCATGCGACCAGCATGCTCCAGATGGCGAATGATTTCCCCAGATATCTTATAGAGACAATTGCCATGTGCGGCATGGCGGTCGCAACGATCGTGATGGTTGCATCGGGCCGTGACCTTCAGTCCATTCTTCCACGGATTGCCCTGTTCGCAGTCGCGGCACTGCGCCTGATGCCGTCGATGAATCGCATCGTGAATGCTGCAACTTATCTCCGCTATTATGGCCACGCAGTCGAGGTGGTATACCGTGACATCGCGGATTCGGGGGTCGAGGAGAGCCATGGGACGGGCGGGAGAGTGGCTCTCACCGATGCGATCGAGCTGTACGACGTGACGTACAAGTACCCAGATGCCAACCGACCAAGCGTAAGCGATGTGTCGCTGACAATTCCACGTGGGGCATCGGTGGGGTTTGTCGGCGCATCGGGGGCGGGCAAGACGACGGTCATCGATGTTATTCTCGGGCTGCTGCGGCCGACGAGCGGTGCCGTGCTTGTAGACGGAGTCGACATTGACGTATCGGTACGTGATTGGCAGCGCTCCATAGGCTACATTCCACAGACTATCTACCTGTCAGACGACACGCTGAGGCGCAACGTAGCATTCGGCCTGGAAGACTCGGATATCGACGACGCAGCCGTGTGGCGCGCCCTGGCTGCCGCGCAGCTCGATGTACTCGTGCGCTCGCTTCCGCTCGGCCTGGACACGTTCGTGGGAGAGCGGGGCGTGCGGATCTCAGGCGGTCAGCGCCAGCGCGTCGGTATCGCGCGCGCTCTTTATCACGATCCGGACGTGCTCGTGATGGACGAAGCAACTGCCGCGCTCGATCATCGCACCGAGCGAGAGATTACTGACGTCCTGCATGAGCTTCATGGAGCCAAGACGATGATCATCATCGCACACAGGCTCAGCACCGTTCGACGTTGCGATACGTTGTTCGTCATGGCTGACGGCGAGGTTGTGGAAAAGGGAGCGTACGATGATTTGGTACAGTCAAGCGCCGTCTTTCAGGGAATGGTCGGGTAGCGATGACCCGGCGCCTGCTCGTATACTCGCCTCTCGCAATCTGGCAGCCGCCGATCTATGAGACGCAGCTGGAGATCATCCAGGACTATATAGAGCGCGGTTACGCGGTGACAATGCTCACGTGCAACGCAAGCTTGCCGACGTGCGAGGCCAATCCCGATCACAAGCTTTCCGCCTGTGTTCTGTGTCGTTCGCGGGCGAAGTCCGGTGTCGAGTGGCTAGAAAGTGACCGGGTAGAAGTGATGGACTTCCTCTCCATCACGCCGGAGCAGGAGGCAGCGGTCGAAGCGATCGCCAGCGAGCCGCTTCGCTCGGTCCAGGAGCTTCGCTCGCTTCAGCTGGACGGCTCGGACATCGGAATGGCCGTCCTGAGTAGCATTGTCAGCCTGCATCGCGAGCCCGTGCCTGATCTGGAGGTTCACGGCAATGAGGTCCGCACAGGATTGCGAGCAGCGGGACGGGTTCACTACTCCATTCGCAATCACATCGCTCGGCTCGCGCCTGACACGTTACTGCTGTTCAACGGACGTGTCGCGAGTCTTCGTCCGGCGTTGCGCGCCGGGCAGGCCGCAGGCGTGGAAACGCTCGTGTACGAGGTCGCGGGTGCTCAGGACCGTTATGTTGTGACGGCCAATACCTACCCGCATGATCTGCCGCTGCTGAAGAATATCTTTGATAAGACGTTCGAGACGGCGCCAGAGAGCGGTGACGAAAAGGCTGTGATTGCCGACGCCTGGTACAAGGCACGGATCGAGAACCGGCCGGACGACGGCCTCACGTTCACAAACGCTCAGGAGGCAGGGCTGCTTCCCGAACAGTTGATGTCTGCCGGCCTGCGCGTCGGAATTTTCGTTTCGTCAGAGGATGAGTTTGTCGCCATAGACGGGTGGGAGCCGCTGTTCTACCACGACCAGGCGGATGGTCTGCGTCAACTTCTGGGTGCGTTCGCGAATCGTGGAGATGTGCAGTTCATTCTCCGCGTCCATCCACATCTGCGCGGTGTGAACAACACTCAGACGCGTGAGCTTGAGCAGATCGCTCGCGAGTTCCCATTGCTGCACCTCGTGGGCGCCGATTCCCCCGTGCACACGTATTCGCTGATCGAGGCAGTAGACATGGTCCTCACATTCGGGTCAACTGTGGCGATGGAGGCCGTTTACCTCGGCAAGCCGTCGCTCATGCTCGGGCGGCACATATTCGAAGACATGGGTGGCGTCGTAATACCGGGCTCGCACGACGATCTCATTGCGATGCTGTCCGCGGCTGTTGCCGGAGACCCATGGCAACTTCCGATCGACGCGAGAGAGGCGGTGGTGCGATTCGGCTTTGCGCAGTCTCGCTTCGGCATTCCGTACAAATACGTGCGCCGGACAAGCCCGACGACCGCCGTCCTGGTTCGGGACGGGCGGGAGTGCTCACTCGCGCCGAGCCTGTCTGCCAGATTGATAACTGCCCCGGAGCGTGCTATTCGGCGTTCTGCGCAGCGATTACGCCGGTTAATCTTCCGGCATGCTCGACGTGCGGCTGCATGATCATCGGCATACTGAAGCGGCTACGGTACAACCCGTCGGCGGTTGCGCAGCGTGACAGTCGCGTCACCTCGCATCCCTCGGCGATTCTCCTCGACTCGGCACGCTTTGACTTTCAAGGGAGTGGAGGGCGTGTAACGCTCGGCGCCGACTGCATGGTAGGAGGGACGTTCACGTTCGAGTCCGATGCGGGTTCCATCGACATCGGCCAACGCACGTACGTAGGTGGTGGAACGCAGATGATATCCCGCACGAGTATTTCAGTGGGGAATGACGTTATGATCGCGTGGGGCTGCTATCTCTATGACCACAATGCGCATTCCCTCGATTGGGAGGACCGGATGGTGGACGTTGCCGCCCAAACACGTGCATTTCGTGCGGGATTGCCGCTCACGACTGGCAAGAACTGGTCGAGTGTGAGCGCGGCGCCTATCCGGATATGCGATAAGGCGTGGATTGGATTCGAGGCAGCAATCCTCAAGGGCGTAGTCGTCGGCGAAGGAGCAATTGTCGCCGCGCGATCGGTTGTTACAAAGGATGTTCCGCCGTGGTCAGTTGTCGCGGGAAATCCAGCCGTGAAAGTGAAAGACGTTCCGGGTGCACATGGTCGCGAGCGCGACGGCTGATCATGCGGATCGCATACGATCACCAGATATTCTCGCTGCAGCCGTACGGTGGTATCTCCCGGTACTTCGTGGAACTCGCGTCGCGCGTCGCGAGCGATCCAGATTTCGGCGTCCGTATCGTCGCACCGATGCATCTGAACCAGCTTCTCCGGAGTAATGACGCCGTGCCTGTACGTGGCACGTATGTGCCGCACTTTCGCGGCACGGGCGTGCTGAGACTCCTGTCGAACTCCATCGCGAGTCGGCTACATCTGCTTACGGCCGGCGTTGATCTGATCCACGAGACATATTACACGCGCGAGCGCATCGCTCCGCGTGGAATCCCTACCGTCGTCACCGTCTTTGACATGATCCACGAGCGATTCCCGCAATCGTTCAACGCGCGTAGTGCCACTCGCTCCAGAAAGCGTGCCGCGATCACACGCGCATCGCGCATCCTCTGCATCTCCGACTCCACGCGACGGGATTTGCTCGAGGAGATCCCGATTGATCCTGCGCGCATTTCGGTCGTGCCGCTCGCTGCAGATCCCGGTCTGGTGCTGTTGGCAGCGCCGGACCGGCTAATAGCAGCGCCGTACGTGCTGTACGTTGGCCAGCGGCGTGGATACAAGAATTTCGATGCGTGCTTGGACGCGTTCGTTGCGAGTGGCTTACCGGACAGGGGTGTTATCTTCGTCTGTTTTGGCGGTGGCGCGTTGACAGAAATCGACAGACAAGGTGTTCAGAAGGCCGGGCTCCCGGATGCGGCTGTCGTCCATCTCGGAGGAGGTGATGACGTGCTTGCGACGTTATATCAGCACGCAGAGGCATTCATCTATCCGTCGCTGTACGAGGGATTCGGCATTCCGCCGCTAGAAGCGATGGTTTGCGGATGCCCGGTAATATGTTCGCGTACCAGCTCACTGCCGGAAGTTGTCGGCACCGCGGCGGAGATGTTCAACCCCTGTGA
>JBPCQO010000175.1:0-6628 GCA_050998035.1 Gemmatimonadaceae bacterium | reverse complement strand
ACGCTGATTTTAACGTACGAAAGCTACATGGAAGCGCGGTGCTACGTTGGGAATATCGCCCGGGGTCCGAGCTATTTCTCGTCTGGACGCAAACAAGATCCGGACATGACAACCTTGGCTCGCTGGTTCCTCGCCGCGACGTCGGCGACCTTTTCCACGTCGCCCCATCGAACGTGGTTCTCGCGAAGATGAGCTACTACTGGGAGCCATGACGGCTATTCCGATCACAGATGACCGTTGCGCCTGGGACCGCACGCGCGTTGGCAATGCTCGCGATGTCAGCAAGCATCGTGACTTCGCAAAGTGCTCCGCCACTGTCGTGCGCCAACCAGCGATCGGCTGCTTCGCCGCAGTTTATCGCACGGATGTGCGGGCCAAAGACTTGTCCGAGGTCTTCGAATAGGCGACTACAAAACCTATGCCGAGAGCAAGATCTGTGAGACCGAACAGGAAGCCGCTGAGAAGGATGCGCTGCTGCGCGAAAAGTACGATGCAGACCGTTGCGTAGCCGAGCTTTTCCAGTGTTGCCGGTATCATCAAGGCACGATATGTCACCGGCTCGCGCGCTATGATGAGGAATGCGATCTGCCAGGCCAAAGCGACCGACAGAAACCCGTAATAGTACTCCGGATGATTGATCATCGGCGGATTACTGTGGCCAATCAGATTGAACATGAAGAACAGCGGTAGCAAAGTAACGATTCCCCACCACCCGGCAATTGTGAACCAGATCCTGGCGAATTTCATCGGGATGACATTTAACGTTGAATAGTTTACCGCGGAAAGGTCCCACCCTATGCAAGCAATTACATCCTTCACGCTCTGTGCGGGATGTGCAGAGGACCGCTACCAGAGGTACGGGGCTAGGCGGTATTTCACTTTGATCATATAGGCTTGGTACATCTCCAGTTCCTTCAGCAATACTTGCTCTTCCAACACCGCGCGTCTCGCGACGAGTCCCATAAGGAGCAGAGTACCCAACAGCCCACACACCGATCCGAGCAATAGTGGCGTACCAATGGTAAGAACAATGAAGGCAGCATACATGGGGTGACGCAGGTGCTGGTAGGGACCAGTACTCACCACAGTCTGAGCCCGCTCTGACTGAACACGAACTCCGGGCGACAGAAAGGTGTTCTCACGATACGTGCAGTAAAACAGGTAGAATGATCCCAAGAGGAGCACTGCGCCGAGTCCCTGAATCGGCGTTGACACGTGTGACCAGTGGAACCGCGCGGCGTCGAACGCCATCAGGGCCAACCAAGCGACAAATGCCAGGCCCGCCGTAGCCAGGAACACCTTGTCCCAAGCCTTCTGATCGGCTTGGCCGATCCCGCTCATTCGTTCGGCAAGGAGTGCCGGGTCGTTACGGAGCAGCCATAGGCTCAGCGCGATGACAAACCCGAAGAACAACGCGAGGAAGGTCCATCCGGCAGGCCATGCGAGAGTACCAGCGGGGAGGACTAGCACGATGGTAAACACGAGCGCCAGCCCCGTAATCTGCGCTGCAAGTTGTCCGATGTTGACGCTGACATCCTCGCCGGAACTTCTCACGCGGGCTCGAGGCCGCTGGACCGCACATACGTTTCAAGAGCCATTATTGCACTGCCGCATCGGGCACAACCTGCGCGATGTCGAGTCGTTTCATTGCCGTGATCTCCTTGGTGCTCATCATGAGGGACAGCTTCATCATGATAGACGGACCGGCGCCGACGTTGTGACAGGTACAGCACCGTTTCGAGAGCCAGGGCCAGCCAGGGTCAGCCACGACGAGTATCTGTTCCGTATTCATTCTGTAGCCGTATTATGTAGATGCGACTCGATCTTTCGGGCGGTATGTCTGCACGAGGAATGTGTGTGAGGCATCTGCTGGATCGGCACGTCCCTAAGCTGCGGGAACGTCGACGTACTTATTGATAATCGCATTGACCCGATCCTTGCTGACCGAACCAATGACCTGATCGACAGGTTTGCCGTCCTTGAAGAACAGCAATGTTGGTAGCGCACGCACACCAAAACGGGACGCGATGCCGATATTTTCGTCGTTATTGATCTTCACGATTTTTACATCGTTGCGTTCCGATGCGATTCGCTCCAATACCGGTCCGATCATGCGGCACGGCCCGCACCACGTTGCCCAGAAATCCACCACGGTCACACCATGTTGCCGCTCGACGTCATCGTCAAATGTTGCGTCAGTCGCATGAGTTATCTCAGACACGAATATATCCTCTTAGAGTGGTTAGCACGTTCCGAGCACGCCGATGCGCTGCTCGATGCGTTCGCGGAGAGTCGTCAGAGTCGTTATCTGTGCATTCACCTTGACGAGTTTTGCGCGGTATACTGCCCTCGTCCGCGCACAACAGTTCGCGCTCTTGGAAGAACACTCGATACATTCTGACAGCGACACAATCTCGTCTATAGTAAAGCCCGCCTCGAGTAGATCGCGAATCGCGCGTACTCTACTTACCGCCGAGTCCCCAAAATCCCGGTAGCCGTTCGCGCGCCGTGTAGCGCGCAACAGCCTTGCGCGCTCGTAGTATCTTATCGCACGAACGCTGACTCTAGTTTGCACAGCTAGCTCGCCTATCAGCACGACACCTCCGATTTATGCGCCCCTCGGCTTATCCAAACTAAACCATGACACTTATGTCATGGTCAAGGGGGCCACGGTAGCTGACGAATGCTACTCGCGCACCAAACGATCAGCCATCATGTTGCGATCGTGCCGTCCTCGGCTCGACTCCGCATATCGGTCTTGTCGATGTCTCTTATCGCCATTGCTGCGCGCGCAGCCCCATATCACATATTCGGAGTGCATTGGACAGTGGCTGTTCCACAGCGAGGGGCATCCAATTCATCTATAACGCTCGGAGTTACGATGCAGGCACTACTTGTAGTCGATGCGCAGAACGAGTTCTCGGCAAACGGACTGCGTGCCGTGCCCAGCCACGCCGACGCGCTCTGGCACATTCACCTGCTGGTCGAGGAGGCGCGCCGAGGACGCCGACCGATCGCATGGGTCCAGCATCACAACAGGCCGACTGAGTCACGGGCATTTGTGCCCGGCTCGTGGGGTGCGGAGCTATCGCCCGGGTTCGGCCCACAAGCAGGCTATGGGCCCGAGAAGCTGTTCGAGAAAGATGTCTATGGCGCGTTCACCGGCACCGGGCTGGAGGAATGGCTGCGAGCGGCAGATATCACCGAAGTGCTGATCGCCGGGTTCTACACGCACATGTGCGTCTCAACATCCACGCGCGAGGCACTGGTGCGTGGTTTCGACGTGTCTGTCGATCCTGATGCGACAGGAGCGTGCGACCTGGACGACGAACTGCTCGGCCGTCAAACGGCCGACGAGGTGCGCAGGTCGGCACTGCTGCATCTTTCCAACATGGGCGCCGTGATCAGGCGATCGGACCGGGCAGTGACAGAACGGTCTCTGGCCACTGCTGGAGCAGAGTAAGCTTCTGGCATGGCGGATCCTCGCACATCGCAGCTCACCGGAGCGGCAGCAGACGCGAGCACGGTGCCGCGCGTTCTGTCGGTCAACGTCGGCGCGGTGCGCGACATTGAGTGGCGTGGCAAACAAGTCCGGACTGGTATTTGGAAGTATCCAGTCGGGGAACGGGCCATAGCGCTGCGAGGCGTGAATTTCGAGGGGGATGATCAGGCGGACAGGACAGTACATGGTGGTGTTGACAAGGCAGTATATGCGTACGCCGTTGAGGACTACCGGTACTGGAGCGAACATGAAGGGATCGAGACCTCCCCGGGCCTGTTCGGCGAAAACCTCACGGTTCAGGGCCTCGATCTCCGCTCCGCACTGGTCGGGGAACGTTGGACGATCGGCACAGCGGTGATCGAGATTGCACAGCCTCGGCTGCCGTGCTTCAAGCTCGGCATCCGCATGGGTGATGCTCTTTTCCCGAAGAGATTTCTAGCCGTCAACCGCCTCGGTGCATATCTTCGCATCGTTGAGGAAGGAGAAGCCCGTGCTGGCGACGCGGTGCGCGTGAGCTTTCGTCCAGATCACGGTGTCACACTCCGCTCGATGGCTGAGGCGCTGCAGGATCGCGGAAAGGCGGCTGCGCTACTCGCAGCCCCTCGGCTACCAGAGTTCTGGAGGCGCATCGCGGCGGGGCAGTCAGACCGCCCCTAATTGCTCGATCAACTCGGTTATGGCCGGGTGGCGCGCTGCTCCAGCAGATGGAAGCAGCGCGACGAGTTGCATTCGTGGCGGTGCCGGACTCAGCGACAGTGCGCGCACTCGTCCCGATCGTAGATCTTCAGCGACGGCGTAATGAGGAAGAATGCCGAGTGCCGAGGTATCCGCGTCAACCCCACGCTTGACGCCATCAATGCTGCCGACAGCCTCAAGTCGCGGGCCCGGTAGGCCATCCGCCGCAAAGTACCGGCGGATAAGCTCGTGGAAGTCTCCCGCTGAGTCGGCAACGAACATCGGGAATGAGGCAATAGCATCACGTGGCAATGCGAGATGTTGCGCACCGCGCACGAGTGGATGCTTCTTCCCAGCAAATATGACGAGTGGGATGTCACTCGCGAGCACGATGGCCGTCACGGAGTCGTCAGGACGTCGCGTCTTGATGCCTTCCCGACTACCGGCCGTGTCACCGTAGTTTTCCAGCAACAATCCAAGATTGCACTGCCGCTCGGTGACACTTGAGCGCACATTGGCACACGTGGCTACGGTCACGGCGAAGCGCGTGTTCGGCCACTGCTTCCGGAGGAGACCGAGCGCCGGGGTGAGGATAAATGTGCTCACCGATTCGTTTGCCACTACGTCAATGGTGGCGTTTGCTCGGTGCGTTACTGCAGCGATCGCAAGGTGCACAGCGTCCAGATCCTGAAGCATGCGGCGGGCGTGTGGCAGCAATGCCTTACCGGCATCGGTGAGCGCTGTTTCATGCGCTCCGCGCCTCCGAAGAATGGTCTGTACTCCCACCGCTCTGTCGAGCGCCGCGAGTGCTTCCGAAACTGTCGATTGCGCCAGGCCGAGGGCGACAGCGGCTCCACTCACACTCCCGTGCGCGACGACGGCAAGGAATGCGCGCAGCTGGCGTATCTCCAACGTCGACTTCGAACCGTCAGGAACTGTTCCCTCTCCGCGTTCTGTCACGTCCGTCTCCCGGCGCTCGGATGTTTAACCACGGTGCACACGAAAGATATCGCTTCGACGAGCTGCACCGCGCCGTTGCGCTAAGGCGGTGACTACCTTCTCGGGGGAGACCATCACCCACCGGGCCAATCCCGCCGTTTCATTCGCATACACCGCTCGATCATCGTTCACGTCGATCACATCCAGCAGCTCGAGCCACGCGCGCACGGCGAGTATGTCATCACTCTCCGGGACGGGACACGCGTGACCTGAAGCCGCACCTACAGCGAACGGCTGCACACGGTATTGCGGTAAGTGGTCCCGGCAGCCTGCGATATCGACGCCAGCGTATTCTCACGTCTCGATAACGACGGAGTCGCCAACAGCGACGTGGCCTGCCTGGACCGTCGAACCGTACACCCCTAGGCAGCTCTGGCGCTCGCGGGCAAGCGCACGCAAAATCGTCGGATCGCGCTGGGTCGTAACAGGATCGACGTTGACGACTACGCAGCGCCGGTCACGCTGGTCAACGCGCATTCGCATGCCGTTCTCCATGTTCCCGATCCGCAACGTGAGGCCAACCCACACATCCTCGGCAAAAGGCGTGCTGCCCGTTGACTCGACAACGATGTTGGACCGGAAGCGCCGGACGTCGAGATCCACGTTGGTCAAGGCGCTGAGGCTGGCGACCGTCTGCGTCGTGATGAGGGACAGCGGCATGGTGTCGAAGATCCCGCGGTCCTGTTTGATGACGCGCACGCCGTGGCGCGTCCCGTGGCCGAGCTCAGCGGCGAGCGCCGGATCCACAACGTCGAACTCGTCCCCTGACGGTGTACGTACCATGGTGGGTGACACGTCGGGCCGGGCAGGTTCGACGAGCCACGGCTGATAACAGCCCATGTCAGATCGCTCGCGAATCGTCAACCAGGGGAAGCCACTTCGCATCATACCATCGCGGATGAACGCCCAGCGACGGTCGCCCGCGAGACCATGCCAGCCCACATCTACTGCCTCCAAAGCTTCAGCCTGCATCGACTTGACCGGATAGCGCAACAGCGCCGCCACCCGGCCAACTTCACGACCCCGCATAGTCCATCCTCGTGATGACTATGGCATGCGTCATCGCCACCGCACGCATCCAATCAGAATAGTGATTCGCAACTTGTTACCGTGATACGTGAGGTGGCCTGTGCCGTTGGAGAGCTATACTCGCGTGACGAGGATCACGCCCGCACCGGCGACAACGCGTCGGATCCAGCGCAGATTATCATGAGGTGGGACGCGACCAGCGCGTCACCTTTATGCCCGGTTTCTTCAGGATGTGCCAGAGCCAGGTACCATACCACAATATTAATCAATCGAATGAATAACAACTACGGGCTACTGCGACGGTTGCCCTTCACGCTCCGCCGGAGCGCTCACCGCGACGCGGTATAGTCAGACTATGCCACTCCTCGCCAGCGTGGTACTTGGCGAGCATGACCACCTGCCCCACATGGTACGCCTGATGGG
>JBPCQO010000115.1:0-23713 GCA_050998035.1 Gemmatimonadaceae bacterium | reverse complement strand
CACTCGGTACATACCGAGTCCCCGCTTCAAACCACCTGTCAAGCGAGGTTGCAGTCAGCTACAGCGGGCTTACTACTGCGGGCAGCTGGCATTCGGGAATATTTTTGTATCATTCTGGCTCGCAGTCACCACCACCACACCCTGGGCTGTTGCACCTACCAGGATCACGTCGCCCGTGCTGGCACGAACCGACGTTTTGATCGGCCCGATGATCGGGGCCTTCACTGGAATCGTGCTGACAAGCCTGGAATAGTGCGTGTCGTACACTTCTATGACGGGCTGGGTAGAAGCGGCGAAGACGTAGCACGATGTGCTCTGCCCACCACCGGACGGGAAGCCCCGGTTGCCCGGATGGAAGTCGAAACCAGCGTTCGCCGAAGTCGCTGTTGCGAGTATGCCCTGGAGTCGGAGCGTGGTGTCGAGCAGGTAGATGGAGTCTGCGCGCACCGCACTCATACTGCCGTCGAAGTTGATGCCCACGCCCGCGACTCGCGCGCTCGTGTTGGCGATGAAGTCAGTGACATCCTCTGCGCGGCTTATACCGGCGTCGATTACAGGCGTCGCGAGCGCGCGCGTGGTGCCGTCGGAGAACTGCGCGTTCGGGATAAGTCCGGGAAGCACGTCGTAACCAATCGCGCGGCTGTTGTGGATCGGACCGCCCTCTCCCATTATCGCGCGCCTGAAGTTGCCAGAGTTGCGGACGAACGTGGTGTCGCGGAAAGCAAGTCGGTCGATCTGAACCGTGACCGAGTAAGAGGCCGAATCAAGGACCTTGTGATCCGCAGTGTCCCTCGGAACGTGCGGGGAGGTCACCATCTGCTTAGGGGGTACCAGCTCCACGGAGTCTGCACCAACGCAGCTGCGCCCTGCCTGCGTATCCGAACAGGCCGCATAGCGTACAACTTCGAGAGTGTCCGAGCGGGCCGTGCCCTGCCCCACCGCCGGCTCAAAGAAGAGGTGCGACGTCCGGTTAGAGAGATTCTCCCAGCGCACGGTCCCCTGGTTCGGGAACGGTACAGACTGGCCAGGTGTCGCGGTGGTGGAGTAAACCAGCACCACGTCGCCACAGATGCTCGGGTCCAGTGTTAGCGACGGTTTGCACGTAGCAGCAACGTACTGCGGGCGGTCGCTGAAGTCGAAACGAGTTCTCTGAGTCAGCGTACCGCCGACCACTGTCGATGAGCTCACGGTGGTGACGGTGTACGCGATGATGTTGGGCAGGGCGTAGCTGTACACTTCTCGCCCCTCCGGCGAGCCAGCGATGCCACCCAACCCTGAGCCGGCAGCGGCGCTGACATCGACATACCCGATCGACGTACCACCGGAATGTGCCACGAGCAGCGTGTCACCGTACGACTGGGCAGCGTTGCCATTGCGATCGTGCGGCCACACGGTGATCCCCCACGGGCGTGAGCCAACAGCGATCGGCTTGTGAAAGCTGAAGTCCTGCAGACTGAACACCTCGATCTCGTTGCGCTCGATGTTGGTCAGGTAGATCCGATCGCGGTTGGGATGATAGAACGCATCCGCGATCACACCGCCATTGGCGAGCCGGCGGGTAGAGCCGGCCACCACGATCAACGTGTCCTCGCGGTCCGCTCCCCCGGCTAGCTTGGCGTATCCCTTCGCTCCATTTGCGGTGATCGCGTATGCCTTGACATACACTGTCGCGGGGAAAGGAGGGACCACGGTGGCCGGTATATTCAGCGCGAACGTCGCCGGCTGGGACGTGGTATTCGAGCTGAAGGTTGAACCCCTCTGGCGACGATGGATCCGCCGGGAGCCGTGCGCACCTCGTAGCCCAGGTGAGCGATGCCCGATCCCGCTGGATCGAGTGCACTCACGAAGATCGTATCGGTAGCCTCGACTCGCTTGTCCGAACCGAAGCTCACGGTTGGCGCCAGCTTTGCCCCGGATGCGGCCAGCACCGTGAGTGTAATCGGCGGCCCGAGGCTGCGATTGCCGAGCGAATCACGGATGAATGGAGTGACCGTGAGTGGACCGGCGGGGGCATTCGCTGGTACAGCTATCGTGTCAAGTACCGACGCTGATTCCTTGTATGGCGCCGCGAGCGCTGTCGAGTCGGCGGTAGCGAACGCACCCGTCGCCTGAAAGCCGAGCCACATCACCTTGAGTTTGCTCACGCCAGTGAGCGAGATCACTACGCTCTTCCCGATCACGATCGGGGAGCCCGACTCCGGACTTGTTATCCGTACAGTGTCTGCCGCGAAATTGCCAGTGGCAAGTCTGAGCGTGTCCGGTGCCGACCTGTTCCCGGCACCATCGTACACCGTCCCGATCACCATGACCGATGTCCCACCCGGAACCCCCCGGGGAACCGCAAGCGACAGGCTGACGGTCGTCGTCGTGACAGCACTAGTGAAGACAGAATCGAAGGACGCCTTCACGCCCCCAGTAGCATCGATGTGAATGCGTTTGATGCCCAGATTGTCCTTGACGTCTGCCGCGAACGAGATGACCGAGTCCACGGATCCGGTCGCCATTGTGAGCTTGATCGCGGGCGCGACCGTGTCAGACAGGCTATTCGTCCCGGTCGTGTCGCCGCACCCCAGCGCGCTCAGCGCAAGTGCAGAGACGGCTGCGGTGAACGCCGCGGCGGAGATTCGCATGTGCTTGTTGGTCACTTTACTGGTTCCCCGCGCCCACGCGCTCGCCGGCATCGATGACATGCGGAGTGATGAGAATTAGCAGGTCGCGCTTCTCTTCCGACTTGCCGGTGACACCGAACAGCCTGCCCACCAGCGGCAGGTCCACCAGAACCGGGATGCCAGTCTTGGTCTGCGTGACACTCGTGACGGTGAGACCGCCGATGACAGCTGTTTCGCCGTCAGCAACGAGGAGCCGGTTGTCGGCACTCTGCGTGTTGAACACATATCCGATGTCAGAGCTCGCCAGCTGTGCATCGGAGTTCTCCGCGTGAACATCCATCAGGATCTGCCGATTGTTCGTGATGTGCGGTGTTACCGTCAGGATGATACCGACATCCTTCGTCGTTACCGTCGCTCGAGGGATGGCGCCCGATATTCCGCCCCCTGAGCTCGCATCCAACGTACGCAGCGGAACCTGTTGTCCTACCTGGATCCGCGCTTCGCGATTGTCAACCGTGACAATGCTCGGCTCAGCCTGCAGATCCGCGAGCCTGACTTCCTTGAGTGCATCCAGGAAGCTCGTTAGCGAGAACTTGCCGATAGCGGCTGAATAAACCAGAGAGAGCGCCGGCGATGCGATCCGGCTGCTTGCGTTCGCGATAGCCGACAGCGTGTTGCCGCCGAGCGAGATCTGATCACCCGTGATCGGCGTTCCGCCGCCGACTGCGTCTGGAACACCGTCGCCGTTGGTGTCGATTGGCTTGAGCGTGCTCGGATCAGTGCGTTTGACCAGCTGGCTGAAGAACTGGTTTCGCGATCCGATGTCGTAGGACAGGCCCAGGTTCTCGATGTCGGTGCGATTGACGAAGATGATCTTCGCCTTGATTGCCACCTGTGGCGTCCGTACGTCGAGATGCTGGACGTAGTTGATGATTCCGCCGATTCGCGACGGTGTCTCCGTAACGATGAGCGTGTTCGTCCCCGGGTTGGACGCAACGGCGCCGCGGGTGATGCACGTTGTATTTGCCGCCCCACCGGTTCCGCCGCCCTGACCGCTCGACGTTCCTGCTGCCGCCGCAGCACCGGAGCTGGAGGTGCAGTCTCTCGCGAGAAGCTTGGTGACCACCGCTACCAGCGCGTCTGCGTTGGCATAATTGATCGGGATGAGCTGCGTCACTAGCGGCTCGAGTGCCTGGCGCGACTGCACGTTCGCGTAGCTGTCGACCGTTATGATCCCGGACGCCGGATCCTCTGCTGCAGCGAGTCCCTGACCCTGCAGAATCGCGCGCAGCGCGACATCCCACGGCTGATTGCGAATCTCGGCCGTGACCGTCCCGCCGACATCCTTGCCGATCACGATGGTGCGTCCCGCGAATGTCGCGAAGGCCGCTATCACATCCTTGATGTCAGCGTCCTGGTACGTGACCGTGATACGGGGCTGAGTGGACTGCGGCTGTCCCTGTATCGAGGACGGCTGCGCCACCGCGGTGGTGTAGTTGCGTTGCTGATGCTGCGGGGCTACGGATGCCTCGTCCCTGGCTCCGTTGTCGCTATCACGAGACCAGCGGTCACCGTGCCACGCCGCGAATTCAGACGCCCCACCGCTCACGGCAATGCGAACTTCGCTGCCGCTACGCTTCACCTCGTAAGCGTGCGTCCCATCTAGCTGCAGTACCAGCCTGACAATATTGGGGCGGAACTGCGATACGCGAACGTCGGTGATTCCGCCACGCGCAACGTGATCGTATGCGGAAGGCGATCCGGACAGCGTCGCTCCCTTGAGATCGAGCACCACCCGGAAGGGCGCGTCGAGCGTGAAGTCCTGAACTTCAACCGGCGACTCCACGCCCACCACAACGTCGGCGTGCCCCGAGCCAGGTACTACACTCACCCCCGTCACCGTCGATGAGCCGGACTTTCGTGCGCATCCTCCCGACCCCACTCCTCCAGCGCAAGCTACCGGAGCGTGCGGCGAAGATGGGATGGTGGTCGGCCCATGCGCTACCGCAAGGGCAACGAGGGTAATCAAGGGGAACATCATGGTGTCCTCATGTTTGTGGAATCGCCCATCGCCAACGTCTGCTGACGGCTGAAGCCGAACTCTTCGAGCGCGAAGGTCACCGCCTTCTGATCGATCCGCACGACGCGCATGCGTCCCAGCGGAGTTCCGACCTTTACGCGGTACTGCTCCTTGGTCCCGAGATCGCGCAGTACGGCCACGGAGTTGTTGCCAGTCGCGTCATACGCGACCGTTGTCAGTCGGAGGTCGGTTATGACCGGTCTGATCTCGCTGCTCTTGATGAGCGAGACGAAAGGGTCGCGCCGGCCGTCGGGATGGTATTGAAAGACTTCTCGGCTGAACGTGACAACCGGAGCTGTATCGCGGGCCGGAGCACGATCACGAGAGCTTTGTGCGTGCACAGGCGTGACCATCAGCCCGAGGGCGAGCGCCGTGAATGCGCAGGTGAATAGACAGCTGATCAGATTTTGCGGAGCTTTCATTTGCCACCCCTGTTGAGTGCGAGCGGCGTCGTGCGAGCAACGTAGGTCTGCAATTGAAAGCTGGCATCCAGAAGCGACTCGCCTGGTTTCTGCCGCGCCTTACCCTTGTCGCCTTCGTGATGCTTGAGGTCGATGCCTACCGGCGCCATGATACGGTCGAGTGAGCCGACGTTGGTGAGGAACTCGGCGAGCTCATGATAGCCGCCCATGACAGACACTTTGTAACGGTACGTGTCAAACTGCTCTCCTTCAACAACCGGAACCGGCTCCACGGACGCGAGGTCGAGGCCGACTCTCCGTGCGGCAGTGGAAACGTTCTCCAACAGCGCTGGTACCTCGTTGGTTGTCGGAACGAGCTCGCGCATCAAGCCGAGGTTCTTCTCGTACGCAGCGGCTTCAACCTGGAGCTGCTGCACGGTCCCGCGCGTAAGATCGACCCTCGCCTGACGATTCAGCGTTTCGACAGAGTCTACGTGTGCGGCGAACGTCGCCAGTGCCACAGTCTTCGGATTGTAGGCAAACCACCAGAACGCGGCAGCCGCCACAATTCCAATAAATCCCATCCCGGTCAGCACCTGTTCGCGCTGAGTCATGTTTGCGCCTATTGCCATGTCAGCGCACCGCGACTGAGAGGGGAACCGTCTGGATCATGTGCGCAGGCGGCACTTCACTCTGTGCTTCAAGCTGGAACTCAGTCACTTCCTTATTGTCTGCCGTCACCAGGTCGGAGCGCGTGAGCTGGACGTTCTTGATGAACGGTGATGCTTCAAGATTCTTCATGAATAGTGTCAGCGCCTGTATGTCAACGGTCTGGCCCGTGATGCGGAAACTGGTAGTGGTCGCAGCACCGTTGAACAATGAGTCAGCGTGCATGCGTCGTGCATGGGCGACCGCATCCTTATTGCCGGCCTTGGCGGGCAACTTTTTGAGGCTGTCGACGCGAGCACGTCCCGCGGCTGTGGTGTCGCCGTAATACGCAGCGCCGCTTGTGATCGGGCTCGTCTGTGAAACCTGCGTGAGCCACGTGTACTGCGGCACCGAGAGGTTCACTGCCTGGAGGATGTGCGACCATGAGTAGCGACTGTCATCGATCGACTTGATGATTGCAAGTTGCTGATAGACTGAATCGCGCCTCATCTCAGCCTGTGCGCGCGCTTTAAGTACGGCGAAGAACCGCGCGGAGTCTGCGGCCGCGGCGGTTTCGCGCGCATCGAGCGCACGCTGCTGCTTGGCCTGGAACAGGTACATACCGGCTACCGCCGCTATGCCCACTGCCAGGCCGGCGGTACCCAGGATCAGGTACTTATCCTTTAGCTGAGAGCCAAGCCCGGACAGAACCGCCGGAGTGAAGCTGGTGCTACGGCCGCGCGACTTGCGCTGCGCGCCTGGCAGAAGATTGATCTCGATCATGCGCTACGCCTGGCGGAGGCCAAGGCCGATTGGGAGCATCAGCAGCGGTGCGATATCATCGATCGCAAAGCCTGCGAGTGCTCCCTCGCGGACGTGAATGTTTGCAAGTGGATTGGCATGCTCCACGTGAAGTCGAAGCCGTCGTCCCAGCAGATCGGCCAGACCGGGCGTGCGTGACCCGCCGCCGCAGATGTAGACAGCGCGGACCTGCGGGGCATTGCGGGACGATGCAGCGAGGAAGGCAGCGGCGCGCTCGACTCCGACGGCGATCTCCTCGCCGCGCGCTTCGAGAACACTGTCCAGCTCCGGCGTTCGGTTATAGCCGCGCACCATTGCCTCGGCGTCCTCCGCCGATAGCCCGTGATGGCGCTGCAGGTCTTCCTGGAAGCGGCGCGTGCCCACCGCAAGATCACGGGTGAGAATCGGTACGCCATCGTCGATGACGTTCACATTGGTGATCTCGTTTCCGACGTTGACCAGAGCGGTAGCACCGCGCATCGCGTCGGGGTGGTTTACCTCAAACGCGTTGTGCAGCGCAAACGCGTCCACGTCCACCACGGTTGCGGACAGACCGGCTTCCGCCAGAATGCGAACCTTCGCGTCGACGAGCTCGCGCTTCGCCGCGACCAGGAGAACGCTCATCTCCTCGCTCGTCGGGTTCTCGCTATCGAGGATCTGGAAGTCGAGCTCGACGGACTCCACATCGGGGACGTGTTGTTCTGCTTCCCAACGCATCAGCTCACGCGCCTGCTGTTCCTTGACGCGCTCGGTTTGTATTCGCTTGATGATCACGTCTCGGCCGCCGACGGCGGTCACTACGTCGTTGGACTTGGGCTTTGCGTCTGCCATGGCAAGGCCGATGGCATCTGCCACGAGGCGCGGGTCCATCACTTCGCCTTCAACAATGGCGTCGGGGAGGAGTGGTGCGATGGAGACCTTCACAAGCTCCGGCACGCCACGAGCGTGGTCCATCACCACGACCTTGATCAGTCCGGAGCCAATGTCCAGCCCCACCGTCGTTTTACTGCGACCAAAGAGAGACATTTGACTCGGTAACTGAGTTCGGACGACCTGTCCGCACGGGAGACATTGTGTCGAGGTCAATACGACTGGTTGGCACAAAGGTCACGGCAGCGCTACTTCAGTCAAAACGCTTCGACCCACGCTCTTCCAGCCAATGGCAACGGCTTCACACGCGTCGTGTCTCTTGCGAGCGCGACAGTGATCCCAACACGGTGGCGCGCGCGTTGAGCTCCTCTGAGTATCGACGCATCCGCTACAATCCAGACAAACGTGGTGTCAGTTCGGGTCAGTGTGACCGTAATCGTAGTGTCGCCGTCTAGTGCAGATGACGTTTTGACTGCGCCAATTGGAAGGGCGCGTAGCGTCGCGGCATCAGTGTTGTCCACAGTTGTCCAGATGGCGCTTTCGGCAGCCACGACCGCGATCCTGCGGAGCGTACCGGAGCGAGCGATTGCGCTGTCCGACTGAACACGGAAGAGCGTGGCCAGCACCAATGCGCTCGCCATGAGAATGGCCGCGAGAACGATGAGCAGCGCGAACCCCGGCCTGCGGTCGTCGGCGGTCACGGTCCGTTCCTGGGCGTGACGGTGGCCAGTAGCGAATCGCGCAGGACTGCACGGGCAAGTCCCGGGATCGCTATCTCCGCGGCGGATGCAGCTCGCAGCACGATGTCGATTCGTGCAACGTCCACACTCGACGCCGGAGTCGGAATGCGCACTCCCGCGCCGGTATAGTAACGCAGCTCCAGCGGCGCATCATCCCCACCGTCGTATGGTCCACTTACCGGTTGGATCGGAACGCAGCCGGCCGAGGCACAGCGCCTGTAGCCCAAGTACCACTTACGATCGCCTGCTCGATAGACGCTATAGCGGGCATGCCGCATTACGCGCACGGGGGCACCCCTGCGCGCCGCAATGATAACTGACGGCGCGAGGGTGATCTCATACGCGCGAGCTCCCCCCGCAAGATCAGCCAAGCTCGGAATGGCGGTAGCGGGAGCGCACGCCGTTGCAGCTGGTGGATTGCTCATGCCGGTAATTCGGAAGCGCTGCCACCCCGGAGCCGGAGCGATGGCGAGTGAGTCGTGATAGACGGCCACGAAGTCGTCGCTGTCCGGCATTGCGGACCAGGCAGTCAGAATGTTGCCGCTGGGCAATGTCTCCGCGGGGATGATGATTCTGTCGCCCGTGGGGTCGGCACAAAGTGTGGACGCCCCGATCGTCGAGAAGAATTCGATGGCGGTATCTGCAGCGAGTCTAACGGTGTCCTGGATCGAGGCGGTGCGAAGGTCAGCGGTAAGGATATCCACGCCGTCGCGCATACTGGTCCTCACAGTCAGGACGTCGCCGACACTTCTGTAAAAGCGCTGCTGGCGCATCAGCAGCGTCACCGTGCTGCTCACGACGAGCAGAGTTACGCAAAGCGCGATCATGAGCTCCGGCAGTGTGAACCCAGAGCGTTCGTTTCTACAGCAGTTGTCACTCATACGCGGACAGTACGTCCGCGCTGTATTTAGTGAGCAAGCGTTACAGTACGAGCGTGAGCATTAGGCCGCAGCCAGCATCAGGGAAGAACGCGGAGAAGCTGCACTCGGACTGCATCAATATCCGGACCGACAAGCGCGCCCGCTCGACGAAGCACGAGTCTTGTGTCGAGCGTGAATACCTTCCAGCGCACGATGCTGCGATCACGCAGGCCGGCTACAATGGTGTTGGTAATGTTGACATCGCTCGGCCAGGATGCGTGTGCGGCGCTCGTGATCATCGCCAGGACGCAATGACCTGAGGCGTTGAACTCAGCGCTGCTTAAAACAAGAGCCGGCCGCCGCTTCGTCGCGACCCGATCAATGAATGGGAATGGCACTACCACCACATCCCACCGCTCCAGCAGATCGGGTGGTACCGGAACGACGCTCACAGTACCAGCGCCAATCGCCTAAAAAAGGGTGCAATCCAGCTCACAGATCTGCGAACGCCTTGTCATCTTCGGCTGACGCCCATTCATCCAATGTATCTGCGAGGGCTACGTGATATGCCGCATCGAATGGGTCAAGCCGTTTGAGCGTCACAGTATCACCGGCGATGTCGTAGATGAGCGTGTCTCCCGGCTTCACACCAAGCCGCTCACGAATCGCCTTTGGAACCGTGATTTGGCCTTTGCTCGTGATTTTAGTGGTAGCAAACATGGGCACCTCGTGTCCGTAGGAATGTAAGTTATGCTTTACTTTCCTTACAAGTAAGGCAACACGGTCTTCGAACTGTGGCGTTCACCGGCATTGTCCTACAGCGTCGTAGGCCTCCCGCCGAGTACCGGTGCGAGTGTCGAAGGAGGTGCGCTGCGTAAGGCGCGCTCGTTGCCCGGTCGGAGCTGCCGCCCAGCTCGCACCGACACCGTTGGCGGAATCGTTACCCGAGGAGGTAACACACGCAGCGGCGAAAGCTCGTTCGCGCTGTCGCTCGGCCAGACGCATTGCGAGCGTCTCGCGCTGGCTGTCCGCTAGCTCGCGCACGGTGACGGCGGCACTCCCCTCGAGTACCAGAAGTGCGATGGTGAGGAGGAGGATGGCGACAATGACTTCCACCAGCGTAAAGCCAGTGGGATCGGATCGAGGATTTGGGTATGGCATACATGGACAGTACGCCCGTAAAGACACCGCGTCGCAAGCGTCACACGACGGGCTTCAGCACTGTGCTGCGGCTGGCCGCGCGGCGTCTTGCTTATCTCGCGATCAGGCACATAGGTCGGGGCACCGTGTTCGCGCTAGTTAACGGAGAGCGCATGGCCAACTTGAGCAAAAAGCTGTCGGGCAATGGCACTGCTCGCTGCCAAAATCCGGAAGTAGCTGCGGATGGCAGAGGCCCGAGCTTTAGCCATCCCATTCCGGTCCTTAAGCCGCCGAGGCTATATTGGTGTACACCGTACGTAACGTACGGAGGGTACGAACAGACTGTGTCATTCGAGTAAGGGAGGCCGTTTATGATCAGGATGGCTGTTAACAAGGTCCGGGGTGCGCTCTCGGACACAATAGACCGGGTGGCATTTAAGGGGGAGCGCATAATTCTCCAGCGACACGGAAAGGACGAAGCCGCGCTCATTTCTGTCGCCGACCTGGAGCTACTCGAGGAAATCGAAGACCGCGAGGATGTTGCGGCCGCACGTGAAGCGCTGGCACAATCCAGCGAGCGCCGGGACTATGACGAGCTGCGTAAAGAGTTGGGCCTCGTTAAATAGCGCGTGCGTTATCGGATTGAATTCACCAAATCAGCTGAGCGTGACTTAGGCGCGCTTCCGGCCGCTGCGCTAAAGCGAGTGGATGCCCTTATATTACCGCTCGCTGAGAACCCGCGCCCGAACGGCGCTACGAAGCTCTCCGGCGTAGATCACGTGTACCGTATTCGCGTCTGTGATTACCGAATCGTATGCGAGATTCAGGACGTTGCCATTGTGGTGACCATCATTCGAGTGCGCCACCGCCGGGACGTGTATCGGTAAAGAGCGACACGGTGGCATGTGTCACTACTTGGCCGCACCTTGACCACCTCGTTCGCAACTGGACCAGCAGCAGCAACAGGTCATGCACATCCACGCTGAGCGATTCAGATCCTCAGCAGCGGATCCCGTAGCTGCGCGGCCGGCGCGGGACTATTTACACGATGTAAATAGCTTGGATGATCCTACACTCTTGAAGAGTGGAACTAGTGTAGGTAATTCGTCTTGGTTACAAATGCGGCCACTCGGCGTTTGATCCGGAGTGACTGGCAGGATGTGCGTGGGGAGTAAAAGAGGAACGCACAGAAAGAGCGGCCCGATGGGCCGCGATTTTGTTCACAGCATCGTACAGTGATTTACGGATCGCACGCGGGCACACCGTCGGAAACACCGACGACTGTGGATGGGGCGAGGCTTGGTGCACCGCCGACGTAGATGTAGCATGCCTTGCTGGTATTGGAGCTCGTCACTTGGGCATTCCAGCCGGCCGGAGCAGTGCCGACAACTCCGACAGCGGTTCCTTTGGACGAGATGATGTTGCCGGCCGAGAGCTGAACGTTGAGGGTAGTGAGGTTGGCCGCCGAGTTGGGCGCAAGGTACGCCCCATTGTTGCCTCCGGCATAGCTTTCTTCGGCAGTGACTAGGTTGCGCAGGTCAGTCTTCATAGAGACGACGTATGCGCGCTCCTTGGTTGCTGCAAACTTCGGGATCGCGATCGCGGCCAGGATGCCGATGATCACGACGACGATCAGGAGCTCGATCAGGGTAAAGCCCTTCGTATTGCGCTTCATGTGGCCTCCAAGAATTCTGTTGATGCGCCGGCGGACGTCGAGCAGTTGGAAGAAATACCGATGGCAACCTGGCCGTGTCCACCGCTGCGGATTGTAAGCCCGCGCAGTAGGACAGTCATAGCAGCGTAGCAAGAGCGAGAGGCAAAACGGCGACCCAGTTGGGTCGCCGTTTTGTTCATGGCATTACAGTGCCTTACGGGGTGCAGGCAGGCGCTCCATCGGCCGCACCGACAACTCCTGTCGGAGCCAGGTTAGGCGCGCCACCAACGAAAATGTAGCAAGTCTTGCCAGTATTAGTGCTCGTCATCGTGGCGTTCCAACCAGGAGCTGCCGTAGAAGTCGCGGCAACGACGGCGCCAGAAGCAATGGTATTGCCGGTTGACAGCGCTATACCCAGGGCCTTGACAGTTGCAGAGTCGCTGGCCGGGATCTTGTACGCGCCGCCGTTGTTTCCGGCGAAGCCTTCTTCCGCCGTGACTATATTGCGCAGGTCCGTCTTCATCGAGGCGACGTATGCGCGCTCTTTGGTTGCTGCAAACTTCGGGATCGCGATCGCGGCCAGGATGCCGATGATCACGACGACGATCAAAAGCTCGATCAGGGTAAAGCCTTTCGTGTTGCGCTTCATGAGGTTCTCCTTGGGGAGGCTGGTGGTGTGTGGCCGGGGGGCCGGTTCTGCGAATGGAAGGAATGGCAACGTGCGCGCCATCGCAATCCGCAGTTGTAAGTCATTATCGGCAAAGCGTTTACAATCTTTAGCAGCGACCGACGATGCCATCTGAAGGGCGCATTCTGCAAGGTGTGTGGCGTTTCGCAAGTGTGCGTTCACGCATTGATGACGGGCGGCGGTCATGCCAGACCGTCCATCTTCTGGAGCTTGCGGTGTAGGGTGGAAGGGTCAATGCCCAGGACGTCGGCGGCGCGGGTCTTGTTTCCTCCTTGGGCTTCGAGAACCCATTTGATGTATGCGCGCTCGATCACGTCGAGCGTTGGCTCGGCGTGCTCCAGATCGCGAACCAGACGCTCGCCGGCGCGACTCACGACGCGCTCGGGGAGTGCAGATGGCTCGATGGTGTCGTGCGGTGTGACGATGACTGCACGTTCGAGCGCGTTCTCCAGCTCACGTACGTTACCGGGCCAGGCGTAGTCGCAGAGGATGCTCATAGCCGCGGGGCTAAGCGTTCTCACGCGGCCGACGCTGGAATGGCGCGCCAGGAACGCCTCGGCTAGCAACGGGATATCGTCCCGCCTGTCGCGCAGCGGCGGCAGATGTATCGCGATGACGTTGAGCCGGTAGAACAGATCGCTCCTGAACTGACCCGTCTTTACGTCGCGCTCCAGATCGCGGTTGGTGGCGGCGACAACGCGCGAGTCGATTGGAATGGCCTCAGTCGCACCCACCGGAAGAACTTCTCTCTGCTGCAGAGTACGGAGGAGCTTCACCTGGGTGGACGGCGCCATCTCGCCGACTTCATCCAGGAAGAAGGTCCCGGTGGACGCAGCGGTAAATAGTCCTGTCTTATCCTTTACGGCACCGGTGAACGATCCCTTCACGTGCCCGAACAACTCGCTCTCGAGCAGCCCTTCAGGGAGCGCGCCGCAGTTGATGGACAGGAAGGGACCGTTTGCGCGAGCGGACATCTCGTGGATGTAGCGGGCGATGACTTCCTTACCAGTCCCCGACTCGCCCTGAATCAGAATCGTGGAGTCGGTCGGCGCCACAACCGTCGCGAGCTGTAGAACCTCGAGCCAGTTGGCGCTCTGCCCGATGGGCTGGTTCTCACGGTCCCGCTTTCTTATCTCCTGCTTGAGCGAGCGGTTCTCCGCTTTCAGCTTGCGGTGCTCCGCCGCGCGGTGAACGATGGCGAGGAGTTCGTCGTTGCGAAACGGCTTCTGGATGTAGTAGAAGGCGCCTTCGTTTACCGCATGCACGGCGGACTGCAGCGTTGCCTGCGCGGTCATGAGGATGACGGGCGTCTCCGGGTCGACAGCCCGCGCGGCGGCCAGGACCTCGGAGCCGGTAACACCGGGCATGCGAATGTCGGTCACCACGATGTCGGGGCGCACGAGCTCGATCTGCTCCAGACCAGCACGTCCGCCTTGGGCGACGTGCGGAGTGAAGCCGTTGTTGGCGAGTAGAATGCGGATCACGTCCAGAATTCCACGCTCGTCGTCGACGACCAGAACGCTGGGGCGGTTGTTCACTTCCATCATGTGCGCGGCAGGAGAACGGTGAATCGGGCTCCGCGCGTGTCGCTATCGACCATGACCACACCGCGGTGCGCTTCGACGGCACGATGCACGATTGCGAGACCCAATCCGCTCCCGTTCAGCTTGGTGCTGAAGAAGGGGTGGAAGAGCCGAGCGCGGGACTCCTCCGGAATTCCAGGCCCCGAGTCGATGACGCGGAGCGCGACGGCGCCGCTGTCGAAGGCAGGGGCGCGCCAGTCGAGTTGCTGGGGGAGTAGCGTCGCGGCTTCCAGACGCACGACGCCAGCGTCGGGCGAGGCCTGCAGCGCGTTGAGGACCAAGTTGAAGAATGCCCGGTGCAGGATATCCTCATCGCCCATCACTTCCAGTGGGGCGCGTGGGAAATCGCACACAACGGTGGTGCCGCTGGTGCGTCCTGGGTGCGAGGATGCTAGCTCTGCGGCGTTGCGGGCTATGTCGAGCAGGTCGAGCCGGCGCATACACGGAACGTCAACGCGGGCGAAGTCGAGAAATGATGACAGGAGCCGAGCAAGCCGGTCGGCTTCACGGACGACGAGCGTGGTGAGGACGCGATCATCGTCTGAGGTGCCCGGCGATTGAGATATCTGCTCGACGGCGCTCCTGATTGCGGCGAGCGGGTTCTTAATCTCGTGCGCCATGGACGCGCCCAACTCCGCCACGGCTTCGAGTCGTTCCGCGCGCAGCGCCAGGCGTTCCACGTCAGTCTCGCGGAGACGGAATCGCTCCAGCTCTTCGGCGAGGGCTTCCCTGCCGACTCCTTCCTGGCGCAGCCTCGACGCGATGTAGCCGCTACCGAGCGCGACCACGGCAAAAACGGCGAGTTGGAGGAAGACACTAACGCCGGTGTTGCCATGGCGGACGAGCGCGACTTCTCCAGTATAGAGGAAAATGGCCAGTGCGGAGACGAGGGTAACGCCTCGCGCCGGGAGCAGCAGCGCCGTGATGGCGATGACCAGGATGTAGAGCGAGGCAAACTGGGACGAGCTGGAGTCCCAGGTGAGGTGAACGACCGCGGTGACGAGGAACAGGTCGAAGATCGCCTGGGCGTACAGAACCGTTAGTGCAATGGAGCGCCTGTACACGTGCGTGTACAGCGCGGAGGCGGCGGTAAAGAGCATCGTCGCGGCGAAGAGCAGCGAGGCGATGAGCGTATCCGCGCGTGAGGCGTACAGCCAGGCAGATACCGCCGCAACGAACATGGCCGTCGCGACGCCGAGCCTGCCCAGATATAGCCACCACAGGATCCTCCGGGTAGGGAGGCGCGGGGGCGCGGGGACGGCCGAAAGGGCTGCGAGGGAGCGCGGAGTGCGGTATTGCATTTTGCAATAGTTGGACGATGCGGGCGGAGAACTGCAACGATGTGAGAGGGTTTCCCGTTCACTTTCGCCTCAACCAAAAAGCCCGCAGTTGTATCTTTCGAGGATGTCCCAAGACCCAAGTACGATTAGCGTTGCCGGCCGACTGGTCTGGATAGTTGTACTGGTAGCGCTGAATGCACTCTTTGCGGCCGCGGAGGCCGCATTGGGCGTGCCCGGTGACGGCGAGGAGGGGCGTGGTACGCCGACTACGGCGATGCGAATCGGGAGCTCGCTGGCCTCTGTGGGCCTGGGGCTGGTAGGCGGAGGGGTGTGGTTCGCCCTGGCGGTAATGCTTCATATAGTAGTGGGGGAGGTGGTGCCTCGTGCCATAGCGCGCGAGCACCCGTCGTCGACGCGCCGGTACGTGGTGCCGGTGGTGGCGTTCGTCGGGCGGTTCATTGCGCCACTGGTGTGGGTTGTCAACGCGATAGCCCGCGGAGTGGTACAAGCGTTCGGAGTTACAGCGGCTCTGGACAACCGGGTTCTGGCGCACTCGTCGGACGAGCTGCGAACGCTGGTGATGCACGCCCACGCTCAGGGTGAGCTGGAGGAATCGGACCGGGCAATGCTGGCGGGGGTCTTCGATTTCAAGCAGAAGCGGGCGCACGACGTGATGCGGCCGCGGACCGATGTAGCGGCGCTTGACATCGAGTCCACGGAAGAAGAGGTATGGCGTGTGCTGAGGACCGAGCGGTATTCCCGGTATCCCGTATATCGTGAGACGCTGGACGACGTGGTTGGGGTGTTCCTGGCAAAGGACTTGTGGCTGCGGGACGAGGGTAGCGGTTCCGCGGACCAGCCGTTCGAGCTCGCAAGCTTCGTTCGGGAGGCGCTGTACGTTCCGGATAGCAGACCTGCCGAGCGGGTACTGGATGATTTGAGGCGGACGCGAGCGTACATGGCAGTGGTGCTGGACGAGTACGGCGGCACGGCTGGAATCATCACGATTGAGGATCTGGTCGAGGAGGTGATGGGCGACATCACCGACGAGTACGATCTGGCCTCACGTACATCGCTCGAGATGAACGGGATTCTGGAGCTGACCGGGACGTTGTCGCTCATCGATGCGCGCTCCGATTACGGACTGGACATTCCCGAGGGGGACTGGTCCACGCTTGGCGGCTTTGTGTTTTCGCGGGTTGGGCGGCTGCCCAAGGTGGGAGAGCGCGTGCGCATTCCCGGCGCGGCACTCGAGGTTGTGGCGATGGACGGGAGGCGAGTCGCCGCGCTACGCGTAGTGCGCGATACAACCGATACCGTAGCGACGGCTGGCGCTCGCTCGCACTAACGCGCTCTGCGCCGGACAGATCTAGCCTGAATTGGTTGGAGTGACACCTACAGCGGTCGCCGCTTCATCAACGATAGGGATGTCCAGCTGTAAGATCTGACTGGGAACGGGCGCAGCGCGGATGCGCGAGTGAAGCGGTGTCAGCGACGGTGAGGGTAACGTGAGCAGATCGACCTCAAGGACGATCGACGCAAATGGCTCAACGTCGCCTATCTCGTACTCACCCGCGGAGTCCGAAAGTGCACCTCCGTCGCGCGCTCGAACATACACGCCGGGAACGGGCGCCTCACCTGCATCACGAACGCCGTTACGATTGCGGTCGATGAAGATCACGCCGGCGATCCGAGCTGAGCCGAGCATTGCTGCACGATCCGCGGTCACGCGCCGACGGTGCAAGTCCAAGACAAATGAGCCGTCCAGAGTGTGTGACGTACTGGGCGCGTGAGTGAGGGAACCATTCACGACGCTCGTCGCACGGAAGCCGCCGATCCATTGTCTGATTTTCAGCAATAGCGCGGTGTGGCCTCCGCTCCACGACGCCTGCGCATCGAGGACAAGGCTACCGCGTGCGGGGACCGATAGTGTTGCCGTGGCGTTGCCGGGGCGAGTGTAGGATGTGGTCTGCGCGTTAAGGTGAATGATTGATTGAGCCATTAGAGACGGGACGTGGGTTGGGCTGATGATGGCGTCCAGCCCAAGCGCGATGGTGTGGCGAGACGGTGCTCCGATATTGCCGGGTTGAGTGTAGAGCGCGAACGGAGCGATGTACGTCGCAGGTAACGGTATGGCGACGGCGAGACGTGCGGTGGTGGCGGAGCCCGAGGCGGAACGGATGGTGGAGACGTGTGCCGTGAGGTCCGGCTGCAACCACGGGACTCGCGCCGTCCAGAGGCGCGGGCGCCAAGAAGCGGAGATCGCAGCGTCGTGGTACGGAGCAGCTCCGTCGGCGGAATGTTGCAGCGGTGAAGATGACCGCTCCGTGAGTGTGGGTCGCGCAGAGTGATAAGTGCCGAACACGTCGAGAGTGGGATTGGGCGCGAAGTGCGCGGATGCGGACGTCGCGGAGCTACCGGTGCGAGACAGGGACGTTGAAAGTGCGTCTGTGACTCGCGCGACCAGACCGACGGTTTTGGAAAGGAATGCGGAAGCGCTGGCAGCGCTTGCTCCCGCGAGCAAGACGGAAGTAGTGAGCCGATCAAACAGCGCGTAGCTCACTCCCACATCCGCAGCGACACCGCAACTGCTCGACAGGCAGCGGCCAGCCGAGAGGACGTAGCGGAGCGAACGCGGCGGCAACATTCCCGGAGGCACGTAGATCGATCTTCGTGCATGGCGCTCCTGACCGAACGAATCGTACGAGGTGATCGTGAAGTTGTTGTAGCCTTGGACGGCGGGGAGCCAGACGGTGTACGAGCCATCTGCGGATGCAGTCGTAGTAGCCAACAGAGCACCGTCGCGGAACGCATCGGTGTCGAGACCGGGGGTGGTAGTACCGGTCACGCTGACAGAATCGCTTCCGTTCTCGGCATATGGTTCGTTCGTGATACTCGCGCCGCGCAGCATCCCCGTAGTCGTGGTCGAGACGTCGCCGAGCCGAAGTTTGCGCACCAGCTGAGCGCCGCTCCACGCTCGGAGCCAGGACGTGCCGATGAGTGATGGCCACAACGAGGGTTTCAGCGTACCCGTTTGTGCGCCGGTCGTAGTAGCAGCTGGAGCGAGCGCGATGTTCGCGGCGATAGCGCCACCAAGTGCCGCGGTTGCGAGATTGAGGGCGTGAGTAGCGCTGGCGATGGATGAAGCAGCGGCAGTCATCGTGTAGTTGACGATCACAGCTGGTATCCAATCTCTGGATGCGCGCACCACATAGTCGGGCGGCGGCGGCCGTGGCCTTTTCTGCGCCAGGAGCGCGGCGTGGGCTTCCGCTCGCGCGAATCTACGTACGACTGGGAGCGAATCACATTGGGTGACCAGCACCGTCAACTGTGCCCAATCCAGATCGACGTGGGCGTGGAGCATCGCAGCCGCAGAGTCCAACGTGATGTACTCCTCCGTAACCCCCGAGCAACGCAGCTCGGCGAGTTCGCAAATGGCGCGGCCGGGGACGAGTGCCGCGTCGCTGGTGCGCTGGGCCTGCAAGACAGCTGAGGCTGCGTCGCCGATTCGAATTTCTAACAAGATCGGCTCGACCTGGACCGGTGTTATCTCAGGGATAATTGAGTCGGGTGGTACTCCCTGCCCTGCGACGAGAGCTGGTTGGGTGGCCAGCGCTAGCAGAACAAACATCGCAACGGCGTTGCACAGGCGGCAGCAAGGGAATTTCATTCTGGCCGCCAATCTGTGCGACGCTGGGAACATCGGTATAAGCGGCGACAGATGAGGTGCATCGAAAGACGATGCGGTCGCATGCGCCCGCGTCTGGCGACGAGGCGACACCGGACTGGACGGGATTGGGCCGGCTGGAATTGGCCCGCGTGGGAGGTCGTTGCGGCTCAGCTTATTTTGCGGAATGGCTGTAATGGAGACTGCGCACGACCCCTACCACGCTCTTCGATTTCGCGACTACCGATTTTTCATTGTGGCGCGGTTGCTCGCCACTATGGGTGTACTGATGCAGGACGTTGCGGTTGGGTGGCAGCTGTACGATCGCACCAACTCCACGTTGGCTCTGGGCTTGACCGGACTGGCATCTGTCACGCCGAGGCTGCTGCTTGCGTTGCCGGCCGGCAGCGTGGCCGACCGGTTCGACCGGCGCAACATCGTGCGTGCCGGTCGCGTGATTGCAGGGCTGATGTCGCTGTGGCTGGCGTTCCTTTCCGCGACTGAAGGTCCGGTCTGGATGATCTATGCCGCACTGTTCGTGTCGGGGATTGGCACCGCATTTGTGTCGCCGGCGCAGTCCGCACTGATCGCGCAGGTGCTTCCCGCAGAGGCGTTCGCGAATGGCGTGACCTGGAACAGCACGGTGTTTGAGATCGCCGCGGTCACTGGACCCGCAGTTGCAGGTGGGATGATCGCTATCGAGGGCGGTGAGACTGGGGTGTACATCGCCGGAGCGCTGATGGCGGCGGCGTATGTGGTCCTGCTGTCGCTCGTGCGGACGCGGGCGCAGCGGATGGACCGCGAACCCCTGACCAGGCGGTCGCTGGCGGCGGGCGTGAGATTCGTGTTCAGTGACAATCTCCTGCTGGCTGCCATCACGCTGGATCTATTTGCCGTGCTGTTCGGGGGCGCAACGACGCTGCTGCCCGTGTACGCCAAGGACATTCTTCATGTGGGGCCGGCGGGGCTCGGCTGGCTGAGGGCAGCTCCAAGTGTGGGTGCCTTGCTGACGGCGCTCTGGATCGCACACCGGCCGCTCAGGCGCGCAGGCGCTCTGCTGCTGTGGGCGGTACTTGGCTTTGGAGTAGCAACGGTCGTGTTTGGAATTTCAAAATCGTTTCCGCTGTCGATCGGAGCGCTCTTTTTTCTGGGTGCGTTTGACTCGGTGAGTGTCGTGATTCGGGCGTCGCTGCTGCAGCTCCGGACCCCGGATTCGCTGAGGGGGCGAGTGAACGCGGTGAATGGGATTTTTGTCGACCTGTCGAACGAGATTGGCGGGTTCGAGTCGGGGGCGGTGGCGGCACTTATCGGACCGGTCGTGACAGTGGTGGCAGGCGGGATCGGTACGATCCTGGTGGTGAGCGCAGCAGCGGCGAAGTGGAAATCGCTGCGGCAACTGGACGAGCTGAGCGCTCCGCTGGAATAGCTCTTGCCCAAACGGCACCCATGCGACTTCGACTCCTGAGGTGCGTGACCTACATGACGATGGTGTCTGGCCTGGTGGGTGGCTCCACCGCATGCACCGTATCACAGGACCAGGAGGTGCAACTGGGCGAACAAAACGCGCAGCAGATCAATGCACAACTGCCACTTGTTCAGGACCCGGCGATCAACGACTACATCAACGCGCTGGGAAACCGTATGGCGCAGCGTACCAGCCGGAGCGATCTCGCGTGGCACTTCTATGTGGTGAACGCAGCCGAGGCGAACGCCTTCGCGTTGCCGGGAGGCTTCATCTATGTGAACCGCGGGCTGATAGATCTCACGTCAAACGAGGCCGAGCTGGCGGGCGCTATCGGTCACGAGATCGGGCACGTCATCGAGCGGCACGCGGTGAAGCAGATGCAGCAGCAAGAGGGCGCCAATGTCGGTGTCACGGCGGTGTGCATGCTGACAAACGTCTGCAACAGCACAGTGGGTAGAGCCGCGATCCAGGTCGGCGGTAGCGCGGTGTTCGCGAGGCACTCGCGGCATGATGAGGCGCAGGCAGATTCGGAAGCGGTTGTGAACACCGTGCGCGCGGGGATCGATCCACGTGGTGTACCGGCCCTCTTTGAAAGGCTGCTCGAAACGCGGCAGAGACAACCGATGTTGGTGGAAGGGTGGTTCGCGGATCATCCAGGGGAGGAATCGAGGATTCAACACTCACGGTCACTCATCCATTCGCTGAGCGACGCTCAGTTACAAGGATTGGAGACTGACTCGCCGGAGTACCACGACATGAGGGCGCGACTTGATTCACTCGGTGCCCCGCCACCGCCGCGCACGCGAGACACTCAGCAGGATCCGGCGGCTCAGGACACAACAACCGCCCCCAGCACGTTTCCCCAGTAAAAGAGGGCTGCATGCATCGTCCACGCATCAAGCTGACGACGCCGTTGATGGCAACCGCAGCCGTTGGAGCTGCCGGTTTCGCCGCGGTTTCCACGCTCGTCGCGCAACACAGGACAAAGGATGTGGACACGGCGGTGAGGAAGCGCCTCGTGGCGCAGCACAGCAAGGGTGCGACGGTCACGGTAAAGGCGCTTAGCTACGCTGGGAAGTCGTGGGTGCACGGGCCGCTGGCGGCGCTGATGGGACAATACGTAGAGCACAAAGGCTCGCTCGAGGGATCGCGCGCCATCAATCTTGCGTCAACGCTTGCGACGACGGCGAGCAAGACGTTCGACTGGGCACTCCCTCACCACAAACCGCCACCGGGGCGGCACGCACCGAGAGAGCAGAGCTACCCGAGTGGACATACTATGGAAACTGGGGCGGTTGCACTCGTCTGCGCGTACGTGCTCTGGCGCGAAGGGCTCGCGGATGGCCGCGTTGTGTTTCCGATAGCGGCGGCGGTCCCGTTGCTGGCGGGCGGCGGTCGGCTGTATCTCGATCGTCACTGGATGAGCGACGTGGTTGGCGGCTTGCTTGGGGGAATCACCGTGGCCGCTGTTTGTGCCGCAGGCTACGAGATGAAGACTGAACGCTGGCAGGCCGGGCAATTGCCCGGCCTGTCACGCTACTCAACAGTTAAACTGGGGTAGTCAGATCGCGTCGCTAAGGCTGGTAAAGGTGAAGTCTCGCAATTTGAGTGGGGGCATGGTGATGGCGTTGCCCGGACTGCTGTCCTCACTCGCGCTGACGCGAACGGGAGTGCCCATCGCTTCGATGTTGTTGAGCATGAAGATTGGAGACTCATTGTAACGAAAGTTCTTCACCGCGTGAGTGACCTTCCCGTTCTCAATGAGGAACGTACCGTCACGCGTCAGCCCTGTGAACAGGATCGTGCGCGGATCGACGGGGCGGATGTACCAGAAGCGCGTGACGAGAATGCCGCGCTCCGTACTGGCGATCATCTGCGCAATGGACGAGTTACCGCCTGACATGCTGAGCGCAGATCTTGGTGCAGATGTAGGCTGCACGTTGTTCTTTTGCGCCCAGTACCGGTCGTAGTTCAGGTTCTTGAGAACACCGTTCTCGATCCAGACCACCTTGCGAGTTGGAAGCCCTTCGAAATCATAGCTGGTGCCAAGATTTTCTTCCGGGTCGGAGAGCAATGTTACTCGCTCATCAACGACTTTCATTCCGATCTTATTTCCGCCGCCCGGCTTGGAGAAGAACGATCGTCCTTCATCCGCCGCGCGTGCCTGCGCGGAGAAGGCGATGAGCGGGATGAGATTACCCACGGCGGTCGGCTCCAGTACCACGGTGTAGCGGCCCGGCTCCACCGCTACGGGATTGCGAGAGGCAGCGGCTTTCTGTGCGGCGGTGGCACCGACGGCGTCCGCATCAATTCCGGCCCACGTGTTCGCGTTCGCGCCACCCCAACCAGATCCCGTTCCGTCTGGCGTGCGCACAGTGGCGGTCATGTTAGCGCCACCCGTCTGGTCGAAGCCAAAGAGTCCGCGCGAGTTGGCGATCGCACGCGTCCCAACCTGCGCCTCGATATAGCCGGTCGCGACGAAGCCCGCGGCGCGTGCGCGATCGGTCACCGCCTTCACCGCGGCTGCGCGCTCGGCCGGCGTTGGAAGCGTTAGGGATTGTGCAGTCACTCCCGACGTATAGCTCTGCGGCCCGAGCTCGGGCATGGCCTCGGGGTCTTCCGGGGACAGCTTTGCCAGATCCTCGGCGCTCTTTACCGCCGCGGCGAGGGTCGCATCATCCGTCTTGTTGGTTGTAACACTGGCCGAGCGCTTTCCGAAGGCACTGCGGATGGTGATGGTCGTATCGACGTCATCGCCGGCGGTGGAGACCTGGTTAACGGCGAAGCGAGTGTTTGCGCGCGCATCGCTATTGATCATCACGCGTGTCTCGTCCGCCTTTGCGAACGCGAGCACGCGCTTGCTCAGCGCCTCAGCGTCCGAGCGGGAAAGAACACCCGCCGGCTCATCGACGTTGATAATGGAGCTCAGGAACGAGTTGGGTCGGCTCATGCCTTTCTCCCGGTGTTGATGACGTTGATGTTACGGAAGCGGCTCGGGACGCAGCCATGACTCACCGCGTTGGATTGACTGGGCTGACCCTTACCATCGTTGAATGCGCCACCGAGCATGTAGGAACTCTTGCCGCCGATCATGTCCATGGAGTTCCAGAAGTCGGGGGTGCGCATCTGGTAGGCCACATCCTTGAGCATGCCAACGATCTTGCCGCCCTTGATCTCGTAGAACAGCTGGCCTCCGAACTGCGCGTTGTAACGCTGCTGGTCGATGG
>JBPCQO010000058.1:0-11247 GCA_050998035.1 Gemmatimonadaceae bacterium | reverse complement strand
CCGCCGAAGTACTCCCGGCCCGTTGACTTGGGTGGGCTCTGCTGGAAATACGGATCCCTGAGCAGTGTCTCCACTACCGAGCCTTCCGCGACACCCGAGCTCGCGATGGCTCCGCCATCGTCGTAGCGAAGTCCCGGATACAAGGCGCGCACTACCAGGTCTATGATCGCGACGCCGGGACCAGTGTCGAAAGCACGTACCTGCGCGATATCACCGGCGGGGGGAAGGACGGTGACGTTGCCCATCCCCCCGATGTTCTGCAGCAATCGCCACCGCTCTGGATTCGCGTACAGCAACGCGTCGGCGATCGGCACCAGCGGTGCTCCTTCACCGCCCGCCGCGACATCGCGCACGCGGAAGTCGCTCACCACATCCACGCCCAACCGTTCGGCAATTACCGCTGACTCGCCGGTTTGCCACGTCGAGTGCCCGGGTACGCCACCCGGTACGTGCCAAAGCGTCTGTCCATGCGAGGCCACGGCCCGAACCGACGCACGATCAATACGAGCCTCCGCGATGGCCAGCTCAGCGGCATCGGCGAGCCAGCCGCCGAGTGCGAAATTGAGTTGGCAGAGTTCCTCCGAACGTCCTCCCTGCATCCCGGCGGCGAGACGATCGCGCTGCGGCGCCGAATACTCAACAAGCGTGAATCCAAGGAGCCGATGATCGATCGCGTTACCCGCGTCCGAGAACTGCACCACCGCCGCCGATATCCCATCCAGCGACGTCCCAGACATCAGCCCGACGTAGATGAGGCCTTCGCCCTCAGGCATCAACCACCGGCGGTGGCGACTGTGACACCACGTGGCGGACGACCCCGCCAGCTTCCACCAACCTGCGCTCCGCCTCGTTGCGCGATACACCCGTCAGCTGCATTACCACCGCTGTCTTGACGCTTCCATCGGCCGAGTCCAGAGTGACACGCGCGGTCTCACGACTGCATCCGCACACTTCCATGACGATTCGCTCCGATCGATCCACCAGCTTTGCGTTGGTCGCGCGCAGATCAATCATGAGATTGCCGTACGTCTTGCCTATGCGGATCATGGCGCCGGTGCTGATCGTGTTCAATACCAGCTTGGTCGCGGTCCCCGCCTTCATGCGCGACGATCCCGTGAGCACCTCGGGTCCCACCAATACCACCATTGCGACGTCGCAATCGGCGAGTACCGATTGCGGTGGGGGTGAGCATGCGAAGATGCCCGTTTTCGCCCCGAGGGCGCGCGCTCGGTGGATGGCGCCATGGACGTACGGCGTGGTGCCGGAGGTGGCAATCCCGAGGACGAAGTCACTGGTCCCGACGCCGAGACCTTCGACCGCGCGTGCGCCAGCTTCCGGATTGTCCTCAGCTCCCTCCTGCGCGTGGGTGAGCGCCGCCGGACCGCCAGCGATTAATCCCTGCACCATCTCCGGCTCCACGCCGAACGTGGGCGGGCACTCGCTCGCGTCGAGCACACCAAGCCGCCCCGACGTGCCAGCGCCAATGTAGATGAGGCGCCCACCTGCGCGGAACGCGGCCTCGGCGAGCTCCATCGCGTGCGCGATCTCACCCGCCTGCTCTGCGACCGCGCCAGGCACCCGCTGGTCCTCACGGTTCATGATATCGACGATTTCGCGCGGCGACGCCACGTCGATGTTCACTGTCCGCGGATTGCGCCGCTCTGTTGCCCGTTGATCTTGCACGGTCCTAAGCTACCGCATGGGAGTCATTCCATCCACACTCGAAGCACACTCGACGCACACTCGCGCAGCACTGAGTCTCGCGAGAGCCCGGTCAGGCGTGGACTTGTAGCGCGTTTTGCAGAGCGATGGTGATCTTGCCGCCGTCGGGAACGCACCCTTCGTAGTTCGCCGTGGTTACCGCCGCTCCCGCGCCAGCCGCCGCTCCAACCGCGCCACCAATGATCGTGGATTTAGTGCTGTGTCCAAGGATCTGGCCGACGATGGCACCCACAGCCGCGCCGGTCGCAACCTTCTGCGCGTCCTTACCACTTGGTTGGTTCTTTACTCGGTCAACTTGCGCGTAGTTGACCGTTGCGTCCACCGGGTACGTCCTGCCACCAAACGTGATCGAGCGCACGCGAAAGCCGATGACAATCTTGTCATTCACGTTCTCGCTGCGCTTGAGCTCTGTGATCTCCAGTGATGCGGTCGCTCCCGCCGGAATAGCTGCCCCGTTGGAACCTGTAACGCCCTGCGAAACTGTCGCCGTGACACGGTCGCCCACGTGGTCAGTATTGGTGCAGATACGGCTGCCGGAGGTGAGGTCAATGGTGCT
The DNA here is from genome assembly GCA_050998035.1 of Gemmatimonadaceae bacterium. Taxonomy (GTDB): domain Bacteria; phylum Gemmatimonadota; class Gemmatimonadetes; order Gemmatimonadales; family Gemmatimonadaceae; genus Fen-1247. Next base: position 8,969 of record JBPCQO010000058.1, on the reverse strand, counting down.
CCCCGCTGCGATCGTCCCCATTCGCGAAGCAGTCGCACCGGGTGTGCGGGTCACGGTATTGCCGCTGCTCGTGGTACTCGTTGTAGGAGTCGTGCTGGGGTTGCTGTTACTCGCGTTGTCCGCAGTCCGAGCCGGCGCCGGACGTGGCGTTGTGCGGGTTGTAGTTCTTGTAGTGGTACGACGCGTCTCCACGGGCGGAGTGGTCGCCGGTGAGCGATTGGTCGGCGTTGGCGCGGCCGGCGCGGCCGGCGCGGCCGTTGCCGGGACGTCGCGCAACTGCGGCTGTACGGCGGAGTCGCGGTTCGCCAGTTGGATGTCGCGATTTAACGTTGAATCCTGCGCCAGTGTATCGGTCTTCTTGTCCGCTCCGCCTGCGCATGCGCCCAGTGTCAACGTCGCGATCGCTAACGGAACGGTGAACTTTCGGGAGATATATTTCATTGACCAACTCCTCCGGGATTCGTGTATTCATGAAGAATACCACCGGACGGGCAATCGGTGTGCCATCCGCCCATGCGTCATCTCCGTCGGCTCCTCCCCTACTACCGCCCGTATCTCACCCAACTCATTGGTGGGCTTGTACTTGTAGTTCTATCAGCCGGAATCACATCTGTGATTCCGTGGTTTCTCAAGCACGCAATCGACTCCATGCGCGCAGGTGCACAGCCGCGCGCGGTATGGATATTTGCCGGCGGAATTCTTGCCACGTCGCTCGTTGGTGGAGCATTCCGCTTTGGCATGCGCGAACTGCTCAATGGGCTGAGTCGGCGCATCGAATATGACCTGCGCAACGATCTCTTCGAACACCTCGAAGCGCTGGACGCCAGCTACTACGGTCGTACCCGTACTGGCGATATCATGGCGCGCCTTACCAACGACCTCAACGCCGTCCGCATGGCCGCCGGTCCCGCCATCATGTACCTGGCCAACACGGTATTCGGCGGCGTTTTCGCGCTCGGCTTCATGTCACAGATAAACCTGCGGCTGACGCTGCTCGCGCTGTGCCCGATGATCCTGCTCCCGATCATCAGCGTGCGCATGGCCCGCCTCATCCATGTACGCTTCGAGGCGGTACAGGCGCACTTCTCGGCGCTCACGACCCATGCGCAGGAGAACCTCACCGGCGTTCGCATCGTTCGCGCGTATCGGCAGGAGCGACCCGAGATCGAACGCTTCAGCCGGCTGAACGAGGAGTACCTCACGCGAAACATGGCGCTGGTACGCCTGTGGGGAATTCTGCACCCGATCTTCGCGCTGCTCGCGGGCGCGGGTGCCGTGGTCGTGCTCGGAGTGGGCGGATCACTGGCGCTGCGGGGGGTGATCACGACCGGAGCCTTCGTCGCTTTCGGACTGTACCTGGCCATGCTCACCTGGCCGCTGATCGCGCTTGGTTGGGTCATCAATCTCTTCCAGCGCGGCGACGCCTCAATGGGCAGGCTGCAGGAGATCCTCAGCGAACGCCCGCGAGTCCTGACGGTTGCCCCTGTCGAGCACCTTCCGCCGGCCGCGGCGGGTCGCTCGATCGAGTTCCGTAACGTCTCCTTCCATTTCCCGTCAGACAGCAGCGCCGCTCCGCGGTGGGTGCTGCACGATGTGTCGTTCAACATTCCAGCTGGAACCGTTGCGGGAATTGTCGGCGCGACCGGGAGTGGAAAGAGTGCTCTAATCGACCTCATGGCGCGCGTGTATGATCCGCAGAAGGGTGAGATTCTGATCGACGGGGTGCCCAGCGTGCATGTTCCGCTGGACGAGCTCCGCCGTGAGATAGGATACGTGCCTCAGGAGAGCCTTCTCTTCAGCGATACGATCGCGAACAATCTCACGTACGGGCTGCCGGCAATGAGCACCGACGCACCCGAGTGGGAGGAAGCAGCGCGGATCGCGCGACTGGACGAGGCGGTCGCAGGCTTTCCCGGCGGATACGACACGGTTCTGGGCGAGCGCGGCATCAACTTGTCCGGCGGCCAGAAACAACGTGCATCGCTGGCCCGTGCGCTCGCCCGCAGACCTGCAATCGTGCTCCTCGATGACGCGCTCTCAGCGGTGGACACCCACACGGAGGCGGAGATTCTGGACGGGTTACGGATCGCTCTAGCGGGGCGAACCGCGGTGATCGTGTCGCACCGCGCAAGTGCGCTCCGCGATGCGGGGATGATCCTGGTTCTTGATGAAGGAAGGATCGTCGAGCGCGGCCACCACGCCGATCTACTCGCGGCCGAGGGGAGATACTGGGCACTCGTGCGGCGCCAGCAGTTGGTTGAGGAGCTCCTCAGGAGCGTGTAGCTTTCCCCGGATGAATTCGACTGAAACCGCGGCCCCTGCCCCGTTCGAGCTCCGTACCGCGGAGCTCGAGGCGGAGCTGCAGGATGTGCGCAGGGAACTGGCCGAGCTGCAATCGCGGAACGCCCTCAAGACGCAGTTTCTGTCCAACATCTCACACGATCTCCGTACACCCCTCACGGCGATCATCACGCACGCTGAAATTCTGCGAGACGGCATTCTTGGGCCGATGCCAGATCGGCAGCGCGACAGCGTGAGCGGTATCATCGCTGGCGGACGACAGCTGCTCGACATGGTAAGCGAGATCCTCACCTACGCCAAGGCGTCGGCCAACCGGCTGCGCGTGATCCCCACGGAGTTCAATCTGATCGATGTGGTCACGCAGGTTGCGGCCATAAACGAGTCGCTCGCCTCGCGACGTGCGATCACGTTCACGGCGGAAGTCGCGCCAACGCTTCCAGTGTTGCGTGCAGATCGTGAGAAGGTGACCCATATTCTGAACAACCTCATCGGGAACGCCATCGACTTCACCCAACCTGGTGGCCACGTGTGGGTGAAGGGGTGGCATGCAGACGATGGCGGACAGCCGGCGCACTTTGTGGAAGTCGGTGACGATGGGATCGGGATCGCCGCGGAGCATCAGGAGCTGGTGTTCGATGAGTTTGCGCAGGTTGATTCGTCCGCGTCGCGGCAGCACCACGGGACGGGGCTCGGGCTCACGATAGCGCGCCGTCTGGTGGAGTTGCACGGCGGGCGAATCTGGGTGGAGAGTGAGGCTGGCGCAGGGGCGCGATTCTCCTTCACGATCCCCGATGGCGCTCCCTCATCTACTCATCGTTGACGATAGCGCGCTCATCACGGGCGCGCTGCAGATATTGTTCGAGGAGAGCGGCTACCGCGTAACTGTTGCCGGCACCGTGGCCAGCGCTGTTCAGTGCGGTTTGCTGGATCGCGCCGATATCATGTTGCTCGACGTGACCCTTCCGGACGGCGACGGCCTCGCCGTACTCGAGGCACTTCGCGCGGGATCGGCCGAGCCGCGTGCCACGATCGCAGTCACCGGACACGACGACGATGCAGTTCGCGCGCGCTGCATGATCGCGGGCTGCGCCGACGTGTTGATCAAACCGGTGCCGGTGTCGGTTCTGCTGGCGCGGGTACGATCGCTCTGAATTCGTTGCCCGTGATGTGTTCCGGCTGGAAGGAGTCGCCACTTCTGCGCACCACGCCGCGAACTACCTCCTCAACCGTGATTAGCGGCGCGTCCGCTTCCGCAAAGACGTCGACCACCCACTTGCCTCGCTCGGTCCCTTTCACGGTGTGCCGATACTGCGCCGTGTAAACGACATGGCGTGTAGTGTGCTCGGTAGCAGCCGGATCGGGGTACGCGGCGACTACCGCTATCGCCGCCTCCACACCTGTCTGACGTATTACCGGAAACAGGTATAGCTCGGCTACCTCATGGTAGCCAACCCGCGCGGCTATCTCGCGCATGAAGCGCTCCGTCGTTTCTGTCATACGTGAAAGCTGTAGCACGGATGGACCACATACAACCGCTCGCGTTTTCCGTCACCGCGAAAGCGGGACGGGTTACAGCAGAGAGACTGGATCCCTGTCCAGCGTCACACGCAATCCTTCCTTAGAAGGGACCTCGAAGCGTTCCATGAAGTAGCGGCCTACTCGCGTGAGCTCGTGCGGGTGCTCGCTCTTGAGCAACACGTGCCAGCGCCAGCGTGTCTTGATGCGCTCCACCGCGCAGGGCGCCGGCCCGATAACCGTAAGGCCGATGCTCTCCCTCGCAAGGACGAGGCGCCGCAGCCACTCCGTGCCCGCAATTGCCAGATTGGCGACACTCTGCTCGATCAACCCGCTGAACACGATGTTGGCCAGCCGGTTATTGGGTGGATACGACGGGTGCACGCGGCCAGCCAGCTCCTCTCCCACGAATGTGTGGTAATCGTGCGTCACCGCACACTTCACCGCATGGTGCGACGGCACGCGCGTCTGGATGAGCACCTCGCCCCCTTTCGCGCCCCGCCCCGCCCGACCGGCCACCTGACTCAGCAGCTGGTAGCACCGCTCACTCGCGCGGAAGTCCGGAAGGTTGATACCAACATCTGCGTCGATGACGCCGACCAGAGTGACGTTAGGAAAGTCCAACCCTTTTGCGATCATCTGCGTTCCCAGGAGGATATCAATTTCGCCGCTTCCAACTCGATCCAGAATCTCGGCGTGCGCCCACTTGCCAGAAGTGGTATCGACGTCCATGCGGGCGATTCGGGCCGACGGAAACTGCTCGCAGATAAGTCGCTCCACCTGCTGCGTCCCCAGTCCGCGACGGCGGAGGGTTACCCCCCCGCATCGCTTGCACGCGCGCTGCGGCTCCTCCTGATGCATGCAGTAGTGACAGACAAGCCGCTCAGGCGACTTGTGGTAGGTGAGCGTGATGCTGCAGTTGGGACACGTCGCCACGTTGCCACACGCGTCACATTGTACGAACGCCGAATAGCCGCGCCTGTTGAGTAGCAGAATGCTCTGCTCTCCCCGTTCGAGCCGGAGCGAGAGCGCAGTATCGAGCGGCTCGGTAATGATGCGGCGATACTCCTCGTGCCCCGCGCCCACCTCGGGCACAGCCTTCCTTAGATCGACGACACCGACAGTTGGCAGGCTCGCACCGCCCACGCGGGACGGAAGACTGAGCAGTGTGAACTTGCCCGATGCCGCGCTGGTCCACGTCTCGAGCGACGGCGTCGCACTCCCAAGGATTACCATCGCGCCATCCTGCGTTGCGCGCACGATTGCAGCTTCGCGCGCGTGATATCGCGGCGTCTCTCCCTGCTTGTAACTGGACTCGTGCTCCTCGTCCACGATGATCGCGCCGAGATTCTGGAGGGGAGCAAAGACAGCCGAGCGCGCGCCGACCGCAATTCGCTTGGTGCCGTTCTTGAGCGCGAGCCAGGCGTCGTACCGTTCGCCGTCACTGAGCGCGCTGTGCAGCACCGCCACCTGGTCACCGAACACGGCACGGAATCGGTCGACCGTCTGTGGCGTCAAGGCAATCTCGGGCACCAGGACAATCGCGCTCTGGCCGCGCCGATCGACGATCTCGCGCAGCAGCTCGATGTACACGAGCGTCTTTCCGCTGCCCGTAACGCCGTGCAGCAGGAATACTTCACCGGGCGTAGCAGCGATCATGCGACCGATGACCGACGCCTGCTCCGGTGTGGGAGTATGCCGCGGCTCCACACGACCCACACGCCCGGCGAATGGGTCGCGCTCCACGCGCTCGGTGTCGATGCTGATGAGTGCGCGTTGCTCGAGCGACTTCAACACCGATGGAGAGAAGCGCAACTGCTCCAGCAGATGCTCCACCGTGCTCTGTCCGCCCACCGACTCCAGCAGCTCGAACAGGGCGCGTTGCTGTGGCGCTCGCGCGAACGCTTTCTCACGCTGCAGCAGCGTCGGAATATCCTCGCGCAGCTTGACGATGCGGCGTGTTTTCTGCGCCGGCCGCGGCTGCGACGCGCCGGACAACAGCGCGGGGAGCACGGTCCGCAGCACTATGCCGAGCGGCACCACGTAGTACTCTGAAATCCAGCGACTGAGCGCCAGGATGGACTCGTCCACCGCTGGAGTAGCGTCGGGAACATCAACAACGCCCTTGATCTGCCCACGCACCGGCATCGGCGCGTCCAGCCCGACAATGATTCCGATCTGCTGGCGTTTGCGGAAGGGCACGAGCACCCGGCTCCCAACAGAAGGCGCGTGCTCGTACTGGCGGTCTAGCACATAGGTGAACGTCTGGAACAGCGGCACCGGAAGCGCAACCTCGACGAGGCGGCGCGGAGCGTCAGTCACTCTGTGGTACGCTCTGTGTACGGCGCTCTGCGCCGAGGCCAGGTCCATCGGGAAGCGTGATGCGTCCGCCGGGGATACTGACACCTGTAAACGGATCCGCGGCGAGCAAAGCAGCTCCGTCAAAATCAGCGGTGTCCAGCAGCGGAGACAGCTGTGCGATGGCCGAGATGCCCAGCGACGTTTCGATCATGCAACCAGCCATGACACGAAGATCGTGCGCCCGAGCGGTGTGGACCATGCGCAGCGCCTCACGCAAGCTGCCGCACTTCGCCAGCTTGATGTTGATGCCGTCGCACGCCTCCGCCAGCGCGGGGATGTCGTGCGTAACCAGACACGCTTCGTCGGCGAATACCGGAAGCTTGCTGCGCTCGTACACGAATCGCAGCCCGTCCAGGTCGGCCGCTGGAACTGGCTGCTCCAGCGATTCGACGCCGTACTCGCTGAGCAAGCCAGACATGCGGACAGCGTGCCTGGGCGCCCACGCGGCGTTGGCATCAACCCTCAGCGTCTTGCCCGGTGCGGACTCGCGCACGGTGCGAACGATTTCCTCGTCGCGATCGGTGCCCAGCTTGATCTTCAGAATGGGATACTCGGCTGCTGCTTCAACCCGCTGCTTCAACCCTTCTTCATCAGCGATGCCGATAGTGTAGCTGGACATCGGTGCCGCCGATGGGTCCAGCCCCCAGAGTCTGTAGAGCGGAACACCCAGCCTGCGCGCGTGCAGATCGTGCAGCGCGGAGCTGACGGCGGCACGCGCAGACGCGTTACCGCGCATCGCGATAAGGAGCGCCGCCTCTGTTGCTTCTAACGACCAGCTGTGCGCCTCTTCAATTACCGGTGCATACCGTGTGAGCGCGGCAGTCACCGAGTCCACCGACTCGCCATAGTAGCGGTTTGGCGCCGCCTCGCCCATCCCCGTCAACCCGTCCGTGTCGGTTACGGTGACCAGTACGTTCTCGTGGCCGGCGTAACCCCAGCGCGCAATCACGAATGGGAGCTTGGTCCGGAGGGAGACCGTTTCCCAACTGAGCTTCATGAATGTGACTTCATCAAGTACGATTTCACGAGTACGACACAAACGATGGGAGCGTTCGCGCCAACCAGCCGCCCCGCTTCTCGACGTTTGGCGCGCCGCTCTGGGCGAGATACTGGATGAGCGCGTCCGCAAGCTCGTTCCCGCGCTGATACCGTTCGTTCGGTGCTTTGGCGAGGCAGCGCATGACGACAGCCGAAAGCCCTGCAGGAACACGCGAGTCGATCTCGTCCGGTGCGACTGGGATCTCCTCCAGATGCTTCGACGTTATGGAGTAGATGTCGGCTCCGTCGAAAGGGACGAATCCCACCAACGTTTCGTACAGCACTACACCTAACGTGTACAGGTCACTGCGACCGTCGAGCAGCCGTCCGCGCGACTGTTCCGGCGACATGTAGTGAGGCGTTCCCATAACGTGACCAGTTCCCGTCATACGGCTGCGGAAGTGCGCCGTCGCTATGCCAAAATCAGTCACCACCGCATGCTCATCTTCATCAAACAGCACGTTATCCGGCTTGATGTCACGGTGCACTACGCCATGGCGATGCGCGTAATCAAGCGCACTCGCAACCTGCGCACCAATCGAAGCAGTGCGCTCCGGCGGAATCGGCCGTCGGCCTGATATCCGATCACCCAACGTGCCGTGCGACAGGTACGGCATCACCGTATACACGTGCCGCTCCGTCATGCCGAAGTCGATGATGTTGCACACATGAGGATGCACCAGCTGAGCGGCGGTTTCTGCCTCGCGCCTGAACCGCTCACGCATGTCGGCGTCGCGTGCAAGATGCGGATGCAGAACCTTGAGCACCACGGGTCGGTCCAACGCTGTGTGGATCGCGTAGTAAACCGTCGCCATTCCGCCGTCACCGATCCGGTGCGATACGCTGTACCGGCCGCCGATCACGTGCCGCAGCGACGTGATATCCGCGTCCGGCCGCTCGGCCCGCGATTCCACTGCGGGGAGGTCAACTTCGCACCTGATGCAACGCGCGGCGCTGCCGCGGTTCCATGTGCCACACCCTGGACAGAACATTCGGCTACGCGCTCAGGTCCATCCGCACGTAGTCGTACGGAGGGTTCGGGTTCTCTCGATGCTCGATCACGCCGAGCGCCTCGTGCAGCTTGGCATAATGGATCTCCAACCAGCGCAGGATGACGCGTTCATCGCGAAATATTGTGCCAGGTGGAGCTGGTGCAACAGGCCCGAGCTTGTAAGCCGCGTCGATCACGCGCACATAGTCTGCGAGGTCTTCATCACCCTGCTTGGCGCGGATGTATGGCGCCGGGGTGACGATCGCGCCGAGGTCACGAAGCAGCACTAGTGAGACGCCAAGAGATTTCAGATCCCCGTTGTCCGCATCGTCCGTATCCATAACGCCGTAAAAGCGCAATGCGTTGGGTGTAGCGCTCGCCATGCTTACGCTCCGACGGTGGAGGGAGGCGGGTGCGGCCACTTCACACCCTTTATTATGGAGAAGTTCATCGACCGCTCACGCGACAGGTCGCGCAGCAATTGCGTTTCGCGTAGGAGCGCATGGCGAGCCTCGCCCCACCCCGAGCGGCGGAACGCACGCCCCATTATCTGGAGCTTGTCCTGCCAGTTAAACCGGAACGGCGCACCGTCGCAGTCTTCCGTCAGCTCGTCGTCACACTCGTTGGTCCAGTCGGTCACCTGTATGTCGACGAGGCCCGCGTCCCGCAGCATCTGCTTCCACTCGACAAGGAGACGTGGCCTAAGCCCGAGTCGCTCCACGACCAATTCCCGGCGCGACTCGGCCAGCTCGGAGCTCCACGT
>JBPCQO010000291.1:0-3578 GCA_050998035.1 Gemmatimonadaceae bacterium | reverse complement strand
TTGGAGGATCTGGTCACGGCCCGACCGGCGCGAATCAGCTAGAGCGGCGGCGTGGTAGACGGCCCGTGGATCTGAGCGAGAGCTTGAGCCGTTCTCCCGCAACTTGTGCCGGAGGCTGAATGAAGCGTCGGATCTCTTCAATTCGATGCTCCAGCACCGGGGCGAGCACCCTCGCGACTCGCTCCGCCCCGAACGGGCGTGCGTCTTCTTCGACGCGGCACCAGATGCTGAAGCTGTGTGTGGCGCCGCCGTGTATCCCATCGTCGGTCACGAAGAGGGGATATTCCAGGCGCCACGCCGAGGCGAGTTTGTCGCGGATTGGAGATAGATGCAGCGCCGCCTCACCGAGCGCACGAACTTCCATGCTCTCGAAACCGAACCGGGAAGCGTTGGCGTCCAGAATGTGCGACACGTCTTCGAGTGTTGCGGCAAAGCGGACCAGGACGCTCACATCGTGCGCCTGGATCTGGTCGCTGATGACGCGCCTCACATGGGCGGGTCCGGTGCGGAGCACTTCGCCCGCGACTCGGAACTCATGATATGCGAGCACCCTGGTGCCGTAGATCACGAAGGCGAGCAGGGCCATCAGCCCCGCGACAGTGAGGCCGAGCGCAACGACGGGAGGCGTGAGCTCCAACACAACGCCAAGGACCGCGACAGAACTTGCGACACACCAGAGCACGATCGCGGTGCGCGGTTGTGACAGGCCGAGCGCGATGAGCCGGTGATGAATGTGCCGCGCATCTGCGGACGAAACAGGTTCGTGGCGCAGCCAGCGACGGATGATCGCGAGCGTAGCGTCCATGAGCGGGAGGAACAGCGCGACGATCGGGATTACAACCAGTACCACGCCGTTCATAGTGGTTGCGCTGCGCACGGCGAGCACGGCCAGGATGAACCCGACTGGCATGCTCCCCGAATCGCCGAGAAATACCTGTGCCCTGGGAAAGTTGTAGCGAAGGAAGCCGAGTAGGCTGCAGGCGAGAGCAATACCGGCAAGAGCGGTCCAGGTGTGGCCCAGCAGCAGGGCTACAGCGGCGACGGTGATCGCCGCAACCAGCCCGATGCCGCCGGCCAGGCCGTTGAGGCCGTCGATGAGATTGTACGCGTTGGTCGCACCGATGATCCACAGGATCAGCAGCGGTGCCTCGACCCAGCCGAGTACGATCGCGCTGTGCGGTGTGAAGCCGACGCTTCCAAGCTTCAGACCGCCCGCGATAACCGCAATCGCAGCGCCCCCCTGGACCAGAACCTTGGCGATGGGGCGCACTCCACGTATGTCGTCCAGGAGCCCCAACAGGAAGAGCAGTGACGCGCCGGCGAGCAGACTGACGGCGAAGTGTACATCTTCCGTCGGAATTACGGTCGTGAAGTGTACGGCCCCAATGGTGATCATGAACGCGCTAAACACCGCCACGCCGCCGATACGAGGAACGGCGACTGAGTGTATTCGTCTTTGGCCATCGGGCGCGTCGAAAAGGCGCCGAGACGTCGCGAAGCTGATGACGGCTGGAGTCAGCGCGAGTGCTGCCCCGAGTGACACCAGCCCTGCAAATATCAGTAGTACTGTATACGCCACAAGCCTATTGGAGGCGGGTCAAATCGAGAGTCGTGGGGTGGTTCACCTGCGAAACTTGTCCCCCGCGCCCTGGAAACGCCAGTACGAAAGCGCTGCTGCCCATAACCGGCCGAGCACGCGCACCAGATTCGCTGCCGTTGCGACGCGCTGGCATGCATTAGGAGCCGGGCCTGGAGGAGCGAGTAATGCTGTGGGGGCCTGCCGCCGTGCTTGACAGCGGATTGGCACTGCCGTTGACCGGGATCGGCACCTCGGCCATATTACGCGGCTACAACAGGGTGGGAGCGGTTGCCACGTGCGATTCGCTCCGGCTTGAACGCTGCCGGTCGCCTATACCTACCCGCTCCACTGCTACAACGTGAAGACTGCACTCATTACTGGTGTGACCGGCCAAGACGGGGCCTATCTTGCCCGCCTCCTGCTTGCCAAGGGCTACACTGTACACGGAATTAAGCGCCGTTCGTCGCTGTTCAACACCCAGCGCGTCGACGGGATCTACTCAGACCCGCACGATGTTCATTCGCGTTTTCACCTGCACTACGGTGACCTCACCGACGCTACGAACCTCATCCGCATCGTCCAGGAGACTCAGCCGGACGAGATCTATAACCTCGCGGCGCAGAGCCATGTTCAGGTGTCTTTCGAGACGCCAGAGTACACGGCAAACTCTGACGGCATCGGAACGTTACGGCTGCTAGAAGCAATACGCATTCTGGGCATGACGGATCGCGTACGGTTCTATCAGGCCTCAACGTCAGAGCTCTACGGCAAGGCACAGGCCATTCCGCAGAATGAGTCAACCCCGTTCTATCCGCGGTCACCATACGGCGTGGCCAAGTTGTACGGCTACTGGATCACGGTCAATTACCGCGAGGCGTATGGGATACACGCGTCGAACGGCATTCTCTTCAATCACGAGTCGCCGATCCGAGGCGAGACCTTCGTGACCCGGAAGATCACGATGGCCGCGGCCCGCATCCAGCAAGGCACCCAGGACAAGCTCTATCTCGGCAACCTCTCGGCCCAACGCGATTGGGGTTTCGCGGGCGACTACGTCGAAGGGATGTGGCGCATGGTGCAGGCTGACGCTGGCGGCGGCGATTACGTGCTAGCCACGGGTGAGATGCATACAGTTCGCGAGTTCTGCGAACGCGCATTCGCCCGGATCGGAGTTTTGCTGGAGTTTCGTGGCTCGGGGGCGGATGAGGTTGGCGTTGTTACAGCGACGGGTCGCGAGGTGATCGCCATCGATCCTCGCTATTTTCGCCCGACCGAGGTCGACCTGCTGCTTGGTGACGCTACCAAGGCACGGGAGCAGCTGGGATGGGAGCCGCGGGTCGGTTTTCAGGAGCTCGTCGAGATGATGGCGGATGCGGATCTCGCGGCTCTTTTAGCAGGTGCTCCGTTCGCGCTCGACCCCTCCCTCGAAGTACTCGCGGCTCTCGTAGGATAGCGACAACAATGCACGGTCCAATTTTCGTCGCCGGGCATCGTGGGCTGGTCGGCTCCGCGATAGTTCGCGGGCTGGACCGCGCAGGCTATCCGGCGCCATTGGTGCGCAGCCGAGCCGAGCTGGATTTACGAGATCAGGCGGCCGTCAACGAATTCTTTGAGTCCGAGCGGCCATCAGCTGTGTTTCTGGCGGCGGCAAAGGTTGGCGGAATTCTGGCCAACGACACCCAGCGCTGGGACTTTCTGTTCGAGAATCTACAGATTCAGAACAATGTCCTCGGCGCAGCGCTCGAGAGTGGCGTCGAGCGGGTGGTCTTTTTCGGAAGCTCGTGCATCTATCCCAGGCTTGCACCGCAGCCCATCCGCGAAGAGTACCTGCTCACCGGTCCGCTGGAGCCCACGAATGAGCCCTACGCTATCGCCAAGATCGCAGGGCTGAAACTGGTCGAGGCTGCCAATGCTCAGCGCGGGAGACGCTGGGTTTCGGTGATGCCAACAAATCTATATGGGCCAGGCGACAACTTCGATCTGCGTAGCAGTCATGTGC
>JBPCQO010000234.1:0-4248 GCA_050998035.1 Gemmatimonadaceae bacterium | reverse complement strand
TGGTCTGTACGTAGCCGTGCTCGCGCGCAAACTCGACCATGGAATCCAGATATCGCTTCACGCCCTCAAAGCGCTCGAAGTATTTGGCGATGAAGTCCTTGGCCTCGGCGTGCGCGATGCCGAGCTGACGCGAAAGGGCGTGCGGCCCCTGACCGTAGATGGTCGCGAAGTTGATGGTCTTCGCACGACCGCGCATCTCTGACGTAACTGCCTCCAGCGGCACGTCGAAGATGATGGCCGCAGTCTGACGGTGAATGTCGCCACCCGCGATGAATGCCTGGACGAAATTCGGATCGCGCGAAAGATGGGCCAGGAGCCTGAGCTCGATCTGCGAATAGTCGGCCGCGAGCAAGCTCCAACCTGGGCGTGGGACAAAGCCGCGGCGGATGTCTCGCCCGAGTTCACGACGGATCGGGATGTTCTGGAGGTTCGGATCGCTGGACGACAGACGTCCGGTGCTGGCGACTGTCTGATTGAACGAGGTATGAATCCGGCCGTCACGCGGATTTACAAGCCGAGGAAGCGCGTCCAGATACGTGCTCTCCAGCTTCGCCAACTCGCGGTACTCCATGAGCAACGATGGGAGCACGTGTCCCTCTTCAGCAAGCTCTTGCAGAACGCTCGCATCGGTTGACGGGCCGGTGGGCGTTCGCTTGATGACGGGGAGATTGAGCCGGTTGAACAGGATCTCGCGAAGCTGGACGTTGGAGCCGATGTTGAACTCCTCGCCCGCCGCCTTGTAGATCTCCAGCTGCACGTCTTCCCGCTCGCGCTGGAAGCGCTCCTTGAGCATGGCAAAGCGCTCACGATCAATCGATATTCCATTCCACTCGAGATCGGCAAGCACGCCGACGAGAGGCATCTCCACATCCTCGAACAGGCGCGTCAGCTCGTGTGCATCGAGCTGCGGCTCGAAGTGTTGCTGCAGCCTCAGCGTCATGTCTGCATCTTCACACGCGTAGCAGCTTGCGGCGTCGAGCGGGACCTGGTCAAATGTTATCCGCGTCTTGCCCTTGCCACACACATCTTCGTATGTGGACATGGTGTGGTCGAGTATCTCCAACGCGAGAACGTCAAGCGAGTGTGATCTGCGACCTGGATCGAGTACGTAGCTCGCGACCATTGTGTCGAAGGTCACGCCGCGCAGCATTACACCCTCGCTGCGCAGCACCAGTATGTAGTACTTGGCATTCTGCAGCGTCTTGTGAACGGACGCGTCCTCCAACAGATCGCGCAGCGGCTTCATCTCGGGCGATGTCAGAGCCGGCAGATTTTTTACTGGTGCGTGCTGCTGCTCCTGTGCACTCTGCGTCCCTTGTGCACTGAGCAGGTCGCCCTGTCCGCAGCCGGGCGCCACATGAGCGAAGGGGAAGTAGAACACCTCACCAGGCGCGAGCGCAAGCGACAGCGAGACCAGCCGCGAACGAAGCGGGTCTACCTTGGACGGAGAGCCGGGATCTATGACCGTTTCAGTATCGATCGCTATGTGGTGTGCCTCGCGCGCCCGTTGCACAACGCGCTCGGCTTCCTCCACGGTTTCAACCGTTCGATACTGAACGACATCGGTGATCTTGGGCGCCTCGATAGCACCGGCGGCTTCCTTGGCCAGCGAGTGAAACTCAAGCTCGACGTAGAGTTGCGTGAGCGCGGAGTTATCGGGCTCACTGATCTTGAGCTTATCTACATCAAGTGTTATCTGTAAATCGTCCCTAATTGTTACTAAATTCTTGGAGAGACGTGCGTTCTCGGCATGCTCTAGCAGAGCCTCGCGCGGCCGCTTTTTGGTCAGCTCGGCGGCGTGCGCCAGTATCTCCTCAAGGTGGCCGTAATGCTCAACCAGATCGCGGGCGGTCTTGTCGCCGATCCCCTTCACGCCCGGGACGTTGTCAGACGCGTCGCCGACGAGCGCCAGGTAATCGGTGACGTAGCTCGGCGGAACACCCAGCCGCTCGGCGCCATTCTCCACTCCGACCCATTGCTCCTCGACGCTGGCGGGACCACCGCGGCCGGGGTTCAGCAGCCACACGCCGGGCCGCACGAGCTGCTGGAAGTCCTTGTCACCGGAGACCACAACGACGTTGAGCTCGCGCTCGTTAGCCTGACGCACCAGGGTACCAATTACGTCGTCAGCTTCGTAGCCATCGAGCGACAGGATCGGGATGTCGTACGCTGTGAGCAGCGTACACACGCGCTCCATTCCCCTGTCGAAGTCAGACTGGAGTTCTTCCGTGAGCTTCTCACGCGTCGCCTTGTAGGCAGGATATTGCTCGTGACGGAACGACAGCCCTGAGTCATGCACCCAACCCAGATACTCCGGTTTGTGCGTGTTGATCAGACGCTGCAGGAAATTCGCGATACCCCAGGCCGCTGAGGTGTTCTCCCCGCGGCTGGTGGTGAGCGGACGCGAGATGAGAGCAAAAAAAGCGCGGTAGATGAGCGCGTAGCCGTCTACGAGAAAGAGACGCGGCGGTTCTGGTAGCTCTACATCCATCAGTATGGCAGTCTGCGGAAGAGGAGAGAAGAAAAGATGGACGAGCTCTGTTGGGTAAGGCGCCAGATTCCCGCCTCCATCTGATCGTAGAACACGACGCGCGCGTGGAGATCCTGGTATTCCCAGATCAGCAAACGTGCGCGGCCGTCCGCGCGACTGGAAACGTCACCTGGCGTGTAGGTGTAACCGTACTCCTCGTACGCAGCGGACGGCGGACCAAGCCCGACGTATACCATGCCGCGATCGGACAGCCAACCACCGCGACCGTCACCTCTAAAAGTTTCGTTCGCCTCGCGGATGCGCACAAAATAGTCGTCGAGAGCCTCATTCCTGGGAGTGGCCGGATTGGGATCGGTAGAACGCAGGAACTCCGACCATACAACTCCGCGGCGCGCAGGCGGTGCGGCGCGCAAGGCCTTCAGTCTGTCCGGGCGGACAAAGAATCGTAGATAGCTCACCATCTGATCGAAGGAGACGACCGGCAAGTCCGGTCCGAATCCAAGAAAGAGCGCGGTACGAGTGGTGTCCGTCCAACCTTGGCGGCTCGCGCTCAGGGTGAGCACGCCCATATCTGCTCCACTGAGCGGAACACGGACAACGCCTGACGCGAGTCCGTTGTTCTCGCGAGCAAGAGCTGCGCTCCCGCTCCAGGCGATCGAGTCTCGCTGATCGCGCAACGTAAGCGTGACTGGCGCTCCCGCACCGTACGACTCCAGGTACACGGCCGCTGAGTCATCAACGCCGAACACGAATGCTCCGCGTGGGGCGGGGAGGAGATCGGGCGCGCCGCGCAGGGCAGAGCGCGGCGTTGCCTCGTACACTGGAATGGGCGTGGACACAGAAGGGCGCGTGAAGCGCGGCACTACAACCCCGAGCTTCTGCTCCGATTGACGCATACCACCCACGTCGAGCACCCGGCTGACAAAGCTGTATTCGCCGGGCGGTACTCTGAAAGCGCGTTTGTAGATGATGCTCTCATCCGACCTGGATATTTCCTTGGACGTGGCGACCCGAACCACTTCGCTGTCGCGCGCCTGCTGCACCGTCACGCCATTGGACTCGAGCGCCAGCTCTACCACATAGCTCGCGGCGTTGCCTTCAGCGCCGTGCCTGAAGGTCAGCCCTCTATTGGGGATCGACAGACCAACCAGGGTAACAGAGGTATCGGGTGATTGAGTCGCGAATAGCGCTACCCGAGCGACGAATGAAATGGGCGGCGGCGAGGCAGCCAGGCCCATCCGTTGATAGATGGTGCTGAAGCCAGCATTGCCACCTGGCACATCGACACGGTCCGGATCGTACGAACGTAGCGGATCCCGGGACGCGCCAGATGGCGCGGACGCACACGCTAGAAGGGTCATCATAGCGCCACAAGGTAGCCATTTGAGCGACATTTCAAACCTCCGTTGCGCAGCCGGTTATGGGCGCGTGCTGGGCGCATGTTGAGCGCCGTCTCGTTCAATCCCTAGTATACACTATGTCGCCCCTGTCCTCGCCGGCTGGTTCGCGTTAGGTTCGCCACGTGACGAGAGAGAAATTGGTTGGGAGCACGATCGCTGGCTATACGATCGACCGTGAAGTTGGTGAAGGCGGGACATCGTCGGTCTACGAGGCTCATCATGCGGATCATGGTCGGGTAGCGTTCAAGGTGCTACGCGAGCGCCTACGTCAGGATCCCACAGCAATCGCGCGCTTCATGCGCGAGGCTGTACTCGGCGCGCGCGTGCAGCACCAGAACGTGGTGGAGACTATTGAAA
>JBPCQO010000221.1:0-3393 GCA_050998035.1 Gemmatimonadaceae bacterium | reverse complement strand
GAAACAGTATTTTCAATGTCATGACCGAGATCGACGCGCTTCTTCAGGAACACCGCAAGTTCCCGCCGCCGCCCGAATTCGCGGAGAAGGCGGTAATCAGAGATCCTGCCATCTACGCCGAGGCCGCAGCCGACCCGGAAGCCTTCTGGGCCGCCGAGGCCGGGCGCCTGGAGTGGATGCGGCCATGGGACCGCGTGATGGAGTGGACGCCGCCGCACGTGAAGTGGTTCATCGGTGGCAAGCTCAACGCGTCCGCCAACTGCGTCGATCGCCACGCACTCGGCGCCAAGCGCGACAAGCTCGCCCTCATATGGGAAGGCGAACCGGGCGACTCGCGCACGCTCACCTATGGTGAGCTGTACACCGAGGTCACCAAGTTCGCCAACGTGCTCATCTCCTTCGGGGTGACCAAGGGCGACCGCGTCGCGATCTACCTGCCGCTCATCCCCGAGGCCGCGATCTCGATGCTCGCCTGCGCCCGGATCGGTGCGATCCACTCCGTTGTCTTCGGCGGCTTCGCACCCGATTCACTCAGGGATCGCATCATCGACGCGGAAGCCAAGCTGCTGATCACGGCCGACGGCGGCTTCCGGCGCGGCAAGATGGTACCGCTCAAGGAGAATGCCGATCGAGCCGTCGCGGAGACGCCTTCCATCGAGCACGTCATCGTGGTGCGGCGAGATGGCGCCGAAAGTGAGAAGGAGGACACCAAATGTTTTATGCACGACTCGCGCGACCACTGGTGGCATGAATTGATGGAGCGCGCCGAGGAAGGATGCGATCCCGTTGGGATGGATGCGGAAGATGTGCTCTATATCCTGTACACGTCAGGAACGACGGGCAAACCAAAGGGTGTCGTCCACACCACCGGCGGCTATCTCACGGCCGTTGCCAGCACATCACGCATGGTGTTCGATCTGCGCGACGACGACGTGTTCTGGTGCACGGCCGATGTGGGTTGGGTAACGGGACATTCGTACCTTGTGTACGGTCCGCTGGCGAACGGGGCCACGTGTGTCATGTACGAGGGCGCGCCCGATTGGCCGGACAAGGATCGCTTCTGGGCGCTGATCGAGAAGTACCGGATCACCATCCTGTACACCGCCCCAACCGCGATCCGCGCCTTCATGAAATGGGGCGATCAGTACCCGGCTCGGCACGATCTCTCGTCGTTGAGGCTGCTCGGGTCGGTCGGTGAGCCGATCAATCCCGAGGCATGGATGTGGTACCGCGAGCACATCGGCCACGGACGTTGCCCGGTGGTGGACACGTGGTGGCAGACCGAGACCGGGGCAATCGTTATATCGCCGCTTCCGGGTGTGGTGGCCACCAAACCAGGGAGCGCGACGGTCGCCCTCCCTGGCTGCAGCGCCGATCTCCTCGATTCCAACGCTCGGCCCATCCCTGTAGGCGGTGGCTTCCTGGCACTCACGCGCCCGCTTCCCTCAATGCTGCGTACCATCTGGGGCGACGACGCGCGGTACCGGGAGACTTACTTCTCCAAATGGCCAGGGCGGCCGGATCTGTACTTCCCCGGTGACGGCGCCAAGCGGGACGACGATGGCTATTTCTGGATTCTGGGACGGGTAGACGACGTGCTGAACGTCGCCGGACACCGGATCGGGACGATGGAAGTGGAGTCGGCGCTGGTGGAGCACCCAGCCGTGGCGGAGGCCGCCGTTGTGGGCAAGGCGCACGAGCTCAAAGGACAGGCGCTGGCAGCCTTCGTGACGGTTCGATCCGATCGTGAGACTTCTCCAGAGCTGGCCGCCGAGCTCAAGCAGTTTGTGGCCGACAAGATCGGAGCCATCGCTCGCCCGGACGATATCATATTCACGGCGGACCTCCCGAAAACACGCTCGGGGAAGATCATGCGCCGTTTATTGCGTGATATTGCGGAAGGGCGTGCACTGGGCGACACTACCACGTTAGCAGACCCGACCGTCGTGGCGGGCCTCAAGGAGCAGTACGAGTCCATGGAATCATGATTTTTCGCTCGTTTTTCCCGGAGTCCATCTTCGGGCGCAAGCTCCACCCCAACGCGGAACGCCGGCTGCGGCTGGCGCAGGCGCGCGCTGACGAGACCATCATCCGCGCCCACGTGGACAACGCGCTAATGTTCGTCGACACGCTGGCGGAGGATCTGTCCTTCGATCGCGCAATCGACACGTACATACGCGTGATGGCAATCCCTGAGCCTCTGGCGAGTGCCGTCGCCACCCGGGCGCTCGTCACGCTGGGCCGCGATCTCGTGCCTTTCCGGCGGCGCGCCCGGGAGGAAGGTGAGGAAGAAGTCGAGACCGCCCCGCGCGTACGCTTGGACGACGCGGCCGCTCGGCAACGTTCGGTGAGGCGCGCCTAGGAAAATCGGGGAGTTGCTGGGCGCGCAACTCCAGCCGTCCTCTTACTTTCAGACTTGTATAGTAAGAGGAAGACGTGTACGTTGTACATCATGGCTACACCTCATTTCGTCCTCACCGCCAAGCTATCCACTCGGCGGCAGGCCACGTTTCCGGCCGAGACTTGCGAGGCTCTGGGGCTCGAGCCTGGTGACACTATTCGCTTCGAGCGCCGCACGACGAATGGAGAGACGGTCTGGGTGCTGCGCGGCCCGGAGCCCGACTGGTCGTGGTTTGGAGCGGGACGGAGCTACGCCACTGGCAAGTCGCACGACATGGCCAAGGTTCGGGAGAGCATTACTCGCAAGCGTGAACGCTGACGCTTGTTATTGACCATTAGCGAGACTTGTTAGCGCTCGACACGTCGGCGGTTCTACGGCTAATTCTGGGAGAGCCGGCCCCACTCGCCGAAGCTGCTCGCGAGGTGCTGCTCCAAGCACGACGTGACGGCGATGCCGTCATCATTACAGACACCGTAGTCGGAGAAGCGTTCTTTGCGCTGCAAAACCACTACGATATGCCCGAGACTGAGGTGCTTCGTGCGCTCCATGCACTCCTGCAATCCGGGCTGGTAGTCCCTGAGCCTGCGGCTTTAGTCGGAGCGTTCGCGCACGAGGGCGGAGGCGGCTTCATGGACCGCTTGATCAATGCACGACATCGCGCTATCGGCGCCACGACGCTCACGTTCGACGGGAAGATGGCTCGCTTGAGCGGAGCTAAACGGCTGTCGCTATAACTACGGCCGCTATAAATGACGCCGTGCTCCCCTGTCGCTTCCTGTGCTTCCTATCACTCCCCATCGGGTGCCAACGGCGTCGTGCGCCCCCTGGAGTGCCGCAGATCCGCGATGCTCACCGATAAGACCACTGTCACGATCACCGCTGACACCACGCAGTAGCGGCACACCGCTCCGATCACGTACAACTCCAGATACGTGAGCCACGCTGAGAACGCCACGCCGATCGCCGACATCGCGGTGAGCGCGAGCGATATC
>JBPCQO010000216.1:0-7269 GCA_050998035.1 Gemmatimonadaceae bacterium | reverse complement strand
TGTTGGGAGGGGCGAAAAAAGAAGGGGGGGGGCCCAGTGCTCGCGAGGTTTCCCCCCTCTGTCGTTGCATATCTTTCCCAGACCCGAACCCACCAACGTTGACCGCTAACCACTCGGCGCGCCCACGCGTGCAACGAACCGCACTCGCTCTGGCATCAGTTCTCGGCATGGCAGTAGGCATGACCACAGTCATCGCTGCCTGCGCCGACGTACCTGCCGCGTTCGGACCCACGCCCGCCGCGGCACGCGCGAACGCCGATGGACTGTTCGGATCACTCGATGCACGCTTCACCAACGTGTCCCGCACTCCGCGCTACGCACGCGCACGCGAGATGCTCGGCCGTTATGCGCTCACCCCGTCCACGCTGTACAACGACAGCACGGTGTGGACCGCCTTCGGCGCGGACGGCACCCGCACGTTGTTTGGAGAGGCGACAACGACCGACGGCCATTACGTGTTTACCAACGTCCCCAGCAACGCGGCACTCAATGCTCCGGGCGATGGACGCCACATCGTGCGCCTGCGCAAGCTGTCCGACAGCGATTATGAATGGTTCACGGGCGTGGATTTCGCCACCGGCCACATCACTGCGAGCGACTTCGGCGACGTGATCACGCGCTGGCTGACATCTGCCGAGGGGCGCGACCAGGCTGCAATTCGCGCCGACTACATATCGGCATTCCCGCGTACCACTGCCGCGCTGGGCAAGTTATTCAGGCTGGACACGCTCATCTCGGTGCGGGGCGCGGATGGTGTGAACACGCTGTATGTGGGCGTGCACATGACGCCGGACGGGATCCGCGCAACACTGCCGGAGTACGCACAGTACGTGGACAAGTACGCCACGCGTGTCAAGCTCCGCTTCTCGCTCGTAGATGCGCGTGGCGCGCAGTGGGTGGACGGCGCCATGCGCGATGGAAACATCACGCTCAAGCTGCGGAGCCAGGGCGGCCACTTCGCGCCATTCGAGGGGCCGGCGCGCCAGATCCCTGACACCCTTGCCCTGCACATGGACATGACCGCAAAGATCTCGCTCTTCACCGTGGGAGTGGACCGGCTCACGGGCGAATGGGTGAATGTTCGCGCGGCGCATGAGCGAGGATGGTCCATGCGATTCACCAAGGAGCCTGGCTGGGTGCTTCCACCGGCGGTAGGCTTTCTGCTCCGCTCACCGTTGCGCCGTCCGTTCGACGGCGCCGGTACGCTCTTCCGCGTCACCATTCGCGACGAGGCCGGCCAGCAGACGCTGATCAGCCGCAGGACCACGACAGTGGTACGAGAGAGCGCGATCCTTAAGTTCCTGGGCAAGTTGAGCGGCAGCGTAATGGGCGAATTTGTGTCCAAGGCCGAGGAGCAGGAGAACCGCTTCAATGCGACAGTATTCAGTGCGCTCAAGGCCGACGTGGACGCGGCGCTGCGGTAGCTCGGAGCGCATCGTTTTTCACTCTGTAGATCGACTAATAGTGATGCTGTATTTTGAACGAACGAGCGGCACGTATTACCGTTACGCACAGGGGGTAATACCGTGCCGAATCCGATGCGCACCGTCTCATTCAAGCTGCCCGAGCAACTCGACGACGCGCTGAGCGACATGGCGCGGCGGCGCAATTCGAGTCGCTCGGCGCCTCGTTCGCGAGGCCTTGGAAGCGCTAGCGGCCGGTGAGCGCCGCTCCGTAACGACCGTCGTCGATGAGCTGGTGGCACCTCTCGATGGTCCGGTGGACCTCTCGACGACCCCCAAGCACATGAGCGGGTACGGGAAAACTGGAGATGACTCGAGTCGTCATCGATACAGGCCCCATCGTCGGCCTGCTGAATCGGCGTGACCGTCACCACGCGTGGGTTCGCGAAGTTCTCGACACCATCGAACCGCCCGTCTTTACGTGCAAAGCTGTCGTATCCGAGGCCTGTTTCATGCTGGGACGTCTCGCCGGCGGCCAGGATGCCGTGCTGGAGCTGCTCTCGCGCAACGTCGTGAAGCTTGACTTCCGGATGCTACCTGAAATCGATGCACTCCGGCGGTTGATGCGGAAGTTCGCGAACGTGCCGATGTCGGTGCCGGATGCGTGCCTCGTTCGGATGACGGAGCTCGATGCCGAGAGCGTGATCGTCACGCTGGATGGTGACTTTCGTGTGTATCGCCGGAACCGCCGACAAGTTATTCCCACCATCATGCCAGGCCTTGGCGGCGACTAACAAACGCGTTGGAGCTGACGAGCTGGTTTCGGGCGATTGCACGGCAAGCACCGACACGGGCGCGCATGCCGGCTAGCGTGCATTCGGGCTGACCCCTGTCGGTATGCCGTTGCGCAGACAGATTGCCTGTCGCCGTACGGTTTTATTCTCGATCGAGGTTTCGGCGAACGTAGTAACGATTTCCCCGAAATTCCACGTCGTGATCCCGCGTGCAATCCGGGAGCAGCTCGCACTCGAGCCCGGACAGCGGGTTCGTGCACTGGCCTATGACAATCGGGTCGAGTTCATCCCCGAGCGGCCGCTCAAGAGCATGCGCGGCTTTCTGCGCGGACTTGATACGACGGTCCCCCGAGAGCGCGGCCGCGTGTGATCGCGCGGGCCAAGTGGTGCTGCGCCAGCGCCGCGAGAGTGACGCGTTGCAGGCGGTAGGAATGATGCATCCAGTCCTCGCCCGCGGCGCGAGTATGACGGGATGGCACCGGAACCGCATCCTCCAAGATTGAGATTGTAGTATTGAGATGGAGCGCTGAGGGCGCATACAAATCGCCTGATCCGCGGGTGCGGTGCGAGATACGGCTTGCGGATCGGGATTAGATGAACATTTTATGCTGGATGTTTGCAGCGTTACTGAAGCAGATCTTTACCGTCCAATACGCGTTAGCGCTACTTCGCCGCATCCCCCAGCGCGCGTTTCCGTGAGCGAGTCAGTGCGCAATCGCGTTGCGCTCGACCGTCTCGACCGAGCGTGCTTGCCGAATCGGCGGCCCCCCCGGATAGTGGTGGCGCCGCTCGCCCCTTCTTTCTTCTCAGGAGCGCTCATGTCCACGAGCCTGACCCAACCCGCCACACCCGTTGCCGTGCCCTCGTCGGCGCCGGTGCAGCCGTCCGCCGCGCCGATCCGCGTGGGCGGGATCATCGTCCGCTTCCTCGTCGAGCGCGATCACACGCGGGGCGGGCTCGCGATGTTCGAGTTCGACGTGCCGGCAGGGGCTAAGGTCCCGGCCGGCCACCGCCACGACGCGTACGATGAGACGATCTACGCGCTGCGCGGACGGCTGGTATGGACGGTCGACGGTGAGCGCTTCGAGCTGGCGCCGGGCGAGTGCGCGGTGATCCCGCGGGGCGCGGTGCACCGCTTCGACAACCTCGGCGACGAGACCGCCACGACGCTGGCCGTCATCACCCCGGGCGTGCTCGGCCCGGCGTATTTCCAGGAGATCGCCGCGGTGATCGTGGCGGCCCAGGGCGGGCCCCCAGACATGGCGGCGGTGGCCGCGGTGATGCGCCGGCACGGCCTCACGCCGGCGTAGCGCGGGAGCCGGAGCGGCGGGCCATCTCGCGGGGCGACCGCGGCGGTCCCGCGCCCCCTCTCGCCTGAACCCGCGTAGCGATCTGGCGAAGTAGTGTTAGGCGCCAACCAGAATTGCTCGCACCTCGAGGAACACGCATGTCAGAGATCACCAAGGTCAGATTTGTGCTTGCAGTGCTCGATCTGAAGAGATCAACGGACTACTACGCGTCTGTGTTGGGACTGATGATTGATTTTGAAGCGCCGGGGTGGTCGTTTTTATCTCGCGGGAGCTTCCGGGTCATGCTGGGTGAATGCACTGACGCAATCCCTCCGGGAAAGCTTGGTGACCACTCCTACTACGGATACGTCACCGTCGCCGACGTTGATGATCTTTACGTTGAGTATGAGCAGTCGGGAGTGCAGTTCACCCAACTGCTGGCCAGCAAGCCTTGGCGCATGCGAGAGTTCGGCATCCGCACAGTGGATGGCCACAGGTTGATGTTCGGCCAGGAACTATGAGGCGCAATACATTGGCGCCTAACATATCGTTAAAGACGGACGGCTCCGCCGCCGCTTAACTCAAGCACTATACCGCAACAGGCTCGTTTCCGGATCACCCGCGTGTCAAACGTTCATCTCCAGATCCTCGGCCCGGACGACGCCGAGCCATTCCAGCGCCTCCGCCTCCGGGGCCTCCAAGACGCACCCGAGGCGTTCGGCACTACGTACGAGTAGGACGTCGTGCTCCCGCTCGAAGTCGTCGCCGAACGGCTACGGCCAGCGCGGGCGCCCGCTGGGCGCGCGGTGGTCGGCGCTTTCTTGGATGGCACGCTCGTCGGCTTCGCGGGCTGCATGCAGTCGGCGAAGCGGAAGGCACGCCACAAGGCGGAGGTGTGGGGCACGTACGTTGCCCCCGAGGCGCGCGGCCAAGGCGTCGGCCACCGGCTGCTGGAGGCGCTGATCGACGAGGTGAGAACTTGGAATGGTGTGGAGCGCCTCACGCTCAGTGTGGTTGAGCGGGCCGACGCGGTCCGTCGCCTCTACGCGGCGCTCGGGTTTGAGGTGTTCGGGCGGGAGCCCGACGCATTCCGACAGGGCGCTGCGCGCGACGTGGCGCTCCACCTCAGCCTCGCGCTCGACCCGATGTCCGGCCGAACGGTGAGCCCCTGCCACCCGGCTCACGTTCCCGCCGCTCGGACACCAACGAGAGAAATGGACCTGCGAAGAAGCCATGACGCAGATTGACCGGCCCGCGGACGTGCCGGAGGCATTTCAATCCGCCTGGAATGCGCACGATATGACGGCCTTTGGCACCCTATTCCATAAGGATGCGACGTTCGTAAACCGGTTCGCGCACTACGTGCGCGGCGTCGATGAGATTGTCGCACTCCACCAAACCATCCATGAGACGGTCTATCGGGATTCCGCGCTTGAGAACGAGCTGATCGACGCCACCCGGGTTGGTGATAACGCCGTGGTCATCCATTTCTGGAGCCGCCTCCGCACCGGTCTGGGCCACCCGACGCGCGGGCATGACGTTGATACGCTGATCTTGGCAGTGGTCACGCGGCGGGAAGGCACATGGCGAATCCAGGCGCTCGAAAATGTTACTTTGACGAACCCGCTAACGGGAGAGCCTGTCTTACGACGCTGAGCCGATGCAGGGTACTGCCCCGCGTTCGCCGGCGTCGAGCACGCGAGTAGCGGTGGATTGCCGCTGTTATTGCCAAAGTGGCAGCACGGAGATGTCGGCGCGCTGGATCGGCTCCCGACGCAGATTCACCCGATGATCTATCAGTGGGCGTTCGTCAGCGCCACAAACATTGACGAAGCCGACGATATCGCACAGCACGTGCTCATCACCGCTTATCGCAACCTCCGCCAGTTTCGTGGCTTCGCTCCGCTCGCACTTGTCGGCCTTATTCTGCTCGGAGTCGTCATCGTGGCGCTCGTGACGGCATTCATATGGAGACCATAGCATGAACCCTTCAAAGCGGTTCATATCAAGATACGGCAAACTGCTAGTCATGCTCACACTCGCGATCGGTTGCGCAACGCACGGTGCGAACTCGGCAAACACTGTAAGCCCATTGATTCCTGACGCAACATCGATAGATGCCGAAGCGAAGCGCCTGATGAAGCGCGAGCATGTACAAGGGATGGCGCTAGCGGTTATCGATAGCGGCAGGATCGTGCACGTTGCTGCATATGGCTACCGGAACGTGGCGCGCGATCTTCCTCTCACAACCTCCACCATCATGTACGGCGCTTCGCTCACCAAGAGCGCGTTCACGTACATGCTCATGCAGCTCGTCGATGAAAACCGATTCGATCTCGATGCTTCAGTCGCTGACTTGCTGCCGCATCCGCTACCCGCGTACAACAGCAAGGATTGGGACTACACCGCTCTCGCCGGTGATCCACGATGGCGATTGTTGACGCCGCGCATTCTGCTGACGAACAGCTCAGGGTTCGCCAAGTTCCGGTGGCTCGAACCCGACAAGAAACTGCGTTTCCACTTCACACCTGGAACGCGTTACGCCTATTCCGGCGAGGGTTTCTACATCCTTCAACTGATTGTCGAGCAAGGGCTCAAGTTTGATGTGGGCAAGGAGATGCAGACGCGAGTATTCGATCGCCTGGCCATGACGAACACCAGCATGACATGGCGCCCAGACTTCGCCAATGACCTTGCCGACGGCTACGCACTCGATGGGTCGATGGAGCCGCACGATGAGCGTAGTAGCGTGAGCGCCGCGGGCTCGATGGACACGAGCATCGAGG
This sequence comes from Gemmatimonadaceae bacterium, assembly GCA_050998035.1. Lineage (GTDB taxonomy): Bacteria > Gemmatimonadota > Gemmatimonadetes > Gemmatimonadales > Gemmatimonadaceae > Fen-1247. Next base: position 997 of record JBPCQO010000216.1, on the reverse strand, counting down.
ACCAGGCTCGGCTATGGTCCGCCATCGTGAGTGGAGCTGGCCTCAGCAACGCGTCGCGCGCCGAGATGTTCAGGCCGCAACTCAAGATCACATCGGCGCACGAGTTTCCCTCACTGGCTCCGGAAACCAATCCGAATGACAAGGAGATTGGTCTCGCCGCCGGGCTCGGACTTGTCACGTTTCAGGACGCGAGCGGTCCGGCATTCTTCAAGGCCGGCCACAACGACTGGACCGGGAATATGGTCTTATGTCTGCGAAGCGAGAAACGTTGTGTGGTGATGCTCGCGAATGACGTCAGGGCTGAACGGATGTATCCAGAGCTTGTGCGCTTTGTGTTTGGCGAAACGCGAATGCCGTGGCACTGGGAATACGAGAGGCTGTAGAACAAGAATGCGCCGATCGGCTTCTAAAGGCTTTGCTGAAGTTTACAATAGGAAGAACGTAAGAATTGGTTTTTGGGGTCAGGTCTTGCGCGGTGCGCGCACGGCGCAAGACCTAACCCGTTTTTCGACCCCGTTTTTTCCCGATCGGTTCGCCGAATAGACACTAGATGACCACCTGGCGTCGTGACGACATTCTCGCACGACCGATGCCGCGATGCGCGAGGAGATGGACCAGACCACATGAAAATCGCGACCTTCAACGTGAACGGCGTGAATGGACATCTCCCCTCACTGCTGCGCTGGCTGGGTGAAACCGCGCCCGAGGTCGTGTGCCTCCAGGAGCTGAAGGCGCCGCAGGAGAAATTTCCGGAGAGCGCGATCGCCGACGCGGGATACGGGGCGATCTGGCATGGTCAGAAGAGCTGGAACGGCGTGGCGATCCTCGCACGAGGAGCGACACCGGTGGAGCGCCGGCGCGTCCTTCCCGGCGATCCCGACGACGTGCACAGCCGCTACATCGAAGCGGAAGTCGATGCCGTCGTGATCGGCTGCCTCTATCTGCCCAACGGCAATCCAGCGCCGGGTCCCAAGCTCGACTACAAACTCCAGTGGCT
>JBPCQO010000203.1:0-16531 GCA_050998035.1 Gemmatimonadaceae bacterium | reverse complement strand
CGCGGGGGTGATCGTCGTTCCCGTTCCGGGTGCGTCAGCGCTGCTGGCTGCCGTCGTCGCTTCGGGCATCCCGGCAGAGCAGTTCACTTTCGCCGGCTTCCTCCCGCGAAGGGGAGGCGAGCGCGAGCGGGCGCTCAGCTCCGTCCGAGCGGCCACCATTCCGACGGTGCTGTACGAGTCGCCCAACAGAGTCGCCGGCACTCTGGACGATCTTGTCCGCGTGGGCTGCGGCGATCGTGAGAGCGCCATCTGCCGCGAGTTGACCAAGCGGTACGAGGAGATCCGGCGCGGCACGGTGTCCGCGCTCCGCTCCGGCCTAAGTGAGCAGCCGCGTGGAGAGTTCGTGATAATCGTCGGCGGCGGCGTGGAACGGGAGCTATCCGACGCCGACATTCGTGCGCTCGCGCTCAGGCTGCGTACAGAAGGGCTGGCTGCGCGCGACGTTGTCGAGCGGTTGACCCAGGAGTTTGGAGTGCCCCGAAATGCGGCGTACAGAGTCGCGCACGAGCGTCCGGACAGGGCGCAAAGCGATTAAGTTTGCAGAGTGTGGGCCACCCGAAAATACACCGATGATCGCGCCGCTTGATCTGGCGGCGGCCACCCGCTTCATGGTGGCCGAATACGATGATCATTCCAGCTACAACGCCGACCCAGCCGCGCCCGCCGCGCAGCCGCAGCCAATCGAGCCGGAAGATGTTGCACACGACCTGGGGCCGCATGGGGCGGTGGCGCGGGCAATGGGGCGTTTTGAGGACCGGCCCACGCAGCGCGGTCTGGCCGCCGCGGTTGCGGGATTGTACAACTCCGGTGGCGTTGGATTGCTGGAGGCTGGGACCGGCGTCGGCAAGTCGCTCGCGTACCTTGTTCCGGCGCTCCGATGGGCCGCGGCGAACGGCGAGCGGACCGTCGTCTCCACCAACACGATCAATCTGCAGGAACAGCTCGTCCGCAAGGATCTGCCTTTCTTGCGCGATGCGTTCGCCGACGAGCAGCCTGTTCGCTTCGCCCTTCTCAAAGGGTGGCGCAATTACCTCTGCAAACTGCGCCTGGCTCAGGTCGCCCTGCTTGGCCCCACTCTGGTCGAGGATGATGCCGCCGAGGCGATCGAGCGAATTCGCGAGTGGGCCGAGACGACGATTGAAGGATCGCTGAGCGACCTTCCGTCTCCGCCCAAGGGTGAGGTATGGGACGAGGTCGCGGCCGAACCGGATTTGTGTACGCGTAACGCCTGTCCTCATTTCCAGGACTGCTTCCTGTTCAAGGCTCGGCGCGAGGCCGCGCAGGCTGATGTCGTCGTTGTCAATCACCATCTGCTCATGTCCGATGTCGCTGTGCGACGTGTGCAGGGCAATTGGGACGACGCGGCGGTGATTCCGCCGTATGCGCGGCTTGTTGTGGACGAGGGTCATCACCTGGAAGACGCTGCGTCGGCACATCTGGGCGTCACCACTACGCGGCGGGCCTTGCAGCGCCTGTTCGGACGGTTGGATCGACGCGGTCGCGGCCTTGTGGCCACGCTTGTCGAGCGGCTGTCATCATCGCGCGATCTGTTGAGCACCGCGAGTCTCGACATCGTGAACCAGCGAATCGTTCCAGCAGTGCGCGCGTCGCGCGAGAAGAGCGATCTCGTTTTCGATCTGCTGCTTGCGGTGCTGCAGGAGGCCGGTTCGCCGGTGATCCGACTGGGTGACGACTTCACCGAGCACCGTGTCTGGAAGGGTGGCCTCCACATTGCGCTCACCGATCTGTTGCGAGAGCTGCACGTGCTGGGCGAGAGCCTCACGCTCGTCGGCGACAGATTGCAGGGAAGCGAGAAGCGCGACGATACGCTGCTCATGCTCATCAACGAACTTCGCGGTGTCGCGCGGCGCCTCGACGCGGCCGCCGATGGACTGATGATCGCACTTCGTCCTGCCGCCGTCGCGGAGCCTATGGTGCGCTGGCTTGAGGTGAAGGGGAGGGAACGGAACATCGCCGTGACGGCGGTACCGCTCGACCTCGCGCCCATTCTGCGCGACGATCTCTTTGCGCGAGTGAAGACCGCGGTGGTGACCAGCGCAACGCTGGCCGCGGATGGGCGGTTTGACTTTCTCGCGCGCCGGCTTGGACTCGACGGTGGCAAGCGGCGTCCGGTTACGGCTGCCTTCGCCTCCCCGTTCGATTATCCAGTTCAGGCGCTGCTCGCGATTCCGACCGATCTTCCTGCGCCCAATGAGAATGCGGGCGCGCACTTCGACGCGGTGATGCGGATCGTGCGCGACGTCGCACACACCTCCGACGGTGGGATGTTCGTTCTCTTCACCAGCCACCGGGACGTACGCGCGGCGGCCGAGGCGCTCCGGCGATGGCGGCTGTCGGACGAATACCCGATCCTCGTTCATGGAGAGGACGGTCGAGATGCGCTACTGGAGCGCTTCAGGACCGCCGGCAACGCCATCCTGCTCGGCACCGCGTCGTACTGGGAAGGGGTGGATGTTCCGGGGCGCGCGCTCCGCGCGCTGGTGATCGCAAAGCTCCCGTTCCGTGTTCCGTCCGAGCCGGTGACGGCGGCCCAGTGCGAGGCCATCTCCGCCCGCGGTGGCGATGCGTTCGGCGAGTACATGCTGCCGCATGCGTCGCTCAGACTCAAGCAGGGCTTCGGGCGTCTCATTCGCAGTGCATCCGATCGTGGCGTCATCGTTCTCGCGGATCCACGCGTAGTTTCCAAGAGATACGGTCGCGAGCTTCTGGCCGGTTTGCCGCCAGCTCGCAGGATCAGCGGTGCGTGGACCAATATCCTCGGGCAACTAAAGACCTTCTATGCGGTGTCTAAACCCTTCAATGAGCACTGACGGCCAGTAATGACTGAACGCCCCGGGAAAATAGTATGCGTGGGTCGCAACTACAGCGACCACGCCAAGGAGCTTGGAAACGAAGTCCCCAAGGAGCCGCTCCTCTTCCTGAAGCCGCCGTCCAGCATCATTCGTGATGGCGACTCTATAATTCTGCCACCGCAATCGGCTCAGGTGGAGTTCGAGGGTGAGATCGGTCTTGTCGTCGGCAGGCGGCTGAGCCATGCGAGTGAGGCGGAAGCGCGCTCAGGTGTGCGCGGCATTTGCGCACTCAACGACGTGACCGCGCGTGATCTCCAGCGCAGCGACGGCCAGTGGACTCGTGCGAAGGGTTTCGACACGTTCTGTGCGATCGGCCCCGAAGCCACCGCTCCCGAATCGCTCGACGGCCTCTCGGTTCTAACTCGGCTGAACGGTGTAGAACGGCAATCGGCCTCCGCGCGGGAGATGGTGTTCTCGATTCCGACGCTGTTGGCGTACATCTCCGGCATCATGACGCTCGAACCGGGTGACATCGTCGCCACGGGAACGCCGGCAGGGGTTGGAAAGCTTGCTCCTGGCGACGTTGTCGAAGTGGAGATTCCCGGCGTGAGCAAGGTCACCAACACGGTCAGAGCACAAGCATAGTGCCAGCATACAACCAGCGCATTCTCAATCTTCCGCCGTACCCGCTCGCTGACATTCCCCAGCGAAAGCGGGCTCTCATCGCCCGCGGCGTCGATCTCATCGATCTGGGCGCGGGAGATGCTGACCTGGCGCCGCCGGCGGTGGCGGTCGAGCGAATGGAAGAAGCACTGCACCAGCCCGCGATGGGCCGGTACGGTTTCGGGTTGGGTCTGGTAGAGTATCGCGAGGCGATCGTTCGCTTCATGGAGCAGCGGTTTGGCGTGACCTTTGATCCGCTCAGCGAAGTGGTGCCTCTCATAGGGTCCAAGGAAGGACTTGCCCATCTGGCTTTCGCGTACCTGGATCATGGCGACGTGGCGATCATGCCGGAGCCGGGCTACAACGCGTACATGGGCGGTACGGTGCTTTCCAATGGCACGCCTTATAGGTACCCGCTGCGCGCCGACAACGGGTTCCTGGTAGATCTGGACGAGGTCCCGCGCGACGTGCTGGAGCGCACCAAGCTGCTGTACCTCAATTACCCTGGTAACCCGACGGCAGCAATCGCGCCGCGCGACTATCTGGAGCGCACGGTGCAGCGCTGCGCAGAGCTCGACATTCTGCTGGTGTACGACAACGCGTATTCCGAAGTCGCGTACGACGGTTACGTGCCGCCGAGCATCTTCGAGATCGATGGCGCACGCGATGTGGCGCTCGAGTTCCACTCCATGTCCAAAACGTACAACATGACTGGCTGGCGCTGTGGCTGGGCTGTTGGGAAGCCGGAGTTTGTGGGCGCGCTCGCGAAGGTCAAATCGTTCATCGATACCGGGAGCTTTCTTGCGGTGCAGGCAGCGGCGGCAGCGGCGCTCGGCGTGCATGACGAGTTCGTTCCGAAGAACATGGCCAGGTTCACCGAGCGTCGCGATGCAGCTGTCGCGGCGTTTCGCGCCAATGGCTTTGAGTGCAATGTCCCCAAGGCCGCGATGTACCTGTGGATTCCACTGCCGCCGCATATCCCGAGCAAGGTTTTCGCCGATCGGTTGATGGATGATGCCGGTGTGGTAGTGCTTCCCGGAGCGGGCTTTGGCGAGGGCGGGGAAGGTTATTTCCGCATCTCTTTTATCACGTCTCCCGAGCGCATTCGGGAAGCTGCTGAGCGCGCCGGGCGCGTGCTCGCTTCGTTCGACGACTGACGCGTGAAGCTCGCATGAAGCTTGCCCGCCCGTCCGTCCCGTGGATCATATCGATTGCCGCTCACGCACTACTCGTGATCATGTTCGCGCAGGCGGTGCTCATGAAGCATCCGCTGTTCGACTTCTTCGGGAGATCTGTTCCCGTGGTCACGGCGGTAGTCGAGCGGATCGGGTTCCTGCAACTACCTCCGCACGTTGCTTCGGCTGCGCCGGTGCTGGGACGTACAGGCGGCGACGGCAGTGCCAAGGCGACGAAGGCCGTGCCTCTCGTTGCGCCCGTCAGAGTTCCGACCACCATACCACCGTCGCGCTCCACGGCCGCGACAACTGACGAGCCGTCCAGTGGGCCGCTCGTGGGCGGCGGCGGCCCGCTGCGGGGCATTCAGCCGCGTTACGCCGATCCGCGGCTGTGGGGCGAGCCGGGTGCGGTAGTGGTAGCGCCCAAGACTGCGGCGGAGCGTCTCGACAGCGTAATCGTTGGGGACATTGCGGCCCACAACGATTCGATTCGGGTGGCGAGCGGTGGCCAGCGCGCGCCCGGTGACTGGACGTTCCAGCACAACGGCCAGAAGTACGGCATGGATAGCAAGTACATTCGGTTGGGACCGGTCTCCATACCCACCGCGATTCTGGCGATGCTCCCGCTCAACGTGGGCGCCAATCCCACCACATTGGAGCGCGGCCGCACACTCACAGCGCAGCACGACGAGATCTTCGCCAACGCGCAACGCGGCATCAACGACGCCGATTTCCAGAAGGCGGTGCGCGAGATTCGCCAACGCAAGGAGCGCGAGCGGAAAGAGGCAGCCCAGCTAAAGCAAAGGGCGGCCGATGAATTGGCCGCCCCTGGCACGAACTAGCGGTCGTTCGCTACGACACCATCGTCGCTGTGCCGATGGAGTGGCCGACAGCTTCCGGCATCTCCGTGAATGGCCGGAATACACCGCAGACCGCGCCGAGTACCGAGAAGTCGTCCTGCGGTGTTATGGTGATGTCGCGATCGGCAGGATTGGCCGCCCGGAGCACCACGGTGGTCCCTTCGTGGGTCAGCGTCTTCACCGTCGCATCTTCTCCAAGCCGCGCCGCCACGATCGCTCCATCCTGAGGCTTTGCGACCGGATCAACCATGACGAAGTCTCCGTTCTCGATGGCGCGACCGATCATGCTCTCACCCTTGACCTTGAGGAAGAACACCTGCTCGGAGGGCAGGAAGCGACGGTCCATGGTGATGTATCCTTCCCGATGCTCAGGGAGCAGCGTTGGCTCGCCGGCATGGATGCGGCCGTAGTATGGAACCGGCAGCGATCGCGCCGCGCCGGAGAAACCCAGCAGCCGAACGCCACGCGAGCGGGAGGGATCCCGTTCGATCACTCCTTTCTTCGCCAGCGATTGAAGCAGGTCCGACACTGTTTTGGTCGACTTGATCTGGAACTGCTTGCCGATGTCCCGTATACTTGGCTGGTACGTGTGTTCGGCCGTGAAGTCGAGCAGAAATTGGTAGACCGAGCTCTCAAGCTTGGTCAGTTGCTCTGACATCGGGTTCTCCGTGAATGTGAAGTCGCCAGGCGTTTACCGGGCGTACGATCTAGTACAGTACACATAAGATGTGACCCCAGGCCAGCCGGGTCAACCATCTGTATCTGTCTGAAGCAGGTTAATCGCGTTATCAATGCGGCCAAGTGCCCGCTCGCGTCCCTGCATTACCAGTACATCAAAGATACCGGGGCTGACGGTCAACCCGGTGAGTGCCACCCGCAGTGGCTGAAAAATCTTCCCGCCGCCCACCCCCAGCCGCTCGGCTAACGCTCTGAGGGACTCTTCCAGTGCAGCCGCCTCCCACGATTCCGTTGCCGCCAACGTGTCACGCGTGGGTTGCAGGATTGCGATCGTTGCAGCGGGATCCTTCCACTGCTTGCTTACGGCTTCGGGATCGTACTCGATCTCACCGGCGAAGTATGGGAGCGCCTGGCGTACAATGTCGTCGATCACGCGCGCACGCACGCGCAGCAGATCGAGCAGCTGCAAGTACCAGTCGTGCCGCGCAATCAACTCGTCAGGCGTCGCAATTCCGCTTGCCACGATCGCGCGCGTGACAGTAGGCTCCAGCTCCGCCAACGGCATGATAGAGAGATGCTGTCCGTTCATCCACTCCAACTTCTTGGGGTCGAAGATGGCGGCCTTGCGCTGCAACCCGTCGGAGCTGAACAGCTCGGTCATCTCGCTCAACATCATCACTTCGCGATCCCCACCGGGGGACCAGCCGAGGAGCGCGAGGAAGTTGAGCATCGCCCGTGGCAGGAGCCCCTCGTGCTGATAGTCAGCGACGGCAGTGGCACCGTGCCGTTTGCTCAGCTTCTTCCCATCGATGCCATGAATCATGGGAAGATGCGCGAACTCAGGGACCGGCTTCCCGAGCGCACGATACAACATGATCTGCTTCGGCGTGTTGGAGATGTGATCGTCACCGCGCATCACCAGCGTGATCCCCATCGCGATGTCGTCAGATACCACAGCCATGTTGTAGATGGGAGTACGATCCGAGCGGAGGATGACGAAGTCGTCGATATCCTTGTTCGGAAATGCGATCCGATCGTGCACCAGGTCATTCCACTCGGTCACGCCCTGGTCGTCGGGAACGCGGAAGCGCACCACATACGGATCACCGCGTTCGAGGCGAAGCTTCTCCTCGTGCAGTGGGAGTTCCGCCCATTCGCGCTTGTACTTGTAGATCTCTCCGCGTGCCTCCGCGTCGTGCCTGCGTTCTTCGAGTACTTGCTGCGGAGTGAAATCACGGTACGCAGCGCCGGAATCGATTAGCGCGAGCGCGTCGGCGCGATGGCGCTCCAGATTGGCGCCCTGGTATACAACATCCTCGTCCCAGTCGAGCCCGAGCCACTCCAGCCCCTCGAAAATTGCGCGCGTACTCGCGTCGGTGCTACGTGCCTTGTCCGTGTCTTCGACGCGCAGAAGAAACTGACCGCCGAAGCGGCGCACGTACAGCCAGTTGAACAGCGCCGTTCGAGCGCCACCGACGTGCAGGTAGCCCGTTGGTGAGGGTGCGAACCGAAGGCGATGTTGGCCGGAAGCGGTCATATCACAAAGATTGTGGAAAGCAAACGGGCCCGCCCTGTTGAGCGAGCCCGCCGCAAAAGCGGAGAGGGAGGGATTCGAACCCTCGATAGAGGTTGACCCCCTATGCCGGTTTAGCAAACCGGTGCCTTCAGCCTCTCGGCCACCCCTCCTTAGCATAGAAAAAGTAGTGCTATGGCGCCATTTGTTCAACCCAACCGTTGGCCGTCCGTGGTCGCGGAGCCGTGCACGCAGGCAAGATCTTATAACCGGAACCATACTCACGCCATTTTACAAAGGCTCGGTCCAGTGCGGGGTCGCCGCCCGTCGTTGCGGGTGGTCCTCAGATCTGGCAGGAGAATGAGCGTGGCCACACATTCACCCAGCTGCGATACTTCGCGTCATACGACTCGCGACGATCGCTCAACCTATGCCTTCGGAACCCACGATGCCCGCGCCCGCCAACGTCCTCGATCTGATCGAGCGATTCCGCCGCAACGTCAGTGCGTACAAGTCTCCGCAGTACAACGAAACGCAGCTTCGGCGTGAATTCGTAGACCCTTTGTTCGATGCTCTCGGATGGGACGTGGGGAATCGAAGCGGGTATGCGGAGGCGTACAAAGATGTCGTCCACGAGGACTCACTGCGCGTCGAGGGTGTCCCCCGAAGTCCCGACTACTCGTTTCGCATCGGCGGAGTCCGGAAGTTCTTCGTCGAGACTAAGAAGCCGTCGGTCAATCTGCGTGACGATCCGGCTCCGGCTTATCAGTTAAAGCGTTATGCATGGTCAGCGAAACTTCCCATCGGTATTCTCACCGATTTCGAGGAGTTCGTCGTTTACGACACGCGCGCGAAGCCGTCGCTATTAGATCGAGCTTCGAAGGGTCGCCTAATTTACCTCACTTATGACCGGTATGAGCCCGAGTGGGACGCCCTTGCAGCGCTGTTTTCACCCGAGGCAATCCGGCGAGGGGACCTCGACAAGTGGGCTCAACCCAATACGAGGCGTCGTGGCACTGCCACAGTTGACGACGCTTTTCTAGAAGAAATCGAGAGTTGGAGGGCCTCCCTTGCGAGGAACATCGCGCTTCGCAACCACGACATCACAGTCGCTGAACTCAATACGGCAGTTCAAGCCACAATCGACCGAATCGTCTTTCTACGAATCGCGGAGGATCGCGGACTCGAAGATCACGGGCAGCTTCGCGGGCTACTCACCGGTGCAGGCGTATACGGCCGACTCATGACCGTCTTTCGGCAAGCAGACGCACGGTACAACTCAGGGCTATTTCATTTCGTTGAGGAACGCGGTCGGAGCAGCGAAGTGGATAGGTTGAGCGCGGCACTTCAGATCGATGACCGCACACTCAGAGACATTATTGGTGGATTGTATTATCCGGAGAGCCCGTACGAGTTCTCTGTCCTTCCGGCGGACATTCTCGGACAAGTATACGAACGCTTTCTCGGTAAAGTCATCCGCCTGACTGACGCCCATCGAGCCGTTGTGGAACTGAAGCCGGAAGTGCGGCGCGCTGGAGGCGTCTATTACACGCCGACCCACATCGTAGAGCATATCGTTCGCGCAAGCCTGGCTCCCATGCTGGCGGAAAAGGTGCCGACCCCTGCGCGACCGACTTCAGCTCAGTCCGCGGATATTAAGGTCCTCGACCCGGCATGTGGATCCGGCTCTTTCCTACTCGGCGCCTATCAGTATCTATTGAATTGGCACCGAGATTGGTACACTCGGGACGGCGGAGAGAAGTGGGCCAAGCGCCGTAATCCGACGGTGTTTCTATGGAATACCGGCGAGTGGCGGTTAACTACGGCGGAGCGTAAGCGGATCCTCATAAGCTGCATTTTTGGTGTGGACATAGACGCGCAGGCAGTTGAGGTAACGAAACTTTCGCTTCTCCTCAAAGTCTTGGAAGGTGAGACGCAGCAGGCAATTCAAACAAATCTGCGACTCTTCCACGAGCGGGCGTTGCCGGATTTAGATAGTAATATCAAGCGCGGTAACTCTCTCATTGAGAACGATTTTTACGTGAGCGCGCAGGGGAACCTGCTCGACGATAGCGATATGGTCCACGCGTTTGACTGGCGTTCAGAGTTCCGTGCGACTATGCGTGCGGGCGGCTTTCACGCCGTTATCGGTAACCCGCCATACGACGTACTGGAAAAGGAGCGCGGCGCAGCATCTTGGCCGCATGCTGCTCTAGCAGAGTACGTGGGCACGATCGATAAGTACTCGCCGGCGCTCGGTGGTAAGCTGAATCTATTTCGCTTCTTCCTCATCCGGGGTCTTTCGCTGACTCGCCCCACCGGGCGGTTCGGCATGATTGTTCCGCTTGCTTTACTGGCGGATATTAGCTGCGCGAGAGCCCGACAGCATTTGATGTTATCCACGAACGGTCTTGTCGCCAATTGCTTCCCACAAAAGGACAATGCGAACCGTCGTATATTCCGGGATGCGAAGCTCTCCACGGTCGTCCTTACCGGCGAACGGATAGACGTCCAAAGGCAAGACGCATCTGTCAATGTTCGCGTCTTCCCGTGGAACAGCTTCTCGGACCAACCGAGGGAATCGCAAGTACGTTTGGTGGACACGGAAGTGATCGATCCTATCAACACACCCGTCCCGCTTGTCAGCGCCGATGAATGGGAACTGCTCCGGATGCTTTACTCGCGGCGGGGGGTAACGCGTCTCGGGGAGGTCAAGGACTTCTCTATTACCCGTGGTGAGATCAACCAGACAGTCTATCGCGCATATATTACGAGCAATCCTGAACACGCACGTCTGCTCAAAGGAGTCGAGATCGCACGCTACGCCTTGCGTGAGCGCCTCAGCCAAGGAGCACGGGAGTGGTTCGATGAGCGACGGTACCTTCGTGATTATAAGCCCAAGGCAATCGTACAGGCACAACGCATTGCGACGCAAAGAATTACAGGCGTGGATGAGCAACTCCGTATCGTCGCTACCCTAATCGATGCGCCCACGTACTTCGCCGATTCCACGAATTCGGTGCCCCACTTCTCCCTACCGGCTAGAGTACCTGCTCGGTCTACTGAATTCGAAGCTCTATCAGTGGCGGTTCAAGCTTACGAGCACAAACAACAACGTTGGTACGAATGAGTTGGAGTGTCTTCCGTTCCCCACGGTCGACTTCGACAATCCGGTTCAGGTCCGTGAGCACGACAACATTGTCAGGCAAGTCGAACGGATGCTCGGTGTTTCACGCCGGCTAAGTACCGCGCGCACAGCAGCAGAACGAGAAGGCTTTCGCCGCCAGCTTAACTCACTGGACGCTGCTGTCGACGCGAGCGTCTACGCCACGTTCGGCGTCACGCCTGCTGATATAACACGGTTGGAAGATGCACCGGCTGAACCGCAGCAGGAGACTGACTAACCATACTTCGCCGCATGCAATGTCGCGCAATGTCTTTGGGCCATGGTCAAGCATCGGCGAGCATTCATGTCGCGGTTCGGCGTCCGTGGAGAGCGGCTGGTCTCAATCGGGAGAAGCTGGCCTGACTGTAGGCGTGTAGACGACTTATCGAGTCCGGATCAAGCGCGGCGCGACAGCGTACATTCGATATGATCGTCGCAATGACCGCTGCCGTGGCACGGTTGGCGAAATTGTTTCAAGACATTCAGGGTGAACACACACACTGAACCCCGGCCGGGATTGCGGATCAGCCCCCGATGGTGACCGGTGTACCCCTTACGGCTACTGGTGGGTGAGGTGAATGTGCTCAGTCCCAATACGAACTCAAGTATCGCCGGGGTTTCTTAAGCTGCTGCACAAAACGCGCGAGTTCGTCGATTGTCCGTTCCCCATTGAGGATGCCGTCCAGATACTCCTGCATGTGAACGTCGACGTCGCTCTCATTGATTACATGTCTATTTCCACAGATAATCATGTTGTAAGGCGCCAGAAACCGAATGCGCCGCTCCGCATTACGCACTCTGCGCAACTCCCCGTCAATGATAGCTGCACCGTCTTCGGCCTCAGCCAAGCGTATAGGCCGTCCCTGCCAAATAGCGTATTCCTCGTCGATGTGTGACCCGAAAGAACTGACTGTACGCTCGGCGAGCCGCTGCTGGATGTGATCGACGGGATAGTCATAGACACCGACAGGATCTTCCGCAGAGGCCTCCACATAAAGAAAGTCCCACATCGACGATGACAGGAACAAACGGCACGCGGCGACTCGTCGAACGGACAACTCCCTTTCGTCGAGTAGGCATTTGTCCGGGCCTAGTCGCCGGAAGGACCGGATGTGCATGTTGCCGTGGCCACGAAACCACCAAAATGGGAAAACCTCGCGAACGTAGCCACCCGGATCGACTGTTCGTTGGTGCAGCGGGTCTCGGAACATCACTGTGAGCCGGTCGATGGCTTTCACGGGATCGGTAATCTCTTCGACACATTGCGCCCCCGGAAATGATTCGGCGAGTCTAGATGCGAAGATTTCGTCACTTTCTACATACGACGGCAGGGTCGCCGGTATCTCGAATCCTTGCGCGTCGGTCGGTACTTCATCCTCCCCCTCTGCTAAGAGGACCGCTAGGTCGGGGCTCCGCTTGAGTACGAGGCGTGCCATAGGCCACGGAGCCGTGTTTCCGTCGGCGGTAGCTTGGCCCATGTATCGAGCACCGAACAGGCTGAACCCGCCAGTCCCGATCTCGCGGATGAGGTCACCCATCGCATGCTGCTGCCGTATACGCTCGCCGACTCCGAGTAAATCAAAGACGTTTCGGTAGTCGCTTATAGCCTGAAACAGCTGCGAAACTCGCTCGATCTCGACAGCGTCGTGTAGTTCGTCATGGTCGAAATGGAAAGCCATCACACCATCTACAGCCGCGTCGAGTTGCGCACCCGTGGCGATTCGGCTGACGGGAGTCGGATCGGGAGAATGAGGCATCCGGACATGCCAACCGACGGGAGCATTCGGCCTATTCCGCTCCACGATGGCAGCTTCATGGGCATTTTTTATCGCGTGGAGGCGCTCAATCGTGAAGCTGCCGGGTTGGTCATCCACCTGCTTGTGGTGGATCTTGCACAAGAGGATACGGTTTGGGTACGTATCCACCTCGTCGTCCCGCAGCAACGCGGCGCGGGGGCCAGCCTTTCCTTGCGCCACGATATGTGCTTCATCCCCGACGATTGATTCGGCATCTTCTCCAACTGCTGACAGCACTAGCGGAGTCTTGCAAATAGCGCACTGGTTACCTGAGCGTCCCCACAAAATCTTGCGATCTTTGTCACTCATCGGCATCGGCGCTGTCTCCTTAGCTTGTGGGTGGCATCTGGTGGCCCGACTGCTGTACCAGAGGATTTAGCGTGGAAGCGCACAGTAGGTAGATGCTGCGCCGACGGAGAATAGCCGGACGTGCAAATTTATTCCGACAGATGCATTGCCAAGTCTAGACGAACCCATCACCGGCATTGAAGCGACCGGGAATACGCTTCCTTGTGACGGAGGCAGGTTGGGAAACCCGCACTAGGAACCCCGGACCGGGTGGGAGATTGGCGCCGACCGGTGGGACTCCGGAAGAAACAAAGGGGAACCGTCGGACCTGAGCCGGAAAGGTGGGACCAAATCAGCAAACCGGTGCCTTCAGCCTCTCGGCCACCCCTCCTTAGCCGCTACAATCTAGTAGCGGTCGATAGATTTTTCCAGATGATTGATTTTAGCGACAGCCGAGTGCTGGTGACGGGAGGTGCCGGATTCATCGGGAGTGCCCTGGTATGGGAGCTCAACCGGCGTGGGTGCGACAGGATCGTCATCGCTGACTTTCTAGAATCGAGCGATAAGTGGCGCAACCTAGTCCCGCTCCGTTTCGAGGATTATCTGGAAGCGGATGATCTGCTGCCGCGGCTCGGTGCGAACGGGCTGGGCAAGTTCGATCTCGTGCTGCACATGGGTGCGTGCTCCGCCACAACGGAGCGCGACGCCGCGTATCTCGTCCGCAACAACTACGAGTTCACAAAGGAATTGGCGAGTCATGCGCTCGCAGTCAATTCGCGCTTCGTATATGCGTCATCGGCGGCGACGTACGGCGACGGCTCGGCCGGGATGAGCGATAGCTCCGATCTGGAGAACCTGAATGCACTGCGGCCGCTCAACATGTACGGCTACTCCAAGCAGCTCTTTGATGTACACGCGGCGCGGCGCGGCTTTCTGGATCGGGTAATTGGACTGAAGTTCTTTAACATCTTCGGACCGAACGAGAACCATAAGGGAGACATGCGCAGCCTTGTGAACAAGGCGTATGCGCAGGTAGTAGAGACGGGCGAGATCCGCCTGTTCAAGGGCTATCGCGATGACTACGCAGATGAGGAGCAGCGCCGCGACTTCCTCTACGTGAAAGACGCTGTGGATATGACGCTCCGTCTCGCATCGAGCGATGCGGCGGGCGGGCTGTTCAACATCGGCAGCGGCGAATCGCACAGCTGGATCGATCTGGCCACCGCGGTGTTCAGCGCCCTCGGGCGAGAGCCGCGGATATCATTTGTGGCCATGCCCGCTGAGCTGCGCGCCAAGTATCAGTATTTTACCGAAGCGGACATCGCGAAGCTGCGTGGCGCGGGGTACGCAGCGCCTGTTACGCCATTGCGTTCAGCGGTTGCCGATTACGTGACGAACTACCTGGCTCCCAGTCGGCCATTGGGCGAGTAACCCGCGCATCGTGTCCCTGCGTTCGGCCGCCCGTGACAAGGACAGCGTGATCCCGTCGTGGTCCCAAGCTATATTCTACGCGAACCCTGCTGGAGAAGCCCGAATGAAGCTAAAGGCCGTGATTCACCGTGCGGAAGAGGGAGGATATTGGGCCGAGATTCCAGCGATCGCTGGCTGTGCCACTCAAGGCGACACGTTCCCCGAACTTCTTGCCAACATTTATGATGCGGTCGAAGCGTGCCTAGCGGTGGATGTCAGCGAACGAGACTTCGCACCGGACGATGAGATACTGGAGATCGCTGTCTGAAGGCAGTCTCAGGGAAAGACTTCGCGCGCCTACTGGAGACCCATGGTTGGGGGCTCAAGCACGTGACGGGCAGTCATCATATCTACTGCAAAGCTGGCGACATAGCACGGATATCCGTCCCGGTTCACGGCAACCGAACTCTCAAGATCGGTTTGCAGCGGCATCTGATGAAAGTCGCCGGACTTACTGAAACTGACCTCTAACCACCAGATTGCAGAACTCGGTCAACGCGCTCACCCTAGCCTCGCGCTAGTAAGCCTCAATAGTCATGGGGGGACGCACCGAATACAGCGTCGGATCGCACCACGAGCCTCCGACGTAGCGCGGCAGCGCTGACGACATATCCCGAGGCGCCAGAGCTCCGCCGCTCCACGGCGCGCTCACTGACGCACGCTGCACGAGAGTGTCGGGCAGTTGCGTCGTGGTCCCCCGCCACGCGTCCGCTGTGTAGAGGTTACCAGTGGTGACGGTGCTTCCACGTACGGAGCGCTCCGTGCCTGAGGCGAAGTACCACTGAACGGCGCCGCCCGCGTTCATGTAGTAGTCCTTGTCGCCGGCGTATGCTACCACCCGCGAGTACGCGTCGTAGCTAACGCTGTCAGGAGGAGAGCCGGAGCCCGTGCTCGTAGGTCCAGCACAGCTCCACGTTAAGTGCCACCGGTAGTTCCGCAGGTCCTCGACCACGACAACTGCCGCGGAAGCCGTTACGGCGGATGACTGTATCGTTACCTTCGTCTCGCCTGTAGTGCGAGAAAGCGGTGGCAGAATGGTATCGCCTGCTGCTACTCGCCACGCATTGGTGGCATTGAGCGTGGGTGCGGGCCAGGGCAATACGTTGTCGAATAGGTCGCGCGGGGAAAATAGGGTATCTCGCCTGATAAGCGAGCCGGCCAGCCAGAAAACACGCCATGGCTGACGTGCGGTAAAGTGGTCAAGCGGGCCGGCAAGTGCCGTGGCGCTGGTACTGACACGCGGCGGGTCCCAACCCAGGGGCGGGTCATTGACAACTCCAGGCGTGACCGCAAAGCTGATTGTCATGGCCTGTGGAGTCGCGGCCAGCCGCCATCTTATCGAGGCTCGGCCAGACGCGTCAGTGACAGCGCTATCGCCCACGATAGCACCTCGCGGTTTATCCGGAACTCCTTGAAATCCGGGGCCTTCGTATCCAAAGATGGAAGCACCGCGCACCGGCCGTTGCGCCGAGTCACGCACCTCCACAACGATAGCGTATGGCAATTCCTGACCGACTGTAGCCGTCTGTGCGGCCCCAGAAACGATCCGAATAGTTGCCGCTGGACCGGCCAGCGGCTGCGTCGGATCCGAGCAGCCGACTACAAGAATCGCGATCGCCAGTATGAGCGAGCGCTGCGGTGCGTTCCGGGGTGGACGCGACTTTCAATCATGGCGGCAGCGGATTGGAGAAGATCCGGACAACGCGGGATCTGCACCCGCAGAATATATGGGCGAACGTGCCGCTCGGCTACCGCTTTGCTTCGCTCGAAGGAGGCGGTGGGATTCGAACCCACGGTCCCTTGCGGGACTCTGGTTTTCAAGACCAGTTCATTAAACCGCTCTGACACGCCTCCAGCACTTCACTCACTTCCAGTCCAGCACTACAATTTATTGGCCTTCGCTACCGGCCGCCAAGAGTCTGCCGAGCTGAGTACCGTGCGCGATCTTCTCCGTGGTGGCCAGAACGTTCTGTGCATCCGCCGGGCGCCCGGCCTGCTGTAGGGCCTGACCCAGCACCGCGCCCGTGCGCACGGACGCGAACGGGATACCGGCCGATGGACGGGCGACCCAACGAGTTCTCCGCGCCAGGGAGGCTGGTCCGTCAAACG
>JBPCQO010000145.1:0-9076 GCA_050998035.1 Gemmatimonadaceae bacterium | reverse complement strand
ATCGCCTGGAGCGTTTCGGGGCGCAGCACCCGTGCGCGCAGACCTTGCCCTCGCGCGAACATAGCGCTCATGAAGCGGCAAAGATCGGTGACGGTTGTGTAGAGCGACCCCGCGGGTGACTCGCCGAGCTCAAAGCGTGGCGCTGGAAAGCGCCTGCCATCATAGGTCCACATGTAGCCAGTAGCGAGGCGAGGCTTGAGAGCGGGAGTGAGCTCGAAGGCGCTCTCGTCCATCCCAATGGGCGCGAGGACATGGTCCGCGAGGTACGAGGGAAAGCGCTCGTGCCCCAGGCGCTCAAGCACGTAACCCGCGGTCTCTATCCCGGCGTTGGAATACTTGAGATGGGTTGCGGGTGCATAGATGAGTGTGGTGGAGTCGAGGCTCGTGACTGTTGCAGCGAGCGACGGAGAGGATGAGTCGAAGTAGTTCCCCACCGGCGGCTCGCGGACCAAACCGGCGCGATGCGACGTCAATTCCCGGAGAGTGACCCGCGTACCAAACGGGTTGTTGGGGTGGAAGTCAGGCACGTAGCGGGAGACAGGTGCATCCAGATCGACTCGCCCTTTCTCGGCCAACTGCATGATGCCGAGATCGGTAAAGAGCTTTGAAACTGAGCCTACGCGATACACAGTCTCGGCGGTGGCCGGAACGTGACGAACCGGGTCGGCCTCACCGAAGCCCCGTGCCCATACGATGCGGTCCCCATCCACGAGGGCGATTGAGAGTGCAGGGAGCTGCTTGGTGCGCATCTCTGTGGCGATGATGCGCTCGAGGAATGCAGCAGTCTCCGCATATGCCGGGTAGGGGGCAACGATAGCTGGCCGTGCACTGCCCGGTAGCGCGTTCGCATCGTGCGATTGCGCGGCAATGCGCGTCGGTGACCCAAGCAGGGCCGCCGAGGCGAGCAGGAGGGAAGCAGCAGTCACCGTTGCAGAGCGCATTTATCAGGTCACTCCAAAGTAGCAACGCGGAATATAAGAAAGATCGGAGGACCAGCCCCTGTAGCTGTCACCGACCAGTCTTGCGTGTCGCGGAGCGGCCGGGCATTATTGGCCTGGTATGCGGGAACGGTATACCATTTACATCGCGATATACAAGGGAGTGCAAAGATGGAGTATCCGGATCGTACCTGTGGGCCTGCGCGCGCGGCGAGGCCAGCTTTCGCTGCCGCCGTTGCCATCGCCATGGTCTCCCTGGCCATCGTTACCACTTCACTAACCGCGCAGGCCACGGCTCAGGCCGCCGCGCTGGACAGCGCTCGAAAGGCAACGCCGGATTACTCCGCGCCCGCTGGCGCCCCGTACACGGCTGAGGATGTCACGGTGCCGACGCCCATGGGCCACACGTTGGCCGGTACGCTAACGCTGCCAAATGGGGCGAGCCGAAAGCATCCGGTCGGCGCAATCGTGACAATTACCGGCTCCGGGCCGGAGGATCGGGACGAGTACATCGGACTTCCCGGATATCGCCCTTTCCGGCAGCTGGCTGACTCTTTGGGCCGGCGCGGTATCGCCGTGCTGCGGATGGATGACCGGGGTACGGGGGCCTCCAAGGGGACCTTCAAGGGGGCCACAAGCGCCGACTTTGCCCAGGATGCTCGTGCGGGACTGGCCTATCTCCGGACGCGGCCTGAGATCAACGCGCGCAGCTTGGGAGTTCTCGGCCATAGTGAGGGCGCTGTCATCGCCCCGATGGTTGCGGAACAAGAGCCGACGTTACGCGCGATCGTGCTGCTCGCCGGCGTCGCCAGGCCTGCCCGCAGCGCATTGCAATTCCAGATGACCAACAACCTCAATCACAACACGGCGCTCACCGCGGCAAAGCGGGACTTCGCCATCGCCGCAATTCCCACGACTATCGACTCGATGATGGCGAGGGATCCGTGGATGAAATATTTCCTGACGTACAATCCCGCCGCGACCGCGCGGCACGTGAAGACGGCGGCCGTGTTGATACTGACGGGTGCGAACGATCAGCAGGCCGATCCAACGCAGGTCCCCGAGTGGGCGGCAGCGTTCAGGGCGGCAGGCAATCCCGACGTCACCGCTCGGGTGGTGCCAAACGTCAGTCATTTGTTTGCGTATGATACCAACGGTTATCCCGGCAACTACATCAAGCTGAAAGCTCCGATAATGATGGAGCCGGAAGTTGTGGGGACGATCGTTGACTGGCTCGCGCAGCGTCTGAAGTGATGTCAACTACGCGCGCAGTCGCGGAGCGCCGTAAGCTCGCTCGTTACGAGCTGTGTCCCACTCTGATCACGGAACGGCGATGACGCGTCGGCACCTTCGCCTGCTCGGCCTGCTGCTGTTACTCGTTCTTCCGGGGTCTGCGGCTGTCGCGCAGGGCGGGCGATTTGATCTCGCGAAGACAAAAGCGGTGCTGACCACCGTGATCGAGAAAACCCTCGCCGAGAACGGCATTCCGTCGATGTCGATCGCGCTGGTTCGGGGCGACTCCATCGTCTGGACGGCTGCGTTCGGCTACACCAACATGCGCACCCACGCACGCGCCACCACGGAGACGCTCTACAGCACGGGCTCGTCCTTCAAGTCGGTTACCGCAACTGCTGTGATGCAGCTCGTTGAGCAAGGCAAGATCAGGCTGAGCGACCCGATCAACCGTTACCTGGGCGACGACCAGGTGCAGGACCGGCTCCAGAGCGAGAAGCCGGTGATCTTTACGGACCTCCTGTCCCACTGGTCCGGGCTCACAGCCGGCGCTGAGATCGAATCGATCTGGGGTCGGAAGCTGCCGTTGACTCTCGAGCAGAGAACTTCGAAGCTTTACTCGATTCGGGCACCCGAGACAAAGTGGGAATACAACAACGACGGCTACATGGTGGCCGGCCTGCTTGTACAAAAGATCTCGGGCGAAGAGTACGAGAAGTACATGGTCGACCACGTGCTGAAGCCGCTCGGCGTGACGACGCCGCATCCGGTGTACCCCACGCCGGAGATGGTGGAACGGATGGCGCTGCCGTACAAGGCGGGCGGTTCGCTGGGCAAGGCCGTGCCGGAGGTGCAGGTGCACTTCGATGTATATCCGGCCGGCGACATCTATCTGACGGCCGAAGACATGGCCCGGTACCTTGGCGCGCAAATCAACGGCGGCGTCTTCAACGGTCACCGGATCCTGTCGGATTCGTCGGTGCGTGAGATGCACACGCCGCGCTTTGGTGGAGACTACGGCTTTGGGTTCTGGATCATTCATGACAGCAGCACCGGCCATACCCTGATCCACCACGGCGGCGCGATCCCCGGCCAGCGGGCGTTCCTGATCGGCGACGTCGACGCTCACGTCGGCGTCTATTACATGACCAATTCCGACTACCTGCCCGATGCGACACCACCCGCGGAATCTGAGGTCGTGTACGCAGCCCTCAAGCTGTTGCGCGGAGAGAACTACGTCCCCCGGCCAGAACGCAAGGGCATCGCGGTGGACGATAAGGTGCTCAACAGTTATGTCGGCACGTACGACTTGGATCAGGGAAGCATCGTCATCAGTCGCGTGGGTCGCGCCCTCGCGATTCAGCAGAACGGCCAGTCGGCAGTGAATGAGCTGCTCTCGGAGACCCCGCAGCGCTTCTTCCAGCGGGGCAGCAACGTCACGATCACTTTCCAGGGTGACGGCGGCAACATCGACCGGCTCGTCGTGGAGGCGGGCAACCGCAAGCTGACAGCGACCCGCCACAAGTAGCTCTGCGCGTTCCACTCCGAGCGGCGACGTCACAGCACGCGTCGCAGCTCGGAGATCCTGCATTGTGGTGCCGGGGGCCTCGGTCGACCGGTGTGCTCCCGCACCCATTAGGAGGACAACCGCGTAGCTCACATCGGTGCTTACCGCTGCTGGCCTCCTCACACACTGGTCGGTTGACGATTCCCCTATCGATCTGCGTCTTGCCGACACAATCGAGCAGAGTGAGGAGTGCTTCGCTTCACAGCCGCCTGGTAGACCATTGCGGTATACAGATCAGACGAATACGTTGGTTCCGCCATACCACCGCTCCTCAGAACTCAAACTCAGCCGGGCTGCCGTGCCAGACAAACTCACCGACGGCGTGAATTCCGAACGTCCGGCCACGGGCCACGCGCCAGCCGACACGCTCGATTGCGTTGACGAGCTTCACGTCCGACCGATTACTTCGCTCGCCGAGTTCCGGGCGTGCGTGGCCATTCAGGAAGAGGTCTGGGGCGTCGGGTTCGTGGACGTTGTTTCCGCGTCTGTGCTGCAGGTCACCTCGCACATTGGAGGTATCGTGCTCGGCGCGTTCACGCCGGTCGGCGCGCTCGTTGGTTTCGTGGCTGGCTTCACCGGTGTGAAGGATGGGCGGCCCGTCCACTGGTCCCACATGCTCGGCGTGCGTGAGGGTGCGCGCAACGGCGGAGTTGGGCGAATGCTCAAGGAGCACCAGCGTGCCGAGCTGGCTCGCATGGGAATTCCGGAGATGCGCTGGACTTTCGATCCCCTCGTTGCGAAGAATGCCCATTTCAACCTGAACCGCCTTGGCGCCCGCGTAACGGAGTACGTACGGGACATGTACGGGAACACGGGTAGCGCGCTGCACGGAACAGTGACAGATCGTATCATCGTCGCGTGTCCGACGGCTGAGGACCATCCAAAGTGGGCGGGGGATCCGGTGGTCGGCACGCCCGCACCGATTCTGACGCGCGTTCCACAGGACGGCGCCCTGGCTGCGACTGATAGTTCGCGGCGTCAACCGAGCGTGTGGATAGAGATTCCGTTGGACATCATGCGTGTTATCGCAGAATCACCGGAGATCGCTGCGATGTGGCGCATGTCGGTGCGGCATCACTTCGAGTGGTCGCTCCACAATGGATATATCGTGACGGGGTTCCATCGCGACAGTGTGACTTCGCGTGCATTCTATACGCTCGAACTCCAGGACACGGATCACTGATGTGCGTACATTCTCAATGTTTTGACACCGAACAGCGGGCGAGTCCAAATGCTCACAGTCGATAACATGACCGTGCGTGAAATCCGGCTCGCTCAAAAGGAGCCGTTCCGCATCTCGTACTCAGCCCAGCAAGGCGGTGGAATACATGCCGGTCGTGCGCGAGGCGGTCGGGCCCGACATCGGACTGACGGCCGACGCAAACTCGGCCTACACGCTGGCCGACGCCGATGACGATGGGACAAGGAAGGAATGGTGCACGCACCGCGCGAGCGGCCGGGAATCGGCGTGACCGTGGACGCGAAAACGATGGAGTCGCTCTCGCTGCGCACCGAGGTGTTCAACGCGCGCGCATGATGCGCCTCCGGAACCACAGTAACACTGCGATGCGCGACCTGTAAACCTACGATCAGGGAGAGCGAAATGAGCTTGACTACAGTGCGGATGGTCCGGACATGACGGCGACGGCGCAGCTTCGGCGCACTCTAGGAGTGACCGACCTGACGCTCATAGCGATGGGGACTGTGATCGGCTCCGGGATATACCTGGTGCCAGGCGTCGTGCTGCGGGAGACCGGAATGCAGGTCGGCTCCGCACTGCTGGTGTGGGTCGCGGCGGGAATACTTTCATATCTCGGTGCGTTGACGTACGCCGAGATGGGCGCGATGAAACCCGACGCTGGGGGACTGTACACCTACATCCGCGACACCTTCGGTCCGCTCCCGGCGTTTCTATATGGATGGACCAGCTTCTTCGTCATTGCCAGCGGCTCGATTGCGACTCTGGCAGTCGCGTTCTCGGGGTACTTCAGCCAGATCCTTCCGGTGGGCGGAGTGACGGCCCGCCTCATTTCGGTTGCGGTGATCGTCGTCACGGCGGTAATCAACGTCCGCGGTACGCGCACCAGCGCGACGGTGCAGAACTGGACGACGGGTGCAAAACTCACCGGACTCGTGTTGTTCAGCGTTCTGTTGATCGTATTCGGGCAAGGCGCTCCGCTCAGCTCCATCACTGCTCCGGCGGCCTGGCCCCATGGTCTCACGCCGGAGCTTCTGTCAGGGATCGGAGTTGCTATGATTGGCGTGCTCTGGGCCTACGAAGGCTGGCAGTATCTGACATTCTCCGCCGGCGAAACCGTGAATCCGCAGCGGACATTCCCGCGCGCAATTACGCTGGCTACTGCCGCGCTCATCGTGGTTTATGTACTGGCGAACGTTGGTTACGTCGCCGCGCTGGGGGCGAACGCCGCAGGTGCGAGTGATCAGGTGGCCGCCGATGCGGGGATCGCAGTGCTGGGGCCCATCGCCGGCCGTGTGATCGGCGTCCTTATCCTCGTTTCCATCTTCAGTGCGGCGAACGGAATCATGCTCACTGCGCCGCGCATGTATTTCTCGATGGCACGCGACGGAGTGTTCTTCAAGCAGCTGGCCGTCGTTAACCCGCGTTTCGGCACACCGGCGTTCGCGATTGTGGCAATCGCGATTTGGTCCGCGCTGCTCGCCGTGACCGGAACGTTCGAGCAGCTGCTGACGTATGTGGTATTCACCGGCTGGATCTTCTACGCGCTGGGCGCCCTGAGTGTCTTCGTCTACCGCCGGAAGCAGCCCGATGCTAACCGTCCATTTCGCGTACCCGGATATCCGGTGACGCCGGCGCTCTTCGTGCTCGCAGCGGCGGCGCTCGTGATCAACACGATCATCACGCAGCCGGCACGCGCTGCAGCGGGCCTCGCGGTAGTTCTAATCGGCACACCGGCGTTTTTCGCATGGCGCGCTCGCGGCGACACGCCGACCGTTCAAACGCCAACGACTATCGACAATGCTTAAACGACGGCGTAGGTCGTCGTGCCGTGGAATCACGGCGGCTGGAACGCAAAGAGAGGCGAGAGTCTTGGCCCCATCGATTTCATGAGCCCCACGGCGGCGGACTTCCGCAAGAACATAGAAGCGCGGCGTATTGGCTCAAAGACAAGGCAACGCTGAAGCTGATGGAGATGCGGACTGGATAGTGAAACTGATCGACGGCTACCCGTCGCCCAACGCGGCGTCCTACATACGGCTGCCCGTGGAAACGACGGCAGCCGCGACCCGCAGCGCGATGGGTTGATTACTTGATCCCGCACAACGGAATCGGATCGACGGAGTGGCATGCCCTTGCGTGCCACTGCGTTGCCTCTCACCTCGAACCCAGCGTGCTTCCATGACAATCACCGCATCAATCGGCTGCCTAACGTTTCTCGCGATTGCTACAGCGGGCAGAGCACAGGATTCGAGTCTGGTAAGGGCTCTTTATGCCAAGACCGAGTTTCGAATTCCCATGCGCGATGGCATGCGGCTGTTCACCGTGGTGTACGCACCGCGCGACACCACGCGGGTGTACCCCATTATGCTTACGCGAACCCCCTACAGTGCGGGCCCGGACGGAGCCGATGCGTATCCTCGTTCGATCGGTCCGTCACCGAAGTTCGCTGAAGAGGGATTCATCTTCGTATATCAAGATGTTCGTGGGCGGTTCATGTCCGAGGGGGAATTCGTGCACATGACGCCATGGAAAGGAACTGCCGGAGCAGGACCGGTGGACGAGAGCACCGACGCGTATGATACGATCGACTGGCTCGTGAAACACCTCCCGCACAACGCGGGGCGCGTCGGGATGTGGGGCACCTCCTATCCAGGATTTTTTACCGCCGCGGCACTCGTCCACGCGCACCCAGCGCTCAAGGCGGCCTCGCCTCAGGCACCGCAGGGTGATTGGTTCATGGGCGACGACGTCCATCATCACGGTGCCTTCCTGCTTGCAAGCGCATTCAACTTCTTCGCGACGAGTGGCCGCGCGCGACCACAGCCGACGACGAGGGTCCACCCCGATTCGATTTCGGTATTGATGACGGCTACGCGTTGTTTCTGAGAATGGGGCCACTCTCCAACGCGGATAAACTGTATCTCAAGGGTCGCGCACCGTTCTGGAACGACATGATGGACCATGACACGTATGACGCGTTCTGGCAGGCGCGAAACATCGCACCGCATCTGCGCGATGTAACGCCTGCGGTTCTGACCGTGGGCGGCTGGTATGACGCGAACAACCTGCACGGCGCGCTGCTGGTGCACCACAGCATTGCCGAGCAGAGTCCGGCGACGTTCAATCGAATCGTTGTTGGCCCCTGGTCGCACGGGCAGTGGCGTATGGGCCGTGGCGACTCACTCGCCCAACTTCGATTTGGATCCAGCACGGGACAGTTCTTTCGCGACAGCATCGAATTCCCGTTCTTCAATCATTTCCTTCAGGGCCGGGGGAACCTCAGTCTCAGCGCGGCTACGATGTTTGATACGGGCACCGACCAGTGGCGACGGTTCGACGGCTGGCCCCCGAAGAAGGCATCGCCGCGGGCGATCTATTTTCACTTTGGGGGCAGGCTGAGCTTTGCGCCGCCGTCGGGCGCCGAGCGAGGAGCGTATGACCAGTACGTGAGCGACCCGGCGAACCAGGTTCCCTTTCTTGCCGAACACAACACCGACATGAAGCGCGACTACATGGCCGAAGACCAGCGGTTCGCGGCTGACCGCCCGGATGTGGTGGTATATACGACTGACCCACTCACTGAAGACGTTACGATCGCCGGATCAGTGCAGCCAACGTTGTTCGTGTCCCCGAGTGGAACCGACAGTGACTGGATCGTGAAGCTGATCGACGTACATCCCGACAGCGCGCCGGGTGACAGATCGACTGGCGGTATACCCGGCGGCTTCGAGGAACTCGTTCGTGGTGACGTGATGCGTGGGAAGTTCAGGAACAGCTACAGCAATCCTCAACCGTTCACGCCATACAAGGTGACGAAAGTGGCGTGCGGAATGGACGACATCCTGCACACGTTGAGGAAGGGGCACCGGACCATGGTGTAGGTCCAGAGTAGCTGGTTCCCGCTGGTGGATCGCAACCCGCAGAAATTCGTCTCGAACATCTACAAGGCCGACGAGAAGGACTTCATCAAGGCGACGCAGCGGGTCTACCGCAATGCGAAACAGCCGACCTCGGTCCAGGTAGGCGTCCTGTCGGAGTGAGCCAGGGTACAAGCCCGAAGCGCCCGCGAGGATGTTTTTTTGGCCGGGGGTCCAGGAATGACGGCGCACGAACTGGTCCGGAACGTCGTCGATCACC
>JBPCQO010000134.1:0-2503 GCA_050998035.1 Gemmatimonadaceae bacterium | reverse complement strand
ATTCACATGATCAGAGCGCAGTGCAGGAGCTGAGAGGACTGGACGGCATGTTCGTCGTGCTCCCGAAGCAGGAAAAGTTGAGTGACCACGTTGACCGCGACTACCTGTTCACACTCCAGTCGTTCTTCTTCGTCACCGAAGGCCAACTCGTCGTGCCCTTCCCGCCAGGCACCGGCGACTTCGACTTCCACACGATGAACGGCAAGACACGGGATGCGGCGACTGAGCTTCCCGCAAAAGTGGGTGAGACGATTCGCATTCGTTTCTACAACGCGAGTCAGCTCGACCACTCCATGCACTTGCATGGCTTTGACATGACTATCGTGTCACAGAATGGGCATGATCGGCCGGTGGACGGACGCTATGCGGTCACCACCGTGGATGAGGGTCCGGGCAACTTTTTCGAGGTGACGTTCAAACCGGACAAGCCCGGCAAGTGGCTGTTCCACTGCCATTTCCCGCACCACACGAGCAACATGATGATGAGCGGTCCGGACGGCAGCCCGGTGGGAATGGCCCGCGTGTTTAACGTTACCATGTAGGTCACTGGCTCCTCGATAAATAGGATCGGAGTTCTGCCTTCCAGTTGAGCGCACGGGACGGACCAAGGAAACGTGCGCTCAACCGTCCTGCTCGTGTGCGCTCGTGTGCGCTCCTACTCTCTGCACCACCGGGATGTCGCCCAGCTCAGCTGTCTGCTAATTTTATGCTACGTAAAATCCTGCCCCATACTCTGCCGTATACGGCAGCAAGCCCGCCGCTGATCGCGAGTGTAGCATGGTAGCTGATGTATCCCATTTCGTGCGTTACTACCGCCGTTGCGAGTCGGTGACGGGGTAGGCGTGGACCTGTCTCGGATACCAAAGCACGTGGGCCTTATCCCCGACGGCAACCGCCGCTGGGCGGAGGCTCGCGGGCTGGCAAAGCGCGACGGTTATGCGGCCGGCATTGACCCGGGGCTCCGCCTCCTCAGCATCTGCCGTGCACTCGGGATCGAAGAGGTATCGGTGTACGGTTTCACAAAGGAAAACGTTCGGCGGCCGCAGGATCAGGTCGCAGCGTTCCGCAACTCGTGCGTGGAGTTCGCGCTCGCAGTAATGCACGCGGGCGCAGCATTCCTCGTGGTTGGCGATACGAGCTCATCGCTTTTCCCAGACGCTCTCCTACCGTTCTCCGTTGAACGAACTTCGGGTGACATCCGCGTCAACTTGTTGGTGAATTACGGATGGCGATGGGATCTTGCAACCGCAATTGGGCGAATGCCACGGAAGGACCGATCGAAATCGGGCAGTACGGCGCACGCTTTGGCATCAGCCGCCATTCCGGCCATCGACTTGGTGATCCGGTGGGGCGGACGGTCACGGCTTTCAGGTTTTCTTCCGATGCAGTGCGCATACGCTGATATCTACATGATTGATACCCTATGGCCTGACATGCGGCCGGAGGAGTTTCTCCACGCCTTGCAGTGGTTCCAAGGGCAGGACGTTACAAGGGGTGGCTAGACTTATCCCCGATTACTCGCATCCAGAAGCCGGCTATCTGGCGATCCACATACAGATCATCTTTCAAGTCACAGCAGTCCTGGCACACCCGCGGAGGCGTACAATCCCCGATCTCCGTTCTGTCCAGAATATCTGCACCCCTAGAACATCCAGCTACTCTTGCCAGCAGTAGGTTCGGTTGTAGCGTGGCGCTCGATTTGCAGCGGATTCTGTAAGCGGCGCTCGCACGGCGTGGTCCGGAGAGGCATGCCTCTGTGATGCCTCTGTGATGCCTCTGTGATGCCTCTGTGGGTGAGCGCTTACTGAGACTTTGTTGATACTTGTTCAATCGGGGGAGAAGAGTATGGAGGAGGAGAACACGAGCGGTCAGGGTGTATCGCGGAAGGACTTTATTCGCCTCGGCGCCGGAACTGCCGCGGCGTTTTGGTTGGGCGCCTGTACGACACATGATGCCGGAACGCCGGCTGCCGCGGCCGGACGGACCGATTCAGCCGCCGCGGCGGGAATGGCGGGAACGCCGGCACCAGGTCTTGATACCGCCTCCGCCGCGACAACATTTGTCGGCGACGTAGTGAACCTCAAGTACAACGACCCGTTCAAGCAGGGCATCCACCCGGTCTGGATACACGGTAAGAAGGCGTTCCACCTGAATCTGGGTGCGGTGAACCAGCGTCCGGCATACAAGATCGCCGAGCAGTACCTGGTCCTCCGCGAAGCAGATTACAAGCAGCCCACGAAAACGCCAGCCGAATTCATGGCCAAGTCGAAAACCATAGTTGGTGATCCGGTCTTCGATTCGGCGCCGGGAGACGCGAATTACAGCCCCATCTGGCATAACAACTGGGTTCTGGTGCCGGCCAGCTACCAACCAAACACGCTCAAGTCGGAAGAGGAAGTGAAGAAGAGCGGCTACAAGATCGTCTCGACGACGATCTGGGTGAATTGACCCGTTCTCTAATCACGCTGGCGTGTCCAGCTACGCTGTAGTCCAGTACAGAGAG
>JBPCQO010000120.1:0-36899 GCA_050998035.1 Gemmatimonadaceae bacterium | reverse complement strand
GAAGCTCTGAAGCTGGTGCGGCGAGGAGATAAACATGGCCAAGCTCCTCGGATTTGTAGGCTCTTTCGTTGGCAGCTCGATCGGCTGGTGGCTCGGCGCCTTCTTCGGCACCATGACCGCGTTCATGGTGTCGATGATAGGCACCGGTGCCGGAATCTATTTGGGCAGACGGATCGCGGCGGAATTGTAACGGAATGGTGATAGTGCCAGCCGATGTAGCAGTCGGATAGACGAGTATTAGCGGAACAGCTCGAACCGGAGCGCGCCGGCGAATGCATTGCGAATCGTGCGATCGGGGCCCGGGTTGATCACGTACTGCATGTCTGGTTGTGCGGCCAGCCAGGACGCTATTTGTGCCAGATAGGTAAGCTCCAGCGCGACCTCCGCGCCCCGCGACGGTACTTCCTGATGTGAGCTGCTGGCGGGTGAAATTCGAGCCGTTATGTGCAGCTGCGATGCCGAACCCGACCTCGTCCTGATCGCGCGTCGGAAGTGGAGCGGTCAGCGTCAATCCGCCGCCCGTGTACTGCCAAACTCATTGGCGCGTGGGTTGCCACTACCCAACTGCCCAAACAGCGTCAGGGCGCGACGGCTTGAACACCACACGCGTGCCAACTGCCGTAAACGGAAAGATCGACGGGGCTTCCTTTACGGAACAGGTTCTGCTGGATCCACGCTTCTTCCAACCTCAATCCCGAGGGCGCAACTAGATTGCTCACACCCTGAGCATCACCTGCCAGACTGCTCGGATTGCCTCCATGAGTTTGGAGCGCATACAGGTAGATGCTGGCGCCCTGCCAGCCCACCGCCACTCAACCCGAGCTCGAGGTTGAGCGTGCCCAGATACGTCGTGCCCTGGCGCACCCCGCCCGAAACGTCCGCGAATGCAGCGCCGTCGTACACGGCTGTCGCGCGCACTGCTGGACGCTGCGATAGGGAATCCTGCGCGCTTGCACCGTGAGGTAGCGAGGCCAGCACCAAGGCCGCGATGTGCGTGCAGACGGATCTCCATAACGAACGCCGCTGGATCATAACATCATCGAGTGCAAGTTGTCCCAGTCAGTCCGCACACCAGTTCGTAATAACGCTTTACTTGTTGCCGAACATACTGCCGACATCTTTCATCACGTCCCCGACGGCATTCGACGCACTACTACCGGCCGTGTTTCCAGTTGTGTTGGCTGTCGTGCTGCCTGTTGTGTTTCCTGCTACCGTGCTAGCTGTACTCCCACCCATGAAGTTGTCGAGCTGTCCCGCGATCGGCGCTGGCAATTTGTCCTTGAGATATCCCATGACTGTCTGCACCGCCATCTGAGCCTTATCGGCGGGGATGCCGGTCTTCTGAGCCACGAGGTTGACGAGTTCGTTCATTCTAATTCTCCGGATAAAGATGTAAAAACAACATCGCGCAGCTGAGTGCTTCCCAGCTGCGCGATGCGTAGAGGCGACCGACGGTCGCCTCGATCAGTCAGTCGTTAGCGTCTGTCCGAATTACGCTCGGTGTTCCTGTCGACTCCCTTGGCGTCCTTACCACGCCCTTCCTTGTCGATATCAATGCGTTCCTTGCGGATGTCCGCCTCGACGTTCTTCGCACCCTCGACAGCATGCTTCTTGACAACGACCTCTTCCTTCGCAACCACGCGCTTATTCACCACGGCTTCTTCAGCCGAGAGCTGAATGTGGATGTCCTGCTCGCCGATTTCGACGTTGCGGGCCGACGCGTCTCCACTGACCGCGTGGCGCTCAACCTCGATCTCTTCGTGCACTAGAGGTACCGTCTTCTTAACGTGTTCCGTCTCCACGGTCTTCTTGAGATCCACCTCGCCCGCCTGGACCTGGCGCTTCCCGATCACGAGCTCTTCTTCCGAGCGCGTCATGGTTTGCTCACCCTGCATGCCCTTCCCGGTCTGCTTGCCTCCACGATCGTACGCTTCTTTCGCGTACCCACGCGCATTGCTCCAGCTGCCGTACTGCTGCTCGGTGTCCTGAGTCCAACCGCGCTTCACGTCAGACTCGATCTGATCGAACGATTTCCCCTTGTAACCGGGGTTCTGCGCTGCGACGTAGCCTAGCTGGTAAGCGGGGCGCGCCTGGTCGTACGACTTGAGTCGACCACTTGTGTTGCTCGGCTGTCCCTGGAAGTGCGTCCGATATGTATCCTCGGTGCCAGTGTAGCCCTCCGCGGCATTGACCACGTCCTTGCCGGCCCACCAACCACCAACGGCGCCGGCGATGCCGCCGATCACCGTACCAATCGGTCCTACAACCGACCCGATCGCCGCGCCGGCCAGGGCGCCGCCGACGCCGCCGACACCTTCGCCGACTTCACGTCCCACATTGCCGGAAGTGGTATTCGTTCCAGCGGTCGCGTTCCTGCCTGTCCTCTCGACATCGTTCTTCGCGCGGCTGCCCGCGTTCTCCACCTTGTCCTTCCCCGATCGCGTGATGTCGCGCGCCTTATCGGTCATGCTCTCGTCGTTCGTTGCCATCGTAAGACTCTCCTGTATTTCTAAGGTGTAATGATCGATGTAGCTACTCGATGTAGCTGATCGATTCTGCCTGCCAGCTCTCGACTACGGACGTCCCGAACGACCGGTGTCGTCAGTCGACGCGCCATGCTCATGGCTGCCGTCGATGTCGATCTTCTCCTTGCGGGTATCAGCGGTGTGTCGTCCGCAGTGTTGCGGTCAACGCCCACGCTGTTTTGCGTGTCATTCATGGCTCGCTGATCAGCCGCGTTCCACGTCCTCTCTGGCAAGTGCCGATTGCGATAACTACTGCGGGGTTGCGCCAGTCATTCCCTGGAGCGCAGTGCTGGCCGTCTCGAAGAAGGCCTGGATCTTTGCCTTCTCCTCCAGCAGGTGCGGACCTGTCTTCATCCCATCGGCAGCGGTACGGACTCGAACAACATCCAGACTCGGGTATTTGCCTTTGAGCGAATTGAATGCATCCGCCGCTGAAGCAAAGCCGGAACGTGCCATGTCGGCATGCTTGGCAGAGCTCGGGCTCGAGTTCTGAAGCGCGTCCGCTTGCTTGCGGATATTGTCCAGCGGAGCACCAGATGCACCGAGTGAGGCGAGCGCATCAGCCAGTCGCCGCAAACCACCGGCGGCATACGCGTGCTGCTTTCCTTCGTCCGTGTTAGGGTCGACTACGGCAACGAACCGCACGAAATCGCCCACAGCTCCAGACGCTCCCGATGTACCCATGCCGCCCGTTGCACTGCCCGTTGCACTGCCCGTTGCACCGCCGGTTGCACTCGCCCCAGCGGCTCCCGCCGCCATCCCAGGAGCAGTGTCGGACATGGCTCCGGTGGCACCCGTAACTCCAGTGGGCGTCATCGGCGTCGGCGTCGTAGAACTGACCGTCATGCTTGTGTCAGCCGTTGTCGCGGCGGTGGTCGGATTGCCGTGGCTACGCCAGAAGAAGAACCACAGCAGGACCAAGAGCAGTAGAAGGGCTAGGAGCCACGGCCATATACCGGCTCCGGTTTTACGTTGGATGGGGATCTCAGCCATTGTTATGTTCGGGGGGGCGCGGTTGCTGTGGATGCATCTTCGCGTGTCCCATCAGGCACTGCGGGCGATGGCGGGCTAAGCACGCCATAAATCACTCCGCGCCGTTAAATGCGGAACAGCACTCGGCTACTCAAGCATGCAAACACCGATCCAAAACCCATCCGCGGCAACGACGTGCTGTATCACTCGTGTTGGTAGCAGGATCGCGCTGACGGCGTCGCCATTACTTCCAATCGGGACGCCAAATGTGGTTCGCTAACGTCCAGGCATCGGAAAGCCGGGAATGCGACCCACATTGTAAGTAAGGCCCGCATACGCGGCGTTCGCACCCAAGTTCCGCACATTGAGAATCGCACCGACATCGAGCACGAGCCATGGCCTGACCTGCACCGTTGGCCCGAACAGAAATCCTAACGCTGTCGCGGCACCCGCCGGACCGCTCGTTCCAGGATAGCCAAACAACTCCGCAACACCGCCAACAGGTCCGGAAATTGGTGTGCCAAATGACGCCGCAAGTAGCGTGGCACTGGTGGGCGCAACCGTGCCATCGCCGGACCGATGCGTGTAGCCCGCATTGAGATCGAGCTCGGCAGCCCCAATCGGACGGCTGGAGATGAGTAGCAACGCGAGATCCGTCGTTCCCGTGCCCAAGTCGTGCGCACCCGTCGCGAACTTGATCGAGCCCTGCACTGAGAAATCGGACAGGATAGGTGACGCGTCCAACACCCGCTGTTTTAGCGCGATGGCGAAGTCACTTGCACCAGCCATCGTTGCGCCGGGTACCGCGTTCCGGATGTAGCCGCCCTGAAGCTCCAACTGCAACCGTGGCACGATGCCGACCTTCACGACCACGGGCGCACTGAATTGTGTTGCGTCCCCGGGCCGCGCATCCTGCACACCCGTCTCTATCTCAACGTAGCCAGGCGCGACGCTGTACGCATGCGTCGCGACGGTGGGGCGTTCGGGCTGAACCGCGCGCGGATCTTGGACAGCGGTGGCTGGCGTATGCGCGGAGTCGGTGGCTTGAGCGCATAGCGGCGCGGCCACGCCCATAACCACAGCCATCAACGGTACTGCCGCCAGGACACGAAGCCGTAGCCCTGATTCACTTCGTGACTCCAGCGGCGCTGGTGAGTTCAGCATTGTCTCTAACACATTAGTCGGTGAAGCGACAAAGCTACTACAGACCAAGCGTCACGTTCCGACAGAGAAATGATGCAGCCGGTGAGGATTCGCTTGGGCAATGGCGCCCACCACTCCCCAAATTCAACGCATGACGATCACCCGCTCATTTGCTTCCGGCTCGCTATGCGGGGCCATCACGATCGCGGCATTCGCCGCATGCGGCTCCTCAGTTCCCCACGTAGTACGACAAGCGCCCACGGTGCAGATCACCGGCGAGTTCCTCGCCGATGGATCCTGCCGGGTCACCGTGGACGGAACACCGCTGTTCTCCGAGAGCGAGAAGCCGCGTACCAGCTACGTGCGCGGACGCGCGCTCAACATGGCACCCGCTGGATTCGACTTACATGAGATATGGTGCGCCCCAATCACCGCGGGCGAGCCGATGCTCCCCGACCAGCCGAACGAGCGCGCCTTCTTCATCAACGTGTACGCACCAACCGGAAAGCTGGCTCCAGCGCAGCACTACGTGATCATACGCGGCCTCCCCAGGTCGAGTGGAAGTGCGACCGCAATCCGAGCCAACTTGTCCCTCTTCGGCCATAGCTCCACAGCACGGACCCCCACGTCACTCGGCACCAGCTATCTGACAGGCACGGCTGGCGATGTCACCCTCACCCAGGTTGACAGCACTCATGTTGTCGGAACGTTCCGGGCACTCGCCCTTCCGGAGGTGACGATGTTGTGACCGGGATCGTCTACTCCGGTCACAAGGACCGTGCTTGTAACGTGTGAACCGGCTGTATCCGGCTGTATCAGGACGTTACACGTGCAACATTGCAGAGTGCATTAGCGTGCACCCCTCCGCCGCCCGCGGAGCTAAGTCTTTGTGCGACATACGCTTGAGTAATGGCCCCGTCGTTGCTAGAGGGGAAGTCACCATCACTCGATGGGTTTGATGCGACGAACCTTTAATCCGGGCAACGAATGACCCCCCACGCATTCTCTCCCCTGTCGTCAGGCTACATCATCTTTCTCGGCCTGACTGGCCAAGCGCCTGTGGCGCAAGGGACACTATCATGACCCGCATTTTTGATAAGCTGCGCAAGCGCGGCACGACGACCCACGTATTCCGCGGCCTGGCCTGCTTCGCAGCGATGACGGCCGTCGCCGCCTGCGCGGATTCACCCACCGGTTTACGCCAGCCAGTGTCACCCAATGCACCGGGCGCACACGCGACGGTTCTATCGATGAACTTGGCCGGTGACACGCTCGTCACGGTGTTCGTCGTAGCGGGCAGCAACAGCGATGCGAACGCCTACTTCGGGCGGAACAAGGTAACGTTCCCGTATGGCGTCAACTCGATCTGTGATCCAAGTTCCAGCTACGGCCCGGGCACGTGGGATCAGTCGTGCACCCCTGCGTCCCTTCCGATCACCTTCACGGCGAAAAGCTGGATGGACGCCTCTACAGGCGCGGTCAAGACCGAGTTCCAGCCTGCAATGCGCTTCGTTCCAGGGCTGCCGAAGGGCGTAACCATTACTCTCGACGATCGCAGCAGCAAGTCTGCTCACCGCATCGACTACTGTAACGAGAGCGGGTGCCAGGATGAGTCGGGCAACAACTCTTCCCTCGGTACCAGCTTCGATCCAAGCGGGCATACATCGACCCGTGTCATCAAGCACTTCAGCGGTTACAACATCGTTGTGGACTGATCACCCCGGCAGGGCCTTACAACCATTAGCAACAATGGCGCGTAATTTCTCCGCGCCATTGTTGCGTTCCGGCCAGTTTTACCGCACGCTCCGCGCCTGTAACGCGACACCACTCCCCCCGTGATGTCAACCCATGCATCTATAGAGCCGACACTTCATAGTCTATGGGGATGATGCGGCCGCGCGCCGTGTGAGGCCGCTCCCCGGTTAGCGTACAGCGCCATCCGCAGAATCGCGTTACCCGTACGACCCAAACCTGAGGTGCTCCCACAAACCGCCATGTCAGCCGTGCCGAGCAACGCTGCGCATAAACGCGGCGCACACATCGCCCTGGTGGGGCCGGAGATGGACCCGGACCAGACGGTGTCCACACTCGTGGCACTCGGTCAGGCCGAGGCTCGGAATGGACGGCATGTAGTTGCACGGAACGCATTCGAAGACGCACTCTCCCAACTGAAGACGGACGAGGAAGCGAAGCAGGCTTCCGCCATCATCCGTTGGATCGCTCGCACTTACCAGGTGGAAGAGGCCTGGGACGTGGTGCTCGACTGTTGCGAGGCGGCCATCGCCATCGCTGAGGCCTGGGCCGACGACTCCGCTGTCGGCCACGCCATCAACATACAGGCTGCCGTTCGATGGAAGCAGGGAAACCTGGACGAGGCAGAACGCCACTTCATGGCAGCGCGCACGCGCGCCATCAAGGCAGGCGACGCCAAGCTCTCCGCGATGACTGCTCAGAACCTTGGCGTACTCGCCAACATCCGTGGCGATCACGGCGTCGCCCAACACCACTTCGAGGCGAGTCTCAACGAGTACCGCTCACTCGGCCTCACCGAGGATGTCTCCTGGGCTCTCAATAACCTCGGCCTACTCTACTCCGCTACCAAACGCTGGGACGACGCGGAGCGTGTGTTCGCTGAGGCAGTTCAGATAAGCGACCTCGCCGGTGATGTGAGCACGCGCGTAGTGCTGGACGTGAACCGGGCCGAGCTATGGGTGGCACGTGGAGATTTTGCACGCGCGCAAGCATCGATCGACCGGGCGCTTGAGTTCGCATCACGGAGCAGCGATGCTTCCGTCGTTGGTAAGGCAACCAAGCTGCTCGGCGTCATCGCGCGCGAAGTCGGCGATTTCGCCGAGTCAGAGCGCCAGTTTCTCCGAGCAGATGAACTTGCGACAGCCAGGCAGGAGGTGCTGCTCCAGGCCGAGATCGCGCGGGAGCGTGCCGACCTGGCTCGCCGCATGGGAAAGAACCGCGACGCGCTCCAGCAGCTCAACCGAGCCCATCAGCTGTTCACTGGACTTCGGGCACAGTGCGACCTGGCCGATGTCGTCGGCCGCGTGGGCAGCCTCGAGCATGAGTTTCTGCACATGGCTCGCCGCTGGGGCGAGTCGATCGAAGCAAAGGATCATTACACTCAGGGACACTGCGTTCGCGTAGCAGAGATGACCGGCGCGATAGCGAAGCGTGCCGGCCTGGACGAGCGCACTCTCTTCTGGGTCAACATCGGCGCGCTGCTTCACGACGTGGGCAAGCTGG
The DNA here is from genome assembly GCA_050998035.1 of Gemmatimonadaceae bacterium. Classification (GTDB taxonomy): domain Bacteria; phylum Gemmatimonadota; class Gemmatimonadetes; order Gemmatimonadales; family Gemmatimonadaceae; genus Fen-1247. The sequence goes on along the minus strand of JBPCQO010000120.1, from coordinate 29,004 downwards.
TGATCCCGTCCGAAGTGCTGAACAAGCCGGGGAAGCTGACAGAAGAAGAGTGGACGCTGATGCGGACCCACACCACTGCTGGTGTGGAGATGCTGGCTGAGATTGAGTTCCCGTGGGACATCCGGCCGATCGTCGAGTCACACCACGAGCGATGGGATGGCGAGGGTTACCCGCACGGTCTCAAGGGCGAGGAGATTCCACTGCTCGCGCGAATTCTGTGCGTGGCTGACGTGTACGATGCCCTCACCTCGGTACGCAGTTACAAGGCCGCGATGTCGCACGTCGAGGCGATGGCCTTCATGCATCGCAACGTCGGCACCATGTTCGATCCCGTTACGTTCGCGTGGTTCGAAGAGGTAGCGGAGAGCTGGCCATCGCGGGCCGCCGCCGCGATGGCCGATCGTGTAGAGCGACGTGCTGGCGGCGCTGCTCCGAAGGCTGTCCTAGCTCTACCCGGGGAGTACGACGATCTCACTGGCATGCCCTTGCGGCGCGCTTTCCGTGAGACGGCCGAGCGCATCCTTACGGCCCGGCGTACAACCGAGCGGCCTGTTTCGCTGCTGGTCATCGACATCGATCACTTCAAGCTGATCAATGACAACTTCGGCCATCTGCAGGGCGACGACGTTCTGCGGATGGTGGCAGATCAGCTCCGCGTCAACACTCGTCCGAGCGACTACGTCGCGCGGTATGCCGGCGATGAGTTCGTGGTGCTGCTGGCGGGCACACGTTTGGAGGATGCATGCTCGATCGCGGAACGAATACGCCAGGGAGTAGCAACGGTGGCCTGTGCGCGCCGTGATGGACCGGGCGGTGACGTCAAGATCACACTCTCCATCGGTGTCGCGAGCGCGCCCGACCATGGGGTGGAATTCGAACCGCTCTTCGCCGCCGCAGATGCTGCGCTGTACGCAGGCAAGCGGAGTGGGCGCGACAGGATTACTCCGGCGGGAATGCCGGATGGTCCCGGGCGCGACATTCTGCTCGAGTGCTTCATCGGCCGGACGACGGAACGACAACGGCTAAGACGAGTGATCGATGGGGCCGCCAGAGGCGAGCCGCACGTGGCCGTGGTGATTGGCGAGGCGGGTGTCGGAAAATCGGCTCTGCTCAAGCAGATGGCACCGGAGGTCGGAATCCGTTCGGGCTGCCTGTTGGTGGGGCGCTGCATCGAAGCGCAGGTGAGGGCACCGTACGCCGTGTGGGCGGATATCGTGACTGCGGCGTCGCGGGCGGGAATTGCGCCCGAACGGCCATGGCGCGAGCTTGGCCGGCTCGTTCCGCGCCTGGCCGGTAGTGCAGAAGGCGCCAACGTCGTGCAGAACAGCTCGCAGCACGCCTTACTCGAGGAACTGGAAGAATTTCTGACGCTGGCGAGCGTGTCACGTCCTCTGGTCATCGTGTTGGACGACATGCAGTGGGCCGACATCGCCACATGGGACACGCTCGAGTACCTCATGTCACGCTTCACCGATCAGCAGGTGCTCATCGTGCTGACCATCCGCGCCGAAGACCTGTCGGCTGCCGGTGAAGAGCGCAGGCGTCGCCTGTCCCGGTCCGAGCGATACAGTGAGATCGATGTCCCGCGCCTGAGCCGTGAGGACGTGACGCAGTGGCTGCGAACCGCACTTGGTGGCCAGCACCCCGACATGGCGCTGGTCGACTACATCTCTGAACAGAGTGAAGGGAACGCGCTCTTTGCCGTTCAGACACTCAGGGCGCTTATTGACGAAGGTCGGCTCTACGCCACTGATGGGCGCTGGACGTTCAGGTCCGCGACAGAGCTGCCGGTGCCGCGCGCGATCGGTGATCTGCTCGCTCGTCGCCTGGACCGAATTTCTCCCGAGCGTCGCGAAGTACTCACCACAGCCGCGATTCTGGGTCGCGAATTCGACCCTGAGACACTCGTGCTGGCGTGTGATGGTTGGCGCGAAACGGCAGTGCTCGATGCACTCGACGCTGGACTCGCTGCCGGTATCCTCGCACCGTCCGAACGCTCAAAATCAGAGCTGACGTTCACTCACGTACTGTTCACGAACGCGCTGCAGGACAAGCTCAGCTCGCTGCGGCTGCAGAGAATACATGGATCGGTCGCGCGCGCGCTGGAGCAGCGTGGCATGGCGAACAGCGCCGAGGTCGCCGTGCACTTCGACCGGGCCGGTTGCGCGGCTGATGCGTATCGTACTGGACTCGAAGCAGGCGCTCAGGCAGCTGCGCTCTACGCTTACGGAAGCGCCGGCGAGTTCTTTGAGATCGCGCAGCGGCACGCGCGCGCGCCAGCCGAGCAGGCAGAAGTTGAGTGGCAGTTGGCCGGGATCGAAGAGCTGATGGGACGGTATTCCGAGGCGGAGGCGCACTGCGATGCCATTCTCTCGTCCCTGCTTACGGGTTCCACGCTACTCGGCATTCTCCCCGCCGCGCGACGCATGCGCGAGCGGCTCCGGTTGCAGCGCGGCGCGGCGGTAGCGCAGGTGCTCGAAGCTTGTGCCGCGCTGCTTGCCGAAGCGCGACTTGATGCGAGTTTTGAGGAGATCGTACCGCTGTTGGTAATGATCTCGACCCTTCACTCGCGCCTGGGCGATACCGCTGCTGGCGAACGCGCGGCCAGACAAGCCGCGGAGGACGCCAAGCTGGCCGGGAGTCTGCCGCTGCTGGCGGACGCCGAAATGCGATTGGGATCGACGGCACTCGACGCCAGTCCAGCCGATGCAGTTCGGCATTACAGAAACGCGCTGGACATCTTCACCCAGCTGGACAACCGGCACGGACAGCTTCGCTGCCAGATCAACATTGGCGTCGCTTGCGACCGCGCAGGAAACCATCCTACGGCGGAAGCATCGTACGCCAAGGCAATTCATATCGGGCACGACATTCGCGCGACAGATCTGGCTGGCGTCGCCTCGCTCAATCTGGGCGTGCTCCTGCTGAAGACGGGTAACTTCTCGGGCGCGCGTGAGCGGTTCGACGAAGCGCTCCAGTGCTTCACCAAGATTGGGAACGAGCAGTACCGCCTGGCTGCACTGTACAACCTCGCAAATCTTGCACGCGCACAGGGTGATGCGGCCGGTGCCGTGGAGCTTTATGGCGCCACGGTAACGCTCGCCACGTCTCTCGAGCACGCGCACGTGCTGGCGGGAGCGCTGGCCGGAGTGGGGCTCGCTCAACTTGACCTCGGTGAAACGCGCGGCGCGCTACAGCAGCACGAGGCCGTATCTGCACTACGTGCTACGCGCGAGAACTGGTGGTTCCAGGGGTGCGAGCTGTGCGAGGCGCTCTCGGTACGCATCGCCGCGGCGACTCTCTCCCTGTCCGATGCCGTTGACGCGCTCCTTGACGCGCTCACTCGGGCTGACGGCAACGATCAGTACGCCGGCCTGTGGCTCGCGGCCGAATGTGCCGCCGTACTGGCCAGCGGCGGAGAGCCGACCGCGCCTGTAAAGCAACGCTATGTGGCGCGGGCGCGCGCATTGGGATACCAGCCTCTGATCACCAAGCTCCAGACAAACTGAGCGCAGATTCTCAAGCGATACATTGAAAAAGGGCCGGCAGCGTGTAGTTAACGCTGCCGGCCCTTCGACACCAAGATCTTCTAGCTCGGCCGCGAGAGCGGCGCGGGCACGTTACCGAAGCGCGAGTGCAGACTTTCCAGCTATCTGCCAATCCGCGAGGTTGGCCCACCACGCGTCCGCGCGCATTCCCACCGGCGTGACGCGCTGTTGCACCGCCGTAATGTTGCGCGGCTCGTACAGCCATATCGCTGGCGCGTCGTCCACCAGGATCTGGTATGCGTGCCGGAACAGCTCGGCGCGTCTTAGTGGCTGGAACTCGACTGCTCCGCTGTCCACCAGCGCATCGACGACGCGATTGGAGTAGCCACCGTAGTTCGCACCGATGTTCCCGCCCAGCGGTGAGCCCCAGAGCTGGCGCAACGTTACAGGGCTCGGATCGCTGTGCCAAGCATGAATTGCGGCGTCGAAGTCACCTTTCTGCAAGCGGTCGACGAACACCGCCGGCTCTGCAGCGTCGACAGTCACCTTCGCACCAACCCGGGCGAGCTGCGATTGTAGTAGCACCGCGAGGCGCATGCGCGTCTTGCTGGAAGACGGCACCATGAGCGAAAACGAGAGCGGCTGACCATTACGCATTCGCACGCCGGCGTCATTGTCCATGCACCAGCCGAGCGAATCGAGTGAGTGAGCAGCACCAGCGCTGTCGAATGAGATCTGATGCAGTGTGGTGTCCGCGGAAGCCTGTGACCGCGTGAATGGTCCGAACGCAACGCGGGCTAGCGAGTCCAGCGCGCTGCGAACGACCGCCTCGCGGTCGATTCCTCTGGTGAGGGCTATGCGCAACCCACGATCGGCGAACAAGCGGGCTGAGTGGCCTGCACGTCCCGCATGGCGCTGATTGAATACCATGAAGCCGTAGTCCAGCGTGCCATATTCCACCGTGCGAACCGACGGTGTGCGATGCGCCTGCGCCACGCCCGCGCTGCGCATGGTCTCGATGAAGTCCGCCTCACCGGAAAGGACACTCGCCGCTGCTGCCGTGGGATCCGGTCGCATGATCCACGTAACCCGATCGAAGCGTGGCCTACCGCGGAAGTTGCTCGTGTCGGCCGTGAGCCGGAGCTCCGCGCCGTGCTTCCACAAACCGAATCGGTAGCGACCCGATCCGACAGGGTGCTGCGCAAAGGCGGAGCTGCTGAGCGCCGCGCGCGGGATGCTACCGAGCAGGTGCTCAGGCATGATCGCGAGGTTGTACGCAATCTGGAAGAACTGCTCCGGACTGCGATGCTTCCACCACACCACCGCAGTCAGCGAATCACGCACGGTGACCGAGTCGATCCCGGCGAAGTCGCTGGCGTGCGGCGAGCTGACGATCGTGTCCGTGTACACGGCGTACGAGAATCGCACGTCGCTCGCGCGCACCGGCGCGCCATCGTGCCAGCGGGCGCGTGGATCGAGCTCGAAGGCGATGGAGAGCGAGTCCGGCGCCCACTTCCAGCTCCTCGCCAGCTCTGGTTTGAAGCCGGCGTCACCGAACGTGCGAACAGGGTCCGTCGGAGCAGCGAGATTATCGTAGATCTGATCCACTACCTGCTTCCCCTGCGTCGTCGTGACGAGCGGTGGGATCAGGTTGTCAGCATCGGCCGCCGTGGCGATCACGAGCGTATTTGCCCGGTCACGTCCCAGCTGCGTATCGTGACTGTCGTGGCAGCCCACGAGCATGGCGGCTGCCGCGGAGATCAGCGCTGACCCGCGGAGGATTGGGTGTATTCTCATTGCCTGGGTGTCGGGAGGACGAACATACTGGAGCGCCTACGGCAGATTTTATAGATGCTCTCGCTGAGAGTATCGGCAGGTAAACGCGCCGGTCCCGCCAGGCTGAAGCCAGTGTCAGTACCTTGCCGTCAGTACTTGGCCAGATAGTTGTCCAGTTCCCACGCGCTCACCTGCGTTATGTACTCACGCCACTCCTGCCGCTTGGCAGCCAGAAAGTGCCGCGTAATGTGCGGTCCGAGCGCGTCTCGGATGACATCATCTTTCTCGAGCTCGTCGCATGCTTCGTTCAGGTCGTGCGGTAAGTCGTCGATCCGAAGACGGCGCCGCTCACGATGCGACATCTCCCAGATGTTCTCGTTCACCGGCTCACGGTGATCCGCTCGCGTCTCGATACCGTCCAGACCGGCCGCCAGCATCACCGCCAGCGCCAGGTACGGGTTCGCCGCCGGATCCGGCGCACGGTGCTCCACCCTCGTTCCCGATCCTCGCCTGGCGGGAATGCGGAGCATCGGCGAGCGGTTGCGCATGGACCAGGCAACGTTGACCGGCGCCTCGTAACCCGGCACCAGCCGCTTGTACGAGTTCACCAGTGGGTTGGTCACGGCGGTACACGCACGTGCATGCCTGAGCAGACCACCTATATAGTGCAGTGCCGTCTCGCTCAACTGCCACTCGCCTCCCGCGTCATAGAAGGCGTTCTCACCAGCGCGAAAAAGCGATTGATGCGTGTGCATCCCGCTCCCGTTCTGACCGAAGATCGGCTTCGGCATGAATGAGGCGACGAGACCAAACTGCTGCGCCACATACTTCACCACAAATCGGAAGGTCGCAATATTATCCGCTGTGGTCAGAGCGTCAGCATAGCGAAAGTCGATCTCGTGCTGTCCGTGCGCCACCTCATGATGCGCGGCCCCGACCTCGAAACCCATCTGCTCCAGCACCCCCACGATTGCTCGACGCGCGTCCTCCCCAAGATCGGCCGGCGCCAGATCGAAGTAGCTCCCCACATCATGGGTGAGCGTCGTCGCATTGCCGTCCGCCCCTGGCTTGAACATGAAGAACTCGGCTTCCATCCCCGCTTTCATCGTGAAGCCCATCGCCTCAGCCCTGGCCAGCACGCGCTTGAGCACGCCGCGTGGATCTCCCTCGAACGGCACCCCGTCCGGAGTGTGGATGTCGCAGATCACCCGCGCCACCCGCGCCTCCGCATCGCCCCACGGAAATAGCTGAAACGTGGACAGATCCGGGACCAGCAGCATGTCCGACTCCTCCACCCGGACAAAACCTTCTATGGAAGAGCCATCAAACATCATGTCCCCCTCCAACGCCTTCTCGATCTGTGAGGCAGGAACCTCGACGTTCTTGTTCACGCCCAGTATGTCAGTGAACTGAAGCCTTAGAAAGCGAACATTTTGCTTTCTAGTGATCTCAAGAATGTCCTGTTTTTGCACATTTGGCACATCATTTCTTGCGTTCATGCACATAAATATGCATATTGGGTCATGAAAATTGCAAATGAAGCAATATCTTCGCGACATCGGACGGGGCGTTTAAAGCCGCGCCCTACAACACCGCGCCGTACGACATCCGTGTTATTCCGTCAAGTGTCATTCGTCATTCCATCATCCGTTATCCATCGATAAATGCCTACCGCCCGCCAGCTCGCCCTCCAGGACATCTCCTCCCGCATCATCGACGAGGATTCCGCGCCCCCACCGCTCAGGACATCCGAGTACTTCGGTGTGAACACCTTTGGCGCCCGTCAACTTCGGGAGAAGCTTCCCAAGGACGCGTACGCCAAGCTCGTGTCGGCCATCCAGATGGGGAAGAAGCTCGACCTGGAGATTGCGCCACTGGTGGCGGAAGTGATCAGGGATTGGGCGATCTCGCGTGGAGTAACGCACTTCACCCACTGGTTCCAGCCGCAGACGGGGTTGACGGCGGAGAAGCACGACGCCTTCCTCGCCTTCAACGAAGAGTTCGATCCGATCGAATCCTTCTCGGCCGCGCAGCTCATTCAGAGCGAGCCCGATGCATCCAGCTTTCCATCCGGCGGACTGCGCGCGACGTGGGAGGCGCGCGGCTACACCGCGTGGAACCCGGCCAGTCCCGTTTTCATCATGGAGAGCGCGGGTGCACGGACGTTGTGCATTCCGTCGGTCTTCATCGGCTACAACGGTGAGGCGCTGGACGAGATGACGCCGCTGCTCCGCAGTTCCGACGTCCTGTCTGCTAAAGCCATCGAACTGCTGGAGCTTCTGGGCGACCGCGGCGTCCGTCGCGTCTACACCACGCTCGGCGCTGAGCAGGAATACTTCCTTGTCGATCGCACCATGTTCGCGATGCGGCCCGATCTGGTCATGGCGGGGCGTACACTCATCGGCGCTGAGCCGCCGCGTGGGCAGCAGTTGGAAGATCACTACTTCGGTGGCATCCCGGAGCGGGTGCAGGCATGCATCGCCGAGGTGGAGCACGAGCTGTACAAGCTGAGCGTCCCCATCGTGACCCGGCATAACGAAGTCGCGCCCTGCCAGTTCGAAATGGCGCCGGTGTACGAGGAGAGCGACATCGCTGTCGATCACAATCAGCTCGTGATGGCGACACTGCGCCGCGTCGCGCTGCGCCATGGGTTGCAGGCGCTACTCGCGGAGAAGCCGTTCGCCGGCATCAACGGAAGCGGTAAGCACTGCAACTGGTCCATGGCCGTGCGCTCGGATGACCCCGCGCTCAACGGCTTCAATCTGCTCAAGCCTGGGAAGACGCCGCACCAGAACATCCGCTTTCTGCTATTCCTTGCGGCCGTGCTCAAGGGAGTGAACAAGCACGCCGGGCTGCTGCGCGCCGGCATCGCAATCTCCGGTAATGAGCACAGGCTTGGCGCCAACGAGGCGCCGCAGGCGATCATTTCCGTGTTCATGGGCAAGATGTTGACGCGCGTGATCGACGAGATTATTGCGGGGACGAGCACCGCCAGTGCTGACGAGCAGATGATCGGCCTCGGAGTGGCCAAGCTGCCGCAGATCGAGAAAGACAACACCGACCGCAATCGTACGTCTCCGTTCGCGTTCACCGGCGCGAAGTTCGAGTTCCGGGCCGTGGGGTCGAGTCAGAGCATCGCGTTCCCCGTGGTGCTACTGAACGCCGCGGTGGCCGAGGCGATCTCCGAGGTAACCGAGGAGCTGCGCAAGGAGCTGAATAACGGGCCGCGTGACACCAAGTCGGTGGATGATGCGGTACTCAAGGTTGTGGGCCGTGCGTTCAATGAGAGCACGCCGGTACGCTTCGAGGGGAACAACTACTCCAACGATTGGGTGGTGGAAGCCGAGCGGCGTGGACTTCTCAACCTGCGCCGTACTCCGGAGGCGCTGAAGCAGCTGGTGACCGAACAGTCGCGCGCCGTGCTCACGTCGCTCGGCATCTTCACCAACGAGGAGTTGGACTCGCGCTATCACGTGCGGCTGGAGCGTTACTCCAAGGATCTCCTGATCGAGATCAACACGCTGCATGAGATGGTGAATACCCTGGTTCTTCCGGCGGCGTTCGCCTTCCTCGGCAGACTATCCGAAGGTGCGGCCAACGCAAAGGCCGCGGGGATCACGGAGATACCGCAGGCTGTAGCCGCCGGGATAGTTGGCAAGATGACCGGCGATCTCATGCACCGGCGCGACACGCTGGCCGAGGTCGCGAGTGAGGCGGAGAAGATGCACGATGATCCCGAGGCCCAGGCGCAGCTGTTGACGACTGACGGCGCCGGAAGAATGAAGGACGTTCGCGAGCTGTGCGACAAGCTCGAACTCAGTATTCCCGACGAGCTGTGGCCGTTGCCCAAGTACCGGGAGATTCTCTTTCCGGTGTGAGTGCCGGAAACGTTGGAGGGTGGTGAGGAGGGCTCGGAGATTTCCGAGCCCTCTGCTCGTTCCCGTTGTGCTAGACCAGTGTGGTGCACATCAGGGGCGCCGGCCGAAAATCCCGCGAATGACTCCTTTGGCCTTGTCACTTGCCTGATTCTTTACCTCCTGAGTCGCCCCTTGTTTCGCCCCTTGTTTCGCACTGTCGCCGATCTGGCCGATAATGTTGCCATTCGGTCCGGCCCCGTTTCCGCCGCCTCCACCGAGCAAGCTCAGCGCGGCGGTCCCGTCGATCTTCGTGTATGTCTTGGGAACCTCAAAGGCAGACGGGAGCACGCGTGTTCGCTGGATGTTGAGCAGATCCATCGTCATCGTCATCGCTGACGCGCGATCTCCGGTGGACTGCATCTGCGACACCGTCCTGAGGTACGCTCCCTTGCCGATCTTTGCATACGCGGCGCCGACCTTTTGCGCCAGCTCGGAGCTGCCTCCGCCCTGACTGGCTGCCACCGCGGGGTTGTACAGTGCCGCCAGTTGTGGCGCGACCCAGACGTCTGTTATCGTCGTGTTCCTGGACTTGCTCTTGCGCCACAGGACGGACGTCTTCGAAACGAAGTTGGTCGTGATACGATACTTCATCGTTGAGTATCCCTGAATCACCTCGCCGGGGCCCATCGGCTGCATGTCGGCCGTGACGTCCGAGGTCTCCATCTTCACCAGACCGCCCAGGAGGTTCATGGATGCCATAGAGAAGTTCGCCGCCGAGTCCACATTGATCTCGAAGTACTGCTGCTTCGCCGGATCGACAATCCACTCGTTGCGCGATGCGTTTTTGAGGATCATGTACGTTCCTTTTCCCATGAATCCGCCCGGCATGATGGATTCATCCATGTCCATTCGCGAATTGCCGTCCTGGAACTTGCCGTGGCCGGACATCATGATCTGCGGCGCATCGCTCGTAACAGCGCCGGTTCCTTTCTGCATCGTCATTTTCATGTCGTACGTCAGTCCCTGCGCGTCTGCTCCGCGAATGGCCATTCCCGACAGCGTGGCGCCGAGAAGCATTGTCACGCGGAGTACCCGTGCGCGGTTTGTAAGTATTTGCATGAAGATATCCCCTCTGTGTTGGTTGATTGTTCGCGCGTACACCAATTCAATTGCGCGCACCTAACTGAGATTCTTGCAGAGTGCATCTTCAGAAGGCACGATACGCGTCAGGTCCTTCCTGAAGATCTCCTTGCTCGCGTCTCCGACACTCTGGCCCATCGCATGCGCTGACGCGCCCACCATTACCCACATGTGAAGGTCGGTGCGCGTGCACGGCACCATAGCGGCACTGCCGCTATGACTCGTGCCACTGCTCGTGGTGAGCTCGATGAACGCCGCGGCATCGCTACCCATCGCCGCGTCGGCGATCTTGGAAGCGGTCACTTCGCTCATCGGCGAGGCCTTGAACTTCGCGAGCGCGTCAGGGCCGAACGCCTTGTTGACGAGCTTGTCGAAGTACTTGTCTGCCTTCTCCGCCGCTTCCTTAACTCCATCGAACGGGAGCACCTTGGTTACACCGATGCTCAGCTCTATCCGCGGTGCTGCGAAGGCGATCACGAGTCCTGACGGCGCGCCGGATCCGTTTTCGGCCTCTTCCAGCTTGATGTCGCCCGTGACATTGCCGTCCGCGTCGGCCACCCCGTCCTTCACTCGAAAGGTCTGATAGCCGTCGTACGTTACGTGAAATGCGCCGCGGCTGAACTCGTACTCTCCGTTCAGTGCTGGCTTGATCAGCACCGCGGAGCTGATCTCTAGATACAGCGGCAACCCGCCGAGGTATTGATACAACGGGATCTCGATCGCCGCCGGCAGCTTGATCTTGGCGTTGCCGACGAGCTTGCCGTCCGCGGTGGTCTGAACTGCCCATTTGAAGTTCATCGTCCCGTTCAGCTTCTTGTACGTCGCCTGCATCTTCTCGACTGTGCTACGCTGCACGTCGATGTCGGATGAGAAGTCAAAGTCGGCGAGATATCCCTCACCAGTGATTACGGCCACGACGTTCCCCAGCGACTTCTTCATCTGCAGTGTGAGGTTCACGCGCCCGTCGGCCGGCTCGGCGTTGAACTTGGTCTCCCATCCGCTCACGATCGCGTTGAACGGTGCCTTCGCCAGGTTGCCGTAGGCGTCCCTCACTCCCTGTTGCTCGGCCTCCTGTCGTCTGGTCTCTGTGGGTGACTGCGCGTACGCCGGCGTCACTGCACCGTCCGCAATTTTTTCCCAGATCGACCGTCTCACCGGACCGGCGGACGCCTGCGCCCTGCCGAAGTGGATGGGTGCGTGAACGCTGATCTTGCCGTCCGTGACGATCTCATTCAACCCTACCGCCGCGGTTAGCACTGCCGTCTCGTCACCATCCGTCTCGACGGCGAGGATCTTTCGCGCGAGTAGTCCCTTGATGAGCAGCACGTCGCCGACCGCCAGCGATGGAATCGCGCCAAGCGACCGGTCGAAGACCAGCGTGGACCCATCGGTGCTGACACTGATGAGAGCCTTCGTCGCATCAGCGTGCTCCATCGTACGCACGTTGGAACGGTAGGTCACGTCGGCTGAGCCCGAGCCTCCGTCGGCCCGTGGTGCGCTGCCCGAAGCACCGCTCGGGGTGCCGCTCCCTCCGCTGTTGCTACCCTTGCATCCCGTGACGTGCAAGAGAATCAAAAGCGCGACGCCCACCGGCATGCGCGTCCTCATTGCGCCTGGCCCATTCGCTTGATGGTCTCTTTCAACAGAGCAATCGCCGTCGTTTCACTCGCGCCCTTACCGGCGAAGCTCGCGCGCACCGCCTGCTTTCCGACGACCACACCCGCGAGCCAGCCATCCATAGAGGTGGACACAAACGCATCGCTCCCGACGTCGGGCAGCACGCGGTACCCGGGCGAGCCTTCCGGTTTTTCGTTGTAGCGAACCGGTACGACCTGCACCATCATATTGCCCTGTCCCTGCGCTGCCATCCACTGGCAGCCGCCCATGCTCAGCTCGCCATCCTTTGCAGGCTCACCGATGTAGTGGGCGGCATCATCGCTGGAATACAGCCTGCACACGGGATCGGTTGAAGCGGCGCCGGTGGCGCTCGTGCTCGATCTCAATGCATCCGCTGTGTTCAATGCATCGCTGCGTGGGCTGGAGCAGGCAGCAAATGCGCAGCAGACAATCAGTGCCGTGACTCGGTTCATGTTGTATCCCGTTTGAGAGTGAGAGAGATCATTCGCGCCGCAACTCGACTCTTCTGTTGCGCGCACGACCCTCTGGTGTGTCGTTCCGGTCCTTCGGATTTGAGGCGCCATGACCACCTGTCGTCAATCGGCTGGCTTCAATTCCATAGCGCGTGACAAGTGCATCCTTCACCGACGCCGCGCGACGCTCCGATAGCTGCTGGTTCGCCACCGGATTGCCGATTCCGTCGGTATTGCCATCCAAGCGCAAATGCCAGGTAGAATTTTTCTTCATCACGTCGGCGATTTCCTTCAGCACGCTGTCAGACTCCGGGCGAATGTCCGCACGGTTGAACGAGAAGTAGATGCCATAAACGTCGACTGGCTCGTTCGCCGCCAGCTTCTCCTCGAACCTCCTGCGTCTGCCCACCGGTTCGGGATACTCGATCCTGATGACCGACGACGAGAACCCTGGACCGCGCTTTCTCAGCAGGAGCGGGTTAGCCGGATCGTCCAGCACGTAAAACTCGAACTCGTCGTGCGAGTCTTCGTCCGACAGCGTCCCCTTCACGTGAATCGCAGGTAGCTGAGTGGGGATGTCGTTCACCAGCATCGGCACGGCGACCGGCTGCGGCTCCACGCGAGCGATTGTGCCAGACAAAGTCCGTTGCACCACCGACATCCCAAATGCATCGGCGGCCTCGATAAACGTCAGACTGGTCCTGCCGGCGCTGCGGAGCTCGTTTACCATCGCCGGCGAGAAGTCAGGCATCGTCCCGGTGAACTGAAGAGCATCTCCCGTATGGAAGTAGTGCCGCATGGTGTGCCCGTTGCGCTCATCCGCGAGGCGCACGCTGCGCGGCACACTTATTTCCTTCGGCCTGCCGCCGTCCTCGTCCTTCAGCTCCGCCGATACCACCAGCTTGTACCTATTCGGCTCGATCGACTGAATCATCCCGAACGATTCATAGTCCCCGTTTGCATCGCTGACCGCGCTGACGGTCGTCAGGCCCTCAATGAACGGGATACGCAATGTCGATGCGGCGACACTCGGTGCCTCGCCGTCTGCTGTCGCTGGCGCAGGTGGGGTAGATAGAGGCGCGTTCGACGCAAGCGCGGTTGATTCACCGGCAGACGCCGGTGCGCGCACAGTCGCAGTCGCCGCGGCCGCATCCGTGTGTGAACATGACGCGACTGACAGCGCCAGCGTCAGAGTGAACCCGAAGATGTTGAGCGTGCGCACGCTACATCCTCGGCTTTGCGGTATTGAAGATCAGCTTCGCTTTTGGCGGCGCGTCTGTGACGCCAGACAGGATGAGCTTCACCAGATCCTCGCCTGTGCGGATCATCAATGCCGGTCCGACGGCGAACGCCTGGTCGCCGATTCCTTCATATGGATTCACCATGTTCGGCTTCTGTTGCGCCATGAAACCCGACGCCGTCATCGCCACTTCACCGTCGCCGCGAACGACGGTGAAATCCACATACGGACTGATCCCGGAAGTAGCCTTGTAGATGCACTCCGTCTGGTCGACCGTTCCTTCGTGTGGCTCCGCCGTCACGGTGGTACCGAGAATTTTCGACATTTCCGCTGCCGTAACCATTGCACAGGCGGTCACCGACTCTCTCTTTGGCGGCGCCTCTGCTGCCGCCGCTTGAGCAATTCCCGGAGACTGGGGTGTTGTCTTCTCTTTCTGCGAACACGCGCTCACCAGCAACATCGGCAGCGCGATGGAGATCATCTGTCGGATAGATGGCATGTGTCGGATCGTATGGAAGGAGTTGATCGAGTTGGTGGCGGATGAGCTAGCCACATTGCTAACGCTTCAGTCTCCTCCGTATCGCCGGGATGAGCGCAACGAGCCCTGTTCCCAGAAGTGCCATCGAGCTCGGCTCAGGCACGGTGCTCGGCGCCGAGCTCGGTGCGGCGTTGATGGTTCCGAGCCCGGCCCCGTCGAAGGAAGCGGAGCTGATGAATGCGCCGCTCCCGCTCACCGCGTCGACCCCTTGGAGCATGGCCGAGATGGAAGCGCTCTGGGTCGTGTTACCGGACGCATGTCCGGTGATGTACGCGTACATATCCGGCGTGAAACTGTACTTGAATGTTCCATCAGTCGGCGTGAACGACAGCCTGAAGTCGAAGCCGTTCGACGTTTTCGTCGCGCCGCTGCTGAGGAGGAGGCTACCTCCTGCGGTTTGTTGCGCGAAGGCGGGATCGTCGGTGCCGCCGACCACTGTCAGGTTCCAGAAACCATAGCCACTGTTGGAATTGGCATCCCCAGTCTCGGACTGACTGGTGAAGAAGTGGAAGATGAGATTATCGGTGGGTGAAGGTGTGCCCGTGACGGTAAGCGCACTGTATTGGGTCGAGTATCCCTGACCATAAGCATTGGTCTGCCCGTCGGTACCTGTCTGATGCGCGGTCCCCGACGCGCTCGCAGTCCGCGCCGCGTTGGATGAGGCGGAGGTAGCGCTGACGGTGCCACCAACTACGTGGTTACAACTTGTGGTCTCACTCGTTGACGGAGCCGGGGTGCTGAAATGCCCACATGAGTTCGAGCTATTGCTCAAGTCAGTTACGTAAGCGGCGGATGTACTCAGTCCTGCTGTCTGTGCGGTCGCACTGACCGGCGCCAGAGCCAAAGCCAGGATGGTTGCTACGCCTCCGAGCGAAATGCCGGCTGGCCCCAGGAACCGATTAGTGCTTACTAGCATACTTCCTCCAAAAGGTTGTGCGCACACGAGGAGGTGCGCGGTGATGCGCCAAGGTTAAACCGTCGTGATCAACCCCATGACAAGGAACGTCAAGTCGTTCAGGGGCTTGATGTTAGCGTGGCCCCGGCGATTTGCGACGCAGCACGGGAACGAGACCTATCAGGCCGGTTGCCAGCAACGCAACACTCGACGGTTCGGGCGTCGTACTGGCAGTGGTACCGAGACGGCCGTACTGCAGGTGATCGACCTCGATGCCGCCCGGGCCATTCGAGATGAAGATCCGTGAGATGCCGCCGCTGTTGATCGCGCCGTAGAACCGATCTTCGGCGGTCCCGCCATTGAAGTCGCCGTCGGCGTGATCGCCGGTCTGTGTGCCGAGCGAGACACCGTTTTGATCGAAGGCTTGGAAGAAGATGTTATTCGTGCCATCAGTCCACACTATACCGGCGTGTGTCGGTAGCCCACCGAGCGCCGCGCCGTCAAAGGTGAAGGAGATGCCGTTTTGTCCCGCTGGTGAGAAGAAGTCATCGCCGTTCAGTCCGGAACCATCGATGTGTCCGTCGTCGCCGTCCACCGAATCATGAAGATTGGGACCGAAGACGACGCTGGTCACTCCGCCGGCGCTCGCTGTAACTCCCGGGACGTTGAACAGATGGTCCTCGAAGGTCTCGAGATAGAAGTATGAGAACCCTGGCGTGCTCGCAAACGGGCTATCGCTGAATTGCAAGTACGGTTTCGGCCCAACAATCTGGGCGGAAGCCACCGTTGGCGCGGCCAGTGGAGCCGTTATCAGCAGCAGAGCGAGTGGAGTGGCCATACGCCGCGAGCATGCGCGGCGAGCTAGAGTCTGGTGCGGCATCAGTACGCCTCCTAAATGACGGGTGTGCGCACCGCGGCTTGCGGTGCAATGGCCAAGAATAAGGTGCACCCGTCAACGCCACGGCAATACACGTCAAGACGTTGGGCTGCTTGGTGTTACGTCGCCGTGTTGAGCGCACCGCAGCCTCTGGCGCGTCCGCGAAATACGCCGTAGCTTGGCACTACGGGTGCGCTCACGCTCGCCTTGCCATCCTACTGTTCCTTGCGTTCAGTCGCGCTTCTACTGGACGTTCGCGGAGGAGGTCGAATGCCGGAACGGAATGACCGCTTCTCCTTCGGTCAACCACGTTCGGAAGGCGCTATCGCAGTGCGCAGCGGGCCTGCACCGCGGAGCTATCGCCTCATTACCCTTGGCGGGCTTGCACTGCTGGACCAAGACGGTGAGGTGGTCTCGTCTCTCGGGCCGCGCAATCTGGCGCTGCTTGCGTATCTTGCGCTCGCCACTAAGCCGTTGTCTCGCGACCATGTGGCCGAGCTATTCTGGGGTGATCGCGATGAGGATCGCGCGCGCCATTCCATGCGCGAGGCGCTGTCCAGACTGCGCCAGCTCCTCGGCCCCGAATCGATTCCACGACGGTTGGACAGCGTCATGTTGGCGTCGTCGGTGCCACTTTCGGTAGACGCGAGGGCCCTCGTCGCCGCATCGACGGCCAATGATACAAAGAAAGTTGTCGCGCTGTATGCCGGCCCCTTTCTCGACGGAGTGCACGCCGGAGGCGCTCGCTCGTTCGAAGATTGGAGCGACGCCGAGCGTTCGATGTACGAGTCGAGGTTTATTGCTGCGTGCGTTCCTGAATGCGCACGACTGCGCGACGCTGAGGCGTGGACCGAATGCGCCGAGCTGGCTCGGCGATGGCTCAACGCCGCTCCACTCGACCCGAAGCCTGCGCTGGAGTTGCTGCACGCACTCGCCGCACCCGGGACGCTCGATGCAGTGCGCGTCGCAACTCGTGAATATCGGCATCTTGCCGAGAGACTGGCCGTGGATTTCGAGCTGACACCGCATCGAACCGTGGTGGCGGCGGCAGACGAGATCGCGCAACGGACTATCACACTTCCCGCGGGCGAGGCGCCGATCATCGCTCCGATGTTGACCGCCGTTCCGGACGAGGCCGGTTCCGCATTGGTTCCGGTATTTGAAGAACCACGTTCCGATCTTGACCTCGGATCGCAATCTGCGACACCGCGCACGCCGGCGAACGATTTGCCACCAGAACGTCGCTGGATGAGCAGGCAGCGG
Organism: Gemmatimonadaceae bacterium; assembly: GCA_050998035.1. Lineage (GTDB taxonomy): Bacteria > Gemmatimonadota > Gemmatimonadetes > Gemmatimonadales > Gemmatimonadaceae > Fen-1247. Next base: position 11,840 of record JBPCQO010000120.1, on the reverse strand, counting down.
GTCGCTTGGTTTGTTGCCGCATCGGGTGTGATTTCCGGTCTTATTGCACTGGTTATACTGGTTTCGCGGACTTCGTCGGAGCGAGTCAGCCCGACGGACAAGGGAATGCTGGCGATCGTGCCATTCGACGTCGCGGGCCAGCCGGGCGATGCGTGGCTCGCAGTCGGACTGCCGCGATTACTCGGCGCTGCGCTATCTCGCGAGCACGTTGTGAACGTGGTGGAGCAGACGCGTCTGCGCGACGTGCTTCCGGCCGGTGATACAAATCGTGCATCATCATCAACAGATGCACTTGCCGCTGCGCGCAGACTCGGCGCAAGATGGCTACTGACTGGTAGTGTTACCGTTGGGGGAGGCCGCTACTGGCTGGACATGTCGCTTAGCGATGTACGCAACGGACTTCGCACGCGCCGCATGACGAGCGCCGACACCGCGCTAGATGGTGTGATCGCGCAAGCCACGGCACGCCTTGTCGCTGGAATCGATGTGCATGGTGGCGGTGCACAGTTCGCTGAGCTGGAACCGAATACGCTCACTGCATATCGATTGTACATCCGTGCGCTCCAGCTTACTGGGCAGATGCGACCGGCTGAGGCGACGGCGGCGCTGGATGAAGCAATTGCGGCGGACTCCGGGTTCGTGGCCGCGGTGATGGAACGCCGCTACATGCTGGGTACGACGTACACCACTGCTGCGACCGACAGCGCACGTGCGCTCGACCACGCGTACTTCAAGAACCGGGAGCGTGCCACCGAATTCGAGCGGCTGTACTTCGACGCCTACCTGGCACTGCACGCCGGAGACCACGCGCGGGCTGATGCGCTCGGCCGCACGCTGCTCGCGCACTACCCACGCGATCCGCGTGCGTACTTCCGCGCTATGGAAATTCTTTCTCTGCATGGACGCTTTGCCGAGGTCGCCAACATCGCCGAACGTGCCATCGCTCTCGACTCAGCCGGCCGAAAGGCCGGGAGCGAAGGATGTATAATCTGCGTCGGATACCGCGTGCTGTCGGAGAACGCGCGCATCACGGGCGATCTCATTCGGGCAGAATCCGCCGCTCGACACGCTACGTCGGCCGCACCGGAAAATCCGGCGGGGTGGGCACAGCTCGGCGCCGTGCTCGCTGCTCGGGGTCGCTACGATGATGCTGTCGCGGCTGCACGTCGGGCCGGTGCACTCACGCCAACGGACCCACAGTTCGCAATGGATGCGATCCGCCGGCTGATCGAGGCTCGCCAGTACGTCGCGGCAGACAGTGCATTGCGCGGCTGGCGCTTCTCGAATGACCCCCAATTCGCGTTGAGTGCTGACGAAATGCGTACGCTGCTGCTGCGTGAACGCGGTCAACTGAGTGCCGCGACGCACCTGCTGGATGAGACACTGCGGCGCTATCCTGCCGATTCCAGCTGGCTACTATTGGTGCAGGGCGATACGCGCGCACACATGGGCGACCTGGTCGGCGCCGAGCGAGCCTTCGTGGCAGCAGTGCCGCCCGAGCCGGCATCGCGCCTTGGAGATGGAGCGTCCAGCTTCCCGGCCGATTGGGCGCGCACCTTCACGTGGCCGCGGACGCTACTAGCAGACGCTCTCTGGCAGGCGGGAAACCGGGACACCGTTCGCCTGGCGGCACTCGCCGATTCGATCCAGGCAATCGGCGCCCGAAGCTACTACGCACGTGATTGGAGACTCTACCACCACGTGCTCGGCCTGATCGCGATGACGGGTGGACGCTGGCCGCAGGCAGAGTCGGAGTTTAGCAAGGCACGGTGGGGACGTTCCGGCTGGACGCGAACGCTCGTCGAGCTCGCGCGCGCACAGCTTGCGCAGGGGCACGCAACGGACGCGCTCATCACGTTACGTGATGCGTATACAGCTCAGCTCGCCGCCATGGGACGGTACGTAACGCGCAGTGAGTTGGATTTCGAGATGGCGCGCACCTTCGCCGCCGCGGGGGCAACAGATAGTGCGCGGGTGTACACGGCTTACGCCACCAGCGCGTGGCGCAACGCTGACCCACGTGTCCGCCGACAACTAACTGAGTTACCTACAAATGAGAGTCATCCGTTGCCGCCCAAGCGCCCTGATCGCCGCGTCCCGAGCGCTCTCAATGCCGATGTAACGCAAAGTATCCCGAGCCCCACCGGAAACAGAAATGTCCCGCCCGCCGGACTCACGTGTGCCATGACATTGGGTGCAGACCGGCTCTCCGCCTGGAGTGTGAAGATGGCGAGGGGAACCATGATCACGCCCACGGCGGCGACGACGGCCGAAGCAATTGCCCACAAACCGCGCATCGTCATGGCAACGATTATTCCCGCGATCGGCGCCAGCAGGAGGAGCAGGGCGAAGACGTTGACGCCAAAATCGGTCTTGAACAGATGGATGAGAAGTCGCGGCTGCTCCGCTCCCTCGAACGCGATGCGCACGAACGGGATGAGAAACATGAAGCCCAGGATCAGGGCAAAGAACGCGGCGGTGATCTGTGGTGCCATGCTGGCGGACGGCGCCTCGCGAATGGAATCGGTGCTCTTCACGGCTTCCCTCAGATGGAGATATAGGCCCAACGTGACTGTTCTCGATGCAACGCTCGATACAGGATCGATATAGGATGCATGCATCGTACGCGCCATGATGGATAGCAAAAGAGAGGGCGGCCCTCATCGGCCGCCCTCTCTTTTCTCAAACCGCGCTATCGTCGGTACTTACTCCACTACTTGCCGGGCGGCCTGGGTGCCCCAATCGTGGTAGCGGCAGACGCATATCGTAGCGACTCGCTCAGGGTTGATGGTGCCATACCCGGGCTGATAGTTATCGCGATACACGGCGCGCCGTCCGGCCCCATCTCGAGCGGGATCTGTATCACGGACTTCTCACCGGGCGCCAGCGGCGGAATCGTGAGGCGGCTTACCAGGCTGAGATGGCTGCGCGGTGAGACGGCGATGGTCGAGCCGGGCGAGCGGGCCGAGCCGCTGTTCTGGACAACGAGCGTCAGCAGTGGCGGCCCGCTCGTCCGACCGTCGTCGTACGGGAAGAGCGCGCTGACGACACTCAGAGTGTAATCGTCGGACTGACCCATCTGATCGGGCTGGTCCAACTGATCCGCTTCGCAGTCTTTGACGTCGCACGCCAGCGTGTCTGCGGCGGGGGTCGAGACCGTCTCTACGTGGGAGCGGGTCCTCGCTTCGGAGCGTCGGCCGTGCCGCTGGGCGGCGGCTGGCGACGATATCACGATGCTCGCAACTGCGAGTGCGAGGGGGAAGGGGACAAGAAGACGAAAGGTACGCATGGCTGGGTCTCAAGGATGGCGCTGCATCAAAGAGTATCGGGCCGCCATATGCGATCTTTAGGTGTCTTTAGCGTGAGGCTCATTTCCTGCACGGTCGGCGGGTCCCGGCACCCTGAACGTGCAGCAACTCAAATCAGCCTTAGCTGGAGCAACCCGTGTCTTTCAAGCTTACCTCGTCCGAATTCACCGAAGGCGGCTCGATCCCACCGCGTTACACGTGTGAGGGCGATGACATCTCGCCACCGCTGGAGTGGTCGGGAGCGCCGGATGGAACGCGCAGCTTCGTGCTCATCGTCGACGATCCGGACGCGCCGGATCCCGCCCATCCGCAGCGCACTTATGTCCACTGGGTGCTGTACAACATTCCGGCGGGTGTGGTAGAGCTACACGAGAACGCATCCGCGAAGGGTCTCCCGGACGGGGCCGCCCAAGGAAGCAACGACTGGGAAAACGCGAGCTTCGGCGGCCCGTGCCCGCCGATCGGACGGCACCGGTACTTTTTCAAGCTGTACGCGCTGGCCACGGAGCTGAACGGACTGACGAATCCCACCAAAGCCGATGTGGAGCAGGCGATGGAAGGGCACGTGCTTGCGAAGGCGCAGCTCGTGAGCACGTACGAGAAGTCCAAGAAATAGTGACGACCCCTGCTCGGTCGTGGTATTCCACGACCGAGCAGCGGATACTTCGCGCCTTGTGAAGTCGCGCCTTATGAAGGCGTCATCACGACCTTGACGCACCCATCGGCGCGGCTGTTGAAGGTGTCGTACATCTTGGGCGCGTCGTCCAGCTTGACGCGATTGGTGACGATATCTTCCGGGTGTATGTCTCCCTCGGAGATACGATCCAGCAGCGGTTTCATGTACTTCTGGACGTTGCACTGGCCACTCACGAGCTTCAGCCCCTTGGTGAACAGTGTGCCGAGTGGAAACTTGTCCACGAAGCCGGCATAGACGCCGATCAGCGATACGGTGCCAGCAGTGCCGCAGGCCTGAATCGCCTGCCGTACGACCGTCGCGTTGTCCATCTCCAGCTTCACGGCCTGCTTGGCGGTGTCGATCTTCCCTTCGATGTTGGTCCCGTGTGCGTCCATGCCGACGGCGTCGATGCACTTATTGGGTCCCCTACCGCCGGTGATGTCCTTGAGGATCTCGACGATGTCATCGGCCTCGTCGAAGTTGATCACGTCGGCACCGGCGCGGCGCGCCATTTCCAGGCGCGCATCGGGACGGTCGATCACGATCACGCGGTCGGCACCGACCATGTGCGCGCAGCGGATGATGAGCTGGCCCACCGGCCCGGCACCCCAGATGGCTACCGTGTCGCCGGGACCGACGCCGGCGCGCTCGATGGACTCATACGCGGTCGGGAGAATGTCGGAGAGGAAGAGGACCTGCTCGTCGCTGAGCCCATCGTCTTCGATCTTGATCGGCCCGACGTCCGCGAACGGAACGCGGGCGTACTCGGCCTGTCCGCCGGCATAGCCGCCCAGCATGTGCGAGTAGCCGTACACGCCGCACGCCGTGTAGCCCGCGATCTTCTCGACCATCTCGTTGTTCGGGTTGGTATTGGGGCAGGCGGCAAAGGCGCCGTTCTGACAGTACCAGCACTCGCCGCATGAGATGGTGAACGGCACCACAACGCGGTCGCCAACCTTGGTCTTGCGAACCTCACGTCCGACCTCGACGACTTCGCCCATGAACTCATGCCCCATGATGTCGCCCTTCATCATCGTGGGGAAATGACCTCTGTACAGATGGAGATCGGAGCCGCAGATCGCCGTGGAGGTGATGCGCACGATGCAGTCGCGCTGATTGAGGATGGTGGGATCCGGGACGGTCTCGACGCCCATCTTCTCCTTGCCCTGCCAACAGACTGCCTTCATGATCTCTTTCCTGACGGCTGGCCGTCGGTGGTTGGTATTTCGCCGGCTTCGGTCATTTCCCTGAAGTGTTCCAGCGCCTTCACAACGGCGTCGGACGGGTTCTTACGCATGAGCGTCTCGAAGGCCGAGCCGAGTGCTGTTTTTGGGGTCGCGTCGGGGATGGTCACGGTTATGACCGTGCCGTGATCGCCCGGGGCATCGCGGAAGTCAGCGTCCGCCGGGAAGTCGGTCTTGCGCCACGCGGCGATCACCTCGTCGCGCGGGCGATTGACGGTAATGGATCTCTTGATCGTTCCACGCGGCGGCGTCTGGATGCGCTTGCCCTCGGCGTGTCCGCGGTCCGTGGACGGGTGTGGTATGTCCGCCGTATGGGCCCTACTTGTCTCGTTGCTTGTTGCTGGGGGTTGCACTGTACCAGTCATTTCCGGTCTCCTGTATGTTCTTCTGCCGTGTCCATGGAGGGCGGTGGAGGCAACGGGTGTGCCCGTCGATGTGATGGCCGTCGAGCCGGCGCGCTATCCATGCGACTGTTCGTGAGGACAAGCTGATGGCGGGCAACGGCAACGGAGCGCAGATTATGGGGTCCACAGCACCGGTACATGAACCAGTACATGCACATGTGCATGTCAAATACAGATTGCCAACAAGTCAAATGATCTCAGCGCACTGGATGCGACTCACATCACGTAGTGCATCTAATACAACCAATGCACGTACTGCCCGGCGCATGCTCTCCGTCGCGCTCATTACAGCACTCAGCATGGCGGCCGCGAGTACTGCGAGCGCGCAGGCGACCGTGGCGCGCCCGAAGCTGGTTCGTGCGGACACCGCGGCGCTACGCCACGCGCTAGACTCCATAACTGCTGGCTATCACGGCGTGATCGGTTACAGCATCCAGGATCTGGAAACCGGCGATCATCTATCGCAGCGTGGCGACGAGACGTTCCCCACGGCGTCGCTCATCAAGGTGCCGATCCTGACGACGGTGTACGACCTGGTCGCACGTGGGGATCTGTCGCTGGATGACCCGCTGACGATACTCAAAATCGATCAGGTACCGGGCTCCGGCTCGATGCAGTTCCTGCACAATGGCGCCATTGTCACGGTACATGACGCCGCGTGGTTCATGGCGACGCAGAGCGACAACAGCGCCACCAACCTGCTGCTCGACAAGATCATCATCCGCCGAGTGTGGAACGAGATGGACTCACTCGGCCTGCACCATACCAAGGTGCATTCCAAGGTCTTCCGCGGCAGCGCGAGCGTGGCGCCGGACAGCTCGAAGAAGTATGGTCTGGGCGTCACAACACCGAACGAGATGGCGCACCTGTTCGACCTGATGGCGCACGGCAAGGCTGTGAACCCGCAGGCCGACTCGGCGATGCTGTACATCCTGCAGCACAACGAGGATCACACGTTGCTGCAGCGATACCTGAACGGAGTGCGTGCGGCCCACAAGACGGGGGCGACCGATTCGGTACGCACGGAGTGCTCGCTGTTCTACCTGCGGGATCGCGTGGTGGCGTGCGTGTTGACCAAGGAGAACCAGGACACCCGCTGGGTGCTCGATACCGAGCCTCAACTGGTGATGGGGCGGATGGGTGACGCGATCGTGCGGGCATGGGGCGGCGCGCCGCCCGCACGGAAGGAAGAGAAGGAGTAGAAGAGGAGTAGCGGCCTACATCATCGTTGTCCGCTGAGGAGCTCGTCCAGGATACGCTCGGACATCCCGCGCGCGTCTGCGTTCATGTCGTTGGTCAGGATAATGATTGTCGCGTGGCGCTCGGGGATACGAACGAAGGCCGCGCGCTTCCCGTCCGCTGTCGCGTACGACGCGAGGCGCGTTACGCCCTTGTACGTGTCCGATGTCCATCCTTTGGAATAGTCGGCATTGCGCCACGTCGTCGGCACCTCAAGGCCGAGTGCAAAGCGATACAGCTCGTCGACGCTGGACTGGACGTTCTGGCTGTCGATGGCGGCGGTCCGGTGCGCACCGACCGGCGTCGAGAGTCGCGTCACGCAGCTCTGAAGCGGCGACGGCGCGCTGCGGCCTCGGTCGACGCCAGGCGCGCTCTCCGTAGTGTCGCGGGCGGTCGAATCCTGTCCTCCGCGGCCGCGGCCCGTGCTTGCCGTCTGCGCGCACAGAGTGTTGAACACTGCCGAGATGTCGCCGAGCGGGAATTGCGGCAGCGTCGTCCGCGGCATGTATCGAGGCTGCGCCGGAATGCCGAACGCGCGGTCGACGAACACCTCGCCATTCTGCGCCACGAGCACCGTCGCGCCGCCCGCGGCAGGCGCGTTGTACTTCTCGAACAACGACGTGATCAACTCCGGCTTCACGGGCGATCGACCGGCCGCGCGGCTGATGACCCGCCGTGCGTTGAGATCGTATCGGTCGCCCGGGTACAGCGTGAGAAAGGGAGCGCCGGCGTCGGTCGCGTCCTCGCCGTTGTAGACGAAGGCCTTGTCGCGTCCGATGATGCGCGCGGTGTCGCCGCGAACGACCCACGCCGTCCCTTCATCTGCGGAGATGCCGAGCACGTTCGGGTGGCTCGGCATGATGGAATCGGCCATGTCAGGCAGGCGGGAGCGGGCGACGACGTGCTGGTCGATGCCGACGTTTCGGAGATAGCCGAAGCCGGTATCGTATCCCGGGTAGTCCATAATCCTGTTGTCGCTGGACGGCGCGCCGCGAACCATAAAGTCGCCAAGGATGGACGCGCCGGCCGACGAGCCACCGACGACGCCACCGCGCTCGAGCACGTCCATAAACGCGCGCTCGGTCTTGGTGCCGCCGTAATCCTGGACGAGATGGAATTGGCGGCCGCCCTCGAACCAGATCCCGCCGGCCTTCTTTATGATTGCGGTGAACGAATCGCGGTCGGCGAGCTTGCGGTCCTTGGTGAAGAGCACGACGACGTTGCGGGCGCCATTGTTGCGCCAAGGCTGGCCCATGTTCCGGGTCACGCTGTCGGTGCCGCCAGCGTTGGGAACGTCGAGGATGAGGGCATCGGGTCCGCCGGCCGCGTCGATGAAGGCCTTGTAGACCTCCGGTCCCATGGAGCCGCCGCCGACTACAACGACGGTTCCCCTGGCTGGCCCGACCTTGACCGGTCCGCTGGCGAGGGGGCGGGCCTTGAACGGAGCAGGCGCCGGCGTGGTCGTGGATTGGGCGGCGAGGGCGGCGGGGAAGATAAGGGCGAGGATCGCGGTTCGGCGCATTGTAGGCTGCTGATTAAAAGGACTTTGGGGCCGCATCAGGGACTTAGAAAAGCTCGTGCAAATCTTGCTGTTTTTGGCAATGCATGGCAATCGTGGACGCTGCTGCTCTCAACGCTTTGACAGCGCAACATCGACTGCTGAAACTCAATCCCCCGATCGACGGTGAGCAAGACTTCGAACGAGGTAGTCGATCAGCGCATGGACAGGAACGCGCGTGCCCACGAAATTCGGAACGCCGCCGAGGGATCTCAGCGTACGGGTGGATCACCGATGGCTGACGCTGGCTCATTGGCTGGGCGTGACGGGTGGCGTTCAATTCAATCTATCTCCCCGTGTCATACCTCTGAGAGCCGGGCTTACTTCTTCCTGGCTGCGCGTTGTGCGAGCGCTGCGGAGTTGGCCGCCACTGCGGCGCGTATCAGCTGCTTGAAAGCAGCTTCGTTGATCTTCTCCCCTTCGCGGATGTCGATCGCACGCCGCGTGTTCCCTTCCAGGCTGGAATTGAAGAGCTTTTCCGGGTCCTTGACGGAGGCTCCGCGAGCGAAGGTGAGCTTCACGACCTGTTTGTACGATTCCCCAGTGCAGACGATGCCGTCGTGGGACCAGACGGGGGTTCCGGGAGATTTTGGCTTCTCCCATTTCCATTCCTCCTGGATGTCCGGGTCGGCATGGTGGATGAGCTGACGGATGTGAGCGAGGGTCTCTCCTCTCCAATCCCCCAGCTCTTGAATCCGCTTGGTGATGTTCGCTGAAGCGCCCTCGCCATTCGGACCAGCTGTCGGACTACTTGTCGGCTTCATGTTCGTTCCTCTCCGATCCTTCGTTTCGCCAGCGGCTGGTGCGATCAACGATGAAGCTCACTCGCAAACCAGTCCAATAAAGCGCCGACGCGATCTGCGTAGCGCTCCGCCTGTTACGCATAAGTGTGGGGTGGTTCGCGGTTCTCGCGACTCACGCAGGCAACGGAAGGCTTTCGAATCCAAGGTGCGCTTTGTTGGAGCCGACCTCATTCTGAACGACGGTGCCATGCACTCCGAAGGAGATAACCTCCGGGGTCCGCGTGTTGGCACGGACAAGGCCGACGTCAACGCGGGACGGCGAGCGGCCGACAAATGCGGAGTCGGGAACGCCATCGCAGTCGACGTCACCGACCAACACGGACTGCAGCTCCCAAGTGACAGTAGAGTCCGCGGCGCTTAGTCGCTGACTGGCACTCTGCGCGGCCGGCGCTTCGGAAGTCTTGGCGAACGGCGGCATAACCACGCGTGCACTGTCGTGGGACGCTACGCGCGGGAATCGGTCGACGCACGCGAAGACGATGAGCAGTAGCGGGAACCACGCGGACTTGCACACGTTGGCTTTTGTCTCGATGAAGGGTGTGGCGCTCCAACGCTCCAGCTCTGCTGCAAGCGAGTCAAATAAGAAGCACCGGCGACACCGGCGCAACTCCTCAGCTTCGCTTGTGAGCAGCAGCGCATGTTACGACAGGCGATCGTGGCGGCGGCGGGGCATATATCCATCTTGACATATGTCTAATGCGACATAGTTTGCCGGTATGGCTGCCGCTGACAAACCGTTGATCTGGCTGCGCGGCGAGGTCAAGACGCCGCCGCTTTCGGCCAAAGCTCGTCACGAGACCGGGGTGCTCCTGCGGCAGCTCCAAGGCGGGGAGAAGCTGCAGATGCCGCACTCGCGCCCGATGCCGTCGATCGGCACGCGGTGCCATGAGCTGCGGGTCGTCGACGCGGGCCGCACTTGGCGGGTGGTCTACCGCGTGGATCCTGACGCGGTGATCATCACTGACGTATTTCCGAAGACGACCCAGCAGACCCCCGCCCGCACGATCGCGGATTGTAAACGACGATTGAGGCTGTACGACCAGGTAACCCGTAGTGACCCGTGAGGACTGACAACATGGATGCGAAGAAGCGGAAGCGGCTCGAAGCGGCTGGGTGGACGGTTGGTGATGCGGCGGCCTTCCTGACACTGACACCCGAGGAGTCGGCGCTGGTGGAGATGCGGCTCGCGCTGAGCCGGAGCTTGCGAGAGCGGCGCATGGCAGCTGGCCTCACGCAGACGGAGCTCGCCAAGCAACTGGGCTCCAGCCAGTCTCGCGTGGCCAAGCTTGAGGCGGGGGATGTGAGCGTGTCGCTTGAGCTCCTGATTCGCGCGCTGCTGTCGGCCGGGGCGAGTCGGAAGGATATCGCGCACGCTCTTACTCGCCGCGTGGCCTAGTTGTCAAACGCCGAAGTTATGCTGCGCGGCTGCACAGCGCCCGGCCGGGACTGCATCCACTCCGGGCCAAGGACGGCGTACACGGCCAAATCCTCGAACGTCGCCCGCCGGCGGACCGCCTCGCGCATCACGCCCTCTAACCGCATCCCGAGTTTCTGCATCACCCGCCCCGAAGCTGCGTTCCGCGTGAAGTGCCGGCCCTCGATGCGGTGTACCCCGAGCGCGCCGAACGCGTGGTCGAACAGCGCGGCCGCGGCCTCGGTCGCGTACCCGCGCCCCCACGCGGGGACACCGATCCAGTAGCCGACCTCCGCGCTCGCGTGCGCCGGCACGAGCGCCAGCCCAATCGCGCCCACAAGGGTGCCGGTCACGTCCGTGATCGCGTACGTGACCGCCTTTCGCGCCGCCCACGCGGGTCCGTGCGTCGCGATCCACCCCTCCGCGGCGCCTTCGGGATACGGGTGCGGGATGGTCAGCGTCGTGTTGGCGACCTCGTAGGCGCCTGCCAGTGCCTGGACAGCAAACGCGTCTGCCGGGATAAACGGCCGGAGCCGCAGGCGGGCGGTCACGAGGTCGGGTTGCGGGTCAAACGGCATACCGTCCGATAACGCTGGTGTGTGTTGTCTAACGCCCGAGCTCACTTGCGGGCGAATCAAATAAAAGCGAATTCGCAGCATTCGCAATCCTTAAATCGACCGACAAGTGCAGCGTTCGTTAGCCCTCAGCCTCGAGGAAATCCGCCAAGCGCCGCCATAACATCACGTACTACTGTCCGGGCGACGGCAGCTGAGATTAGCTCGGCCTCATGCACGGCGCGATTCCTCATGTCGACTGCCTGCCGCAGACGCGGAACGAGATTGTCCGGAAGAAGTCCGCGCCGCGCCGCAACTCGAAGCAGTTGATTCAGCGGCACGCGCGTCACGCCGAGATCATCAGTCGTTTTTCCCAAGGCGAGTCGAAGTCGATATTCCAACAGGGCTACCGCAGAGATAACTGAGGCGCGGTACTCGTGAGCCGCAAGCAACCTGGCCGGTTCTTCGGCGAGTTGCGGAGCAAGGCGATTCGCAGCGTCGCTGAGCCATCCGCCGATCCTAAGTGCGAACTCTTCCGCGTCCGCGGACAGGTCGGCGGGTCGAATCAGGGTCGCGCGCGATACCCACTCAAGGGGAAGATCCGCGTTGGGCTCGAGAATGACGAGGACATCGTCTCGCC
>JBPCQO010000099.1:0-7044 GCA_050998035.1 Gemmatimonadaceae bacterium | reverse complement strand
GTCCTCCGCAGAGGCGAACGCACGCCGCGTCGCGCGGAGGTGGAGCCGCTGGTGCAGATGGTCGCACCGTTCGCGCCGTATCTAGCTGAAGAGCTGTGGGAGCAGCTAGGTCATGCAACGAGTGTCTTTGATTCATCCTGGCCGCAGTTCGATCCCGCGCTGCTGGTGGAAGACGAGATAGAGCTCGTGGTGCAGGTGAACGGAAAGGTGCGCGGCAAGATTCGCATCGATCGGGGCGCTGGTCAGGACGTTGCGTATGAACTGGCGATCGCAGAGCCGGGCGTCGCGCGGTTCGTCACGTCTAACCCGAAGAAGGTGGTGTTCGTACCGGGGCGCCTGCTCAGTATCGTGGTCTGACGTCGCTCGCGTTCGCACTGCGCGCAACCGGTTAGGTAGTTCTGCTGCGGGCGATTGTCAGTATCTCGTCCGCACTCCTGGTATTGAGAACGTTGTCAGCTGTGAGCCACGCTTTCCGCGCCAGCTTCACACCGAAAAAGGTGTGATCCAGGCCGCGTGGGGAGTGTGCATCCGGGCCGATGGCGATGCGCACGCCGAGGTCGTTCGCTTTCTTGCACCACCGCCACTCGAGATCGAGGCGTGCTGGATCTGCGTTCAGCTCCAGCGTGACACCGGTGGCCGCAGCTTTGTGTATCACGGCTTCCAGATCGAGAGCGTAGGGCTCGCGCTGCAATAGCAGTCTGCCGGTGGGATGCGCAAGAATGGTGAGCCGTGGGTCGTCCATCGCGGCGAGGACACGCGCGGTCATCGTCTCCAGATCCATCGAAAAGCGCGAGTGGATTGAGCCTATGATGTACTCGAACGAGTCGCGTATCGACGTGTCATAGTCCAGTGCACCATCCGCTAGAATATCGCATTCAATGCCCTTGAGAATGCGAAACCCCGGCGTGTCGTTGTTGAGGCGATCGATCTCGTCATGCTGGCGCATCACGTCGTCAGGCTTGAGGCCGCCAGCGTAGAACGCGGCCATCGAATGATCCGAAATACCGAGGTAGTCCCATCCCCGCTCACGTGCCGCCGCGGCCATCTCGGCGATTGGAACGGAGCCATCCGAGTGCTCCGAGTGGCAGTGCAGCACGCCGCGGATATCATCGGCCCGGATGAGATTCGGAAGTGCATCGCGCGCCGCGGCCTCGACTTCGCCCAGAGCTTCGCGTAATTCCGGTGGTATGTACTGGAGGCCAAGTCGCTCGTATAGGTGGTGCTCGGACTTCACGGGCTCGTTGTTGTCACCGCCGTTGATGGAGAGTCCGCACGAGGCAGCATATTCCTCGACCTGAGCTACGTGCTCCGCGCTTCCGGTTGCGCGCCACAGCGCGAGCGGGAATGCCTCTGGGGCGGCACACGACACGTCAATCTCGGTATCATCCACGAAGCGCAGGTGCACGGCGTCGCCGCGTCGCTCCGCCTCGAGCACGCCCGGTGTCCGCTCCATCTCATTGAGGACGGCGGCTGCGTCTGCATCGTCGTCGCACTCGGCCACCAACGCGATGTCGCGCACCACGTCGGAGATGCGACGAATCTCACCCGCGGCGTCCACTCGCTTCACGTCGGGTTGTTGCGCGAGCTGTAGCGCCGATCGTTCAGCTTCGATGAGTGCCTCTCGGTACAGCAGTCGCCCGCCACGACCGCGCACAATCTCTATTCCCTGCAGCACATGTTTCACGGTCTTGTCACCGAAGCCGCGTACGGTGCGCAGCCGGCCGTCCCGCGCGGCCTCCTCCAGATCTTCCAGCGACTCTATTCCGATCTCAGTGTGCAGCAGCGCCACCTTGGCCGGAGTGAGTCCCGGCACGCGTGCAACCTGGAGCAGCCCCTCGGGCACCGTTTCGAGCAGCCGATTCAGGTACGATGACTCGCCCGTCTCCACCAGCTCCGCAAGCACCGACAGTGTGGCGGGGCCGATCCCCGGTACGCTTGCCAACTCGCCCGAGTAGTACAGCGGCGTGATGTCGTCGCTGCCGAGAGCGCGCAGGGCAGCGGCTGCTCCTCTGTACGCGCGCGCGCGGAATTTCTCGACGCCGCTCAGCTCGAGCAGTCCGCTTATGCGCTCAAGTACGTGAGCGGCGCGTCGGGCATCCATCTACTCAGGAGGAATGATCGTGTACGATGCGCCAGCGGCCATCGCGGCGGCGCATGACCAGCGAAGTTGGGCCGTGCGAAGTTGTGGAATCGCCGCGCATCAGTCGGTAGTAGGAGATGACGTTGGCGATGTCGGGCGCCATCAGATCGACGGTTGTGTTCTCGAATGAGAGCGAATCGCGTACTCGCCCGGGCCCAAAGCGCGGCGCATATACATCCCGAATCGCGGTGCGTCCACGAACCACTCCAGTACGGCCGATGAAGGTGGTGGTCGTGTCCGCTTCGTAGTCGTTCATGAACGCGTCGAGATTTCCAGCGTTCCACGACTGCGCTGAACGTTGCATCATCGCGACAATCTGAGTGCGCGCGGTGTTTCTGTCCGCCTGCGTGAGTGTGACGGCAGATAATGGTATCACGCGTGTGGCGCCCGGCCCGGCCACCAGCACGCATGCTGGCAGCGTTAGTACCAACGCCGCGCTTGAGCACATGCGGGCGAGCACGCGTGCTGTCATCCGCGGCATCACAGGAAATGCCCCACCCAGGCACCGGCGTAGTACCCAACGATGGCCACGCCGAGTCCCACCACGAACATGTCCAGCCCGGATCTGAACACGCCGCGTCCCGTAAAGACCGAACGCAGTGCACCCACCAGAAAGTGGCTGGCCATTGCCAGGACGAAGGCGACGATCGATGCGGCGCGGCCTCCCATGAGGAAGAACGGGAGCACCGGTATGAGCGCCCCGATCGCAGTTGCGCCGCCGGTGAGCCACGCTTCGCGCATCGGCGACATGTCGGGCTCTCCAATCTGCAGCTCCTCGCTCACCTGCTCACGTAGCATCCGCTCCGGGTCGCGCATGATCTCGGCGGCCAGCCCCTGCGCGACTTCGCGGTTCATCCCCTTGGCCTCGTACAGCAGCGCGAGCTCATCCCGCTCCACTTCTGGCATCAGCGCGATCTCGTCGCGCTCCATGGAGATCTCGTTCTGATACACTTCCTGCTGGCTCTTGGCCGCGAGATATCCACTCGATCCCATGGAGAACGCGTCGGCGATAAGTCCGGCGACTCCGGCGACGATTACCGCGTGGTACTCGCCCGCCGTCGCTGCTCCAATGACGCCGGCCACGAGTCCGAAATTAGCGGTGAGGCCGTCGTTGAAGCCGTACACCGTGCTGCGCAGGAACCCACCCTTGTCCTTCTGGTGCCACGGCTCTTCGCTGCTGCCGGTGATCTGGGACAATTCCACCGCATGTTCGGCGGATTCGCGCGCCAGCAGCAGCGCCTCCGGCGCACCCGGTGCATTGCGCGGCATCGCACGGTGCATGTCCATGTATCCCTTCACCTCGCGCCCTTCCTCGGCCAGCAACATCGGCAGGAGGAAGCCGGCGCCGAACCACCGCCCCAACAATGCGAGTAATCGCGTTCGCCCACTCGGACGGAACGGCTTGGGCGTTAGGCCACCCTCCGCCATGAGTCGAGCCCAGATTTCCAGGTGTCGGGTCTCGACCTCAGACAGACGCTGGTAGATGTCGCGCTTGCGCTCATCGTGTTCGATGGACGCGAGCAGGCCGTACAGATACGCGGCATCGGCTTCGTCCTGCCAGTGGTGCTCGAAGGTATGGACGTCCGGCACCGGCCGCGGTGAGCCGGATGGATTCGGCGCCTGAGGGGGCGGTGGGGGGGGCTGCAGAGTGGTCGCCATTCCGAAATATCACCATGGCCGCAACCTTTTTCGACCGCCTGACGGATATTCCTGACGGATATCTCTGACGGATCGTCGTACGGGATACTCCTAGCGGATCTTGGCCAGGTCCTCGTCACGCCGAGCGCGGTGTTCGTCGCGCCGCCGCTTGAGCTCGGCACGCATGGCGTCGAGCTTCACGCGTTGCTCGGCTGTCAGAACGAGGCGGAGCTGGATCTGTGTGCTGTCGGAGACGGCGCGCGCGCGATCGTTCACCGAGTCGAGGGCTGGGCGGAGTGGAGCATAGAGTGCCGAGATCCTGCGGCGCTGCGCATCCATCAGTGAATCGACGACGACGCGCTGAGGTGGCGTCAGCTTCCACTCCGCGGCTATGCGGTCCCAGTACGTGCGCGAATCCGTCGGGCGCGATCCTGGCTCCTCTGCGTGTGCGGCGCGGTCGCCCGCAACGCCGATGGCGGCACCTCCGACGAAGGCACCGAGTACCACGAGCGCGGCGAGAAGCTTGGGCTGTTGCATGAAAGGAGGAATCCCGTTATTGCGAGATGACGTCCCTGAACGTCGCTCCGCGTGTGTCCGGACCGTCGCGCTCGCTGAGTGCTCCCGTGGGAACGACGACCGATTCAGCCGGAACCGCCTGCGTGGCGGACTCGTACGCGACGCGCACCTCCTGGGAATGCACATGCATCATGAGCATTCCCACGGCGGCCGCTACCAGAATCGCCGCCGCCGCCGCGAGACCACCGTGCGCCCAGCCTCCGACGACGACCCACCAGCGGCCGGCGGCCGACTCGGCGATGCGGCTCATTACTCGCGCTTCCAGCTGGGCCCAGTACGCATCGCCGCTGGGCGGTGCATACAGCGCGCGCGCCGTGTCGATCACAGGCGCTGAAAGCGGTTCGTCGAACTTGATATCGTTGCTGATGTCGTTGTCCATCAATCCTGGTCCCGTAAGTTCTGCAACATTCCCCGCAACCGCTGCCGCGCGTGATGCAGGTCCGACCGAGCCGTCCCTTCCGGAATGCCGAGCAGCTTCCCAATCTCCGCGTGAGCGAAGCCTTCGACATCGTGAAGCACCAGCACGGACCGCATGCGCTCCGGAATCTGCATCAGCGCCTCTCCCAGTCGCCGCCGAAGCTCGTCCGATTCGCCGGGGTCATGAAATGCTCCGGCCATCGACTCGTGCAGGTCGTCGGTCGTCCGCACCTTTCTTCTACGTGCAAGATCCAGCGCGGCGTTGGCGACAATCCGATTGAGCCATGGTCCGAACGCCTGATCCAGGTTGAACCGGTCCAGCGCCTGGTACGCTCGCACGAACCCATCCTGAACCGCATCCTCCGCATCCTCGTGCACTGTGACGATTGCCCGCGCGACTGCGTAAGCACGTTTCTGGTGCAATTTGACGAGGGCGCCAAAGGCAGCCTGGTCGCCCCGCTGGGCTGCAGCCGTCAGTACACGCTCATCAGGAGGGTTACGCGGGGGTTCACTCACGCGTTGAGGGCGGTTGCACGGGGGAAATGTACATCAGGCGGAGTGTCCTGTAGTGCTTCGAATGCCGCAGCTCTGGTCCGGCTGTTCGAATATGGGAAGAGGTGTCTCGGAACCGGACACAATTCGGCGATCGCAAAGACGATGATCTAAGCTAAGCTATTGGCTAACAACGAGTTAGCTGTTACTAGTGTAATGGCATACTTGTTCCTTTGATGCCGATACAGATGGCAGGCGGGCACTCACCCGTACCAGACCAAGCAAATTCACGCCGCGTGCGCGGAGAAGGGTATGAGTGTACAGGTCGGTTCCGAAGGCGAAGAAGCCGCAGGGCGAGTGAACACAGTTGAGACGCTCAGGCGTGAGATACGCCATGCGGCGCGCGGAATGGGGCGCAATCCGGGCTTCACGCTCATCGTGCTCGTCACGCTCGCGCTCGGGATCGGTGCGACGACGGCGATCTTCACGATGCTGGACGGTGTGGTGCTGCGGCCACTCCCATATGCCGAATCGGACAGGCTCGTCTGGCTCGATTCGCCGACACCCGCCGTCAAGGCGGATGCCCCGCCATGGGGACTGTCAGTTGCGGAGTTTTTCTACTTCAAGAAGAACGCGTACACGCTCCAGAACATCGGCACGTATCAATCGACCGAGGTCACTGTCGCCGGGGCGCAATCGGCCGAGCGCGTGCCGGCAGCCGTCGTGAGCGCGAGCGTGTTCGATGTGCTCGGCCTGCGTCCTGCACTCGGCCGAACGCTCATGCCAAAAGACAATCTGCGACATGCAGCACCTGTCACTGTACTCGGGTACGACTATTGGACGCAACACTTCAACGGCAATACCAATGTCATCGGCTCGGTGGTCAACATCGAGGCCACTCCCGTGCAGATTGTCGGAGTGATGCAGCGTGGAGCGAGTGTGCCGGACGCACGCTCGCAGCAGGTTGATCTGTGGATTCCGCAGGGACTGGATCCGAGTGCACAGCCCGTCAACTCGCACTACCTGCAAGCAGTCGCGCGACTCGCGCCGGGAGCAAGCGCCGCCTCGGCACAGGCAGAGTTGCTGAGCTTCATCGGCCGACTTCCGGATCTCTTTCCGACCGCGTATTCGCCGAGCTTCCTGAAGCAGACCGGATTCACGGTGGAAACCATCCCCCTTCGCACTCACGTCATCGGCGACATTGCGGCGCGACTGTGGGTTCTGCTTGGTGCCGTCGCGCTCGTCCTGATCATCGCGTGCGCAAACGTTGCGAACCTTTTCCTGGTGCGCACGGAGGGGCGCAACCGGGAGGTCGCGATTCGCTCTGCGCTCGGCGCAAAACGCGGCGATCTCGCGTGGCAGTATCTCACGGAGAGCATGTTGCTCGCCCTCTTTGCGGGCGCGGTAGCCTTTTCCCTTGCGTTCGTTGGCCTGCGTATGATGGTCGCGCTCGCACCGGCCGATCTTCCGCGACTTACCGAGATTCACCTTGGATGGACAAGTGTTCTTTTCACGGTGGTAATCTCGGTTGCCGCGGGCGCGGTGTTCGGTTTGCTGGCGCTGGCGAGTGCCGCGCAGCCAGCCCAGGACACAACGATACTGCGGGAGGGAGGTCGCGGAATGACATCATCTCGCCGGCAGCACTTCGCCCGAGGCGTGCTCGTTGCGGCACAGACCGCGCTCGCGCTGATACTCCTCGCGGGCGCCGGACTCATGCTGCAGAGCGTCCGCAATTTGCGCAACGTATCACCCGGATTCGATTCCACTGGTGTGTTGACAGC
>JBPCQO010000072.1:0-7088 GCA_050998035.1 Gemmatimonadaceae bacterium | reverse complement strand
CGCGGGATGCGTTGCGGCGCCAGCTCGCCGTTCTGCAGTTCGAAGATGCTCGCCGATCCGTGATGCCGTTCGCGGAAGCTCGGGGCTACCTCACAGATGAGGATGTTTTCCGCGCGGTGTCGTGAGGGCTTGCCTCGACACCAACGTTCTGGTGGCGGCCTTCGCGACCCGCGGTCTGTGCGCGGACGTCCTCCGGACGGTTCTCGCGGAGCATGAGCTGGTTGTTGGCGAGGTGATTCTCGCGGAACTGCGGCGGACACTTGCGTCGAAGCTCAAGGTGCCAGCTGACCGGATCGAGGCGATCGAGGCCGTGCTGAGCGTCGTGCCCGCCATTCCGAAACCAGCGGCGCCCAGCGCACTGGTCATTCGTGACGCCGCGGATCGATGGGTCTTAGCCACCGCAGTCGCGCGTGCCGCGGACGTCCTAGTGACGGGTGATCAGGATTTGCTCGTCGTGGCGTCAGAATCGCCGGTTCGGATCCTCGATCCGCGCGCCTTTTGGGAACTCCTGCGCGCAGGTGGGTGAGGATGGCCTGTCGCGCACGCCGCATGACGTGCACTGCACAAGACGGGCGATTTGCTGATTGTTCGCTGCGCTCGCAGCTGAGCTGGGACGCTCGGGTGATATACGCATCCCTGAATCATTCCGAGGTGTGTGCGAAGTGAGTCTGTGCCAGTATTGCGGCCTGAGAGAGGCCGGAAGCCGTGAACACTTACCAGGCGTCGCGGCGCTCAACGACGCTCCTGTGGTCATTCGCTACCTCGTTTCAGAAGCCGGTGAAATGCGGCACGTGGAGCGGCGAGAGGCGGACGGATTCGTTGTGAGAACGATCTGCGGGAAGTGCAATCAGAGAACGGGGGGAAACTACGGAACAGCGTTCAAGGGATTTGCTCTTCAATTTCGATCCATTGGTGCTTTCGACGATAGCGCCGGGCGCACATGGGTGTCACTACGACACATCCAGCCCTTGCGGGTTCTAAAACAACTCGCCGCAATGTTTCTCGCTTCACAAGTCGAACCTGTGTTGGATAAGTGGAGCCCTATCAGAGAGTTCGTGCTTCAGCGAGACAAGAAACTACCAAGCGGGTCGCTCAGATTTTTTCTCTACAGGAACGTTTCCCAGCTCGGACGTGTGAGCTCGATGAGCGGGATCGGTTTCCTTTTCCAACATCCTAGATGGGACACTTTGATCGCCTCGGAGATCAGCTGGCCGCCTTTAGGGATCGTCTTCTCACTTGATGCCCACCCCCATCTCGCGGGAATGAAGGAGATCACTGAGTGGGGACAGTATTCGTTCAAGGCTCGCGACTCTTTCGGCTTTAGTGTTCCACAGTATCGCGTGGAGACGAACTGGCCAGTTGCTTATGGCACCCCACGCGAGGTGGATGCCTGGACTACTGCCAAAGGAGTCGTCGTAGCGGCAACGAACTCGCTGAATGGCAGCGCACCAGGACAAATCGCTGCCCTTATAAGGCAAGTTCGCGATCCATCAGCCTAACGGGCGCTGCCGAGCGATTTTTTGAACTCGTTACGCTTGCAGCTTCGATGAGCGATTAGGCGGTCACACAGACGTCGCTGGACAGCCGATGTACGCTGTATGTACATTTCACGATGGCTGATCTTCGGATCGGTGCGACGCGGCGAAGGCCAGAGCCAATACCCGCAAACACGGAATCACCTTCGAAGAAGCCGCGACGGCGTTCTATGATGATTCTGCTATCGTCATCCCAGACCCGATCACTCCTCAGAGGAGGAACGGCTCCTGTTGATCGGCCTCAGTAGTGCACTGCGCGTCCTCATCGTCGTCCATTGCGATGTCGACAATGGAGACGCGATTCGTCTGATCTCCGCTCGGCGAGCAACCCGATCTGAGCGCGCCCAGTATGACGCGCGGTGGCAGCGATGAGAAAGGAATACGATTTTTCTAAAGGCAAGCGAAATCCGTACGCGAAGCGGCTGAAGCAATCCGTAACGATCCGCCTCGACCGCGCCACGGTGGACTATTTCCGATCGCTGGCCGACGAACTGGACGTACCGTACCAGACTCTGATCAATCTATATTTGCGAGACTGCGCTGTGACCGAGCGTCGGCCAGCCATGCACTGGCGACCATCACGATCCGGTGCGGCCTGACGAAGGCTGAATCTGACAACAGATTTGCCACGGGAGTGATTCCTCGTCCCTTATGAAGTTTCTATACTGCATCACTGTTCTATTGCTCTGCATGGCGTCGGTGGCGCCAGCGCAGGACCGTCCGTCGAGTACAGCGAGCACGGCGAGCAGCGCGAACACGAGTGCTCCACTGGTCATCGGTGAGACGTTCACGATCCAATCCAGGGTTCTGGGCGAGGTCCGGCGTATCAACGTTTATGCACCGCCGGGCTACGCTGATTCGTCCGCGATGCGCCTGCCCGTGCTGTACATGCCGGACGGCGGAATCGGGGAGGATTTCCTGCACGTTGCTGGACTGGTGCAGGTGTCCGTGGGCAACGGGACAATGCGGCCGTTCCTTCTAGTGGGGATCGAGAACACGCAGCGCCGCCGAGACATGACGGGTCCGACCGATAACGCTGAGGACAGGAAGATCGCGCCGCAGGTCGGCGGCTCCGAGGCGTTCCGGATATTTATTCGCACCGAACTGATGCCGCAGGTGAAGGCCCGGTACCGGACCACGAGCGAGACTGCCATTGTAGGGGAATCACTCGCTGGACTCTTCGTGGTGGAGACGTTCCTCCTGGAACCCGATTTGTTCGACACGTACATTGCCTTCGATCCCAGTCTCTGGTGGAACGATCGAAAGCTGGTGAACGGTGCGGGGGAGCTGCTGCGTGCTCACCCCGGGCTGAAGAAGACGTTGTATATCGCCACGAGCAGCGACGCAGGGGCAGTTCCGGGTAAGCTGGAACTGGCAGACGTGCTCGCCAGGGATGCACCGGCCGGCGTCCACTGGCACTACGAACGGATGCCGGAAGAGAAGCATTCAACCATCTATCATCCCGCGGCGCTCCGAGCATTCCGCACCGTATTCAAACCGGTCCAGATCAGCGGCCGCACAATGATACCATAGACTAGCCTCATGCCCGAAGTCACCATCCTCGAGCAGTACCGTCCCGCTCTCACCGGCCACTGCTACCGCATGCTCGGTTCCGTTGTCGACGCCGAAGACGCGGTGCAGGAAGCTATGCTCCGTGCCTGGAAAGGGATCGATCGATTCAAGGAGCAGTCGTCGCTGAAGACGTGGCTGTACCGCATCGCGACGAACGTCTGCCTGGACACGCTCACTGCGACGAACCGCCAGCGCGTCCGCCCGGTCGAGCTCTCCGAGCAGCCTGGCGTCGTCAGTGGCGAGCTCGTGTTGAACCAGCGGTCGCGCGAGTACTGGGTCGAGCCGATCCCGGATGCGGCGGCACTGCCGGCTGTCGACGATTGTACTCCCGAGGAGCATGCGATTCTGCGCGAGAGTATCCGCCTCGCCTTTGTCGCGGCGCTGCAATACCTCCCGCCCCGCCAGCGTGCGGTGCTTCTTCTCACGCAGGTCCTCAGCTGGTCCGCGGCGGAGACGGCCGAGGGTCTCGACATGAGTGTGACGGCGGTGAACAGTGCGCTGCAGCGCGCTCGCGCGACGCTCGAGACGCGCAATCCCGCCGTTGTGCCGCGGGCGCTTTCGGAGGAGCAGGTTCGGCTCGTCGCGCGCTATGTGGATGCCTTCGAACAGTACGATGTAGCCGCGCTCACCCGGCTGCTGCACGAGGAGGCGACGCTCTCGATGCCGCCTTACGAACTGTGGCTTCAGGGTCACGAGTCAATCGCCCGATGGCTGCTCAGCTTTGGGATTGGGTGCAAGGGATCGCGGCTGGTGCCGGTGGAGGCGTGTGGTGGAACACCGGCTTTCGCGCAGTACCGCGAGCGCGGTGCGCAGCCCTGGGCGCTCCTCATGCTGGAGCTGAACGGCGATCGCATCACGAGCATGACGTCCTACCTCGATGTGGAGACGCTGTTTCCGCGGTTCGGACTCCCAATGCAGCTCACACACTGATCTACGGCGGAAGGGAAGAGGAAAGCAGGACAGTGGCACCCGGCAGGAGGTTCCCGGATGGCCGATGAGTTTCGCGGGGTCAGCCAGTCTATGCTGATGTTGGCTCACCGCACTACCGCGGGCGCGCGATATTAACTCAACGAGACGGAGAGAAAAGATGGATCCAGTCGTTCACTTCGAGATGCCGTACGATGATCGCGATCGGATGGCGAAGTTCTACCAGTCGGCCTTTGGCTGGCAGACGCAGATGCTTGGGCCGGATATGGGCAACTACGTTGTGGCCCACACCACCGAGACCGATGACGCGGGCATGGTGAAAATGCCTGGCACCATAAACGGCGGCTTCTTCGGCAGGAACCCCGACATGCCGGGCCAGCATCCGTCCGTGGTGATCGCGGTGGACGATATCTCGGCAGCGATGAGCAATGTGTCCGATGCCGGCGGCACGGTACACGGAGGACCGATGGAGATACCCGGCATCGGTCAGTTCGTAGCCTTCACGGATACGGAAGGGAACCGGGCGAGTCTGCTCCAGCCTCTCCCGCGAAACGCGCGCTAATATGGCGCCATACACCGCCGGCACGTCCACGCGCTCGCTCTGGACCGGCCGCGTACTCAGTGGCATCGCCGTCCTCTTCCTTGCCGTCGACGTCGCGATGAAGCTCGCCGGTGCAAAAGTGGCCGTCGATGGGACCACGCAGGTTGGCTTCGCCCCGCACCACGTGTTACCTCTTGGACTGATCGGGCTCGCCTGCCTGATCTTCTATCTCATTCCACGCACCGCGCCCATCGGCGCCGTGCTGTGGACGGGGTACATGGGTGGCGCGGTCGCAACGCACATGCGTCTGGACAATCCGCTCTTCTCGCACACGCTCTTTCCGATCTACGTCGCCGCCCTGCTATGGGGTGGACTGTACCTGCGCGACGAACGCGTTCGCGGGCTGCTTCGCCCCGCTCGCTAGTTCACTAACTCGCTCAACCTTCTGTCAACCATCTACGGAAATCCTATCATGTCGACGACTCAAACTCCAGTTCAGGCTCCGAAGCCCACGATCAGGAACGCCGGCACCAAACCGACGACGCCACACAAGCTGTTCGTTAACATTCCCGTGAGCAACGTGCAGCGCTCGATCGAATTCTTTGAAGCGCTCGGCTTCAGCTTCAATCCGCAGTTTACCGACGTGGGCGCCACCTGCATGCTGGTGGGCGAGGACGCTTACTTCATGCTTCTCGATAACGCGCGATTCACGGACTTCAGCAAGCGCGCGATGGGCGACGCGCGCAAGGAGACGAACGCGCTGTTCGCACTCAGTGTGAACAGTCGCGCTGAGGTCGATGAGATGGTGAAGAAAGCGGTAGCCGCTGGCGGCTCCCACGCCGTCGATGCGCAGGACCACGGCTTCATGTACGGATGGAGCTTCTACGATCTCGATGGGCACCACTGGGAGGTATTCTGGATGGATCCAAGCGCGATCCAGGGCTGATTCGGGCTCCGACATTGCGTCGGGGATCCTCAACAGCATCCTCAAAGAGGCAGGGCTCAAACCATGAGCAAGTATCTGATCGTCATTCACTGTTCATTCGCTAGTTGAGTTTGCATTCCGATCCGCGGGCCAATGAGTTGGTGAATGGAGAGCGGGACATGCCGCCGGATACGGCCTTAACGAATCATTGCAGCCGACGGGCAAAATGAGGCGCCACAAATGATCGCGCGACACTGGAAGGGAATCGTCAAACGCGACGACGCGGACAGGTATCTCACGCACCTGGAGCACCACACCATCGCGCCCGTATCGAGCATCGACGGGTTCCGGAGAGTCACTGTTCTCCGGAGAGAGGTTGAGCAGGGCGTCGAGTTCCTAGTGGTGACGGAGTGGGACTCGATCGAGGCGATCAAGAAATTTGCGGGTGAGTCAGCCGAGGCGGCGGTGGTCCCTCTGACGGCGCAGGCGATGATGGTCTCGTATGATACGGAAGCCGTGCACTACGAGATTGTCGAGGATATGCAAGGCCGGTAACGTCGGTCCGCTCGCGATGCTGACTGAGCTCCTGGCCGGTTGTGCCGCATCGCAGAGGATGGGCAATGGAGGCGCCGCGAGCAGTCCCATGCCTGAGACGAACACGCTCACACCGGTCCAGTGCGTAGCATCTCTGCAGTAATGCTAGGGCTTCCACTCTCCACGCGCGACCGCCGGGGTGAAGTCATCCAGTCCTTTCGGCGGAAACTCGATCGTGCGCCCCTGCTCGGCACTCTGGTATGCAGTCATTAGCAGCTTCACCACTTCAATACCGTCATGAAACGTGAGCATCGGCTGCTCACCGCGCAGGAAAGCGCGCACAAAATGCCGGTCCTCGGCCTCGTAACCATACGCGGCTGGCTCTGATGCAACGACCGGCATCAGCCCGGTCTCAGCGTTCTGCTTCTCCACGAGATCCTCACCCGCGCGACCCTGCACGGCGCGACTGAAGAACAGCTTGAGGCCGCTGTCGAGGCTGTTCCAAGACATGGAGTACTCGGGGCCCAGCAGCTCAGCGGAGAGACGAAGGCCGGCACCGACAAAGGCCCACGATGTGGATGCCTCACCGATCACACGCATTCCATCAGCAGCTTCTGCTGCTGGCTCCCACGACGCCACACAGCCATCGTGAGTGCCTCGGTCACTAGCTGCGCTGTCATCGTAGGCTGCATCGACCAGCCGACGATTCTGCGGGAGTAAAGATCGAGCACGACTGCGACGTAAAGCCAGCCTGCAGCGGTCCACACGAAAGTGAAGTCCGCGACCCACTTCTCGTTCGGTGACGACGCACTGAATTGCCGGTCCAGGATGTTGGCTGCCGGCGCACCAATATCTCGCTTGCCAGTATCTACCGGGTGAGCTCGTCGCCTTGGTCTCGCTCTGAGCGCCTGCACGCGCATGACCCGCTCGATGCGATGCAGGCCGCATCTGTGGCCCACTCCAGCGACATCGCGCCACACGCGACGCGCACCGTAAGTACGGTCGCTTGAGAGGAAGCTCGTTCGCACTTCGAGCCCGATCACCGCATCGCTCA
>JBPCQO010000166.1:0-3247 GCA_050998035.1 Gemmatimonadaceae bacterium | reverse complement strand
TGGGGGGGGGGGGGGGGGGGGGGGGGACCGACCCCCCCCCCGACAAGCCCCCGCCCTACAGCCCCGCCCTAAACAAACGGTTGGCTGGCGCGTACTTTCTGTACGCACAGTCCGGTAACCCGGATCGCATTTCACCACCAACCACATTCCCATGCGAATCATCTCGCGGCTCGTGCGCGCGGCCCTCCCGGTTTGCGCGCTGGCCGGCGCTGGTGCCGGAGCACAAGCGACGGCCAAAGCGCCATCCAAGCCGGCAGTGGAGACGCTAGCTAAAACGACGGCACCGCCAGCGTTCTCGGTTCCGAAGCTCCCCGTTGAGCGATACACGCTGCCAAACGGCCTCACGGTGCTGCTTTCGCCTGACCATGCGGCACCTGTTGCAGCAGTGGATATATGGTATCACGTCGGCTCCAAGAATGAACTGCCGGGGCGTACTGGGTTCGCGCATCTCTTTGAGCACGTGATGTTCAACGGGTCCGAGCACATCCCGTACGGCGTACATTTCAAGACTATTGAGGGTGCCGGTGGCAATCTCAATGGTTCGACCTGGAACGACCGCACGAATTACTTCGAGGCGGTGCCGAGCAACGAGATGGAAACGGCACTCTGGCTCGAATCCGACAGGATGGGATTCCTGCTGCCGGCACTGGATCAGGCCAAGCTCGATGCGCAGCGCGAGGTGGTGAAGAACGAGCGTCGGCAGCGCGTCGACAACGTACCATACGGTTCGGAGGATGAAGTGATCGGCGCAGCGATGTATCCCGCGTCGCACCCGTACTCATGGCCAGTGATCGGATCAATGGCGGATCTGTCGGCCGCGTCGCTGGAAGATGTGAAGAACTTCTTCCGCAAGTACTATGCACCGACGAACGCCACGCTCGTCGTCACTGGCGATTTCGAGCCAGCCGCAACCAAGGCGTTGATCGCGAAATATTTTGGTCCAATACCAGCGGGCCCAGCGATCACGCGGCCCAGCGTTCCGAAGATTACCCTCAACGTGGAGAAGCGCCTCGTTCTCGAGGACGCGCGGGCAAAGCTGCCGCAGATGACGATCGCGTGGCCGACGGTTGGCGATGTCGACAGCGACAACGCCCCTCTGACTGCGCTTGCCAGGGTCCTCACGCAGGATCGGACCAGTCGATTGACCAAGTTGCTCGTGTACGATCGGCAGCTTGCAACACGCGTTGCTGCGTCGCAGAACGGCGATGACTCGGAGAACGCGGGTCGCTTCGAGATCAACGTGACTCCGCGGCCGAACGCATCGCTCACGGAAATCGAGAAGCTGATAGACAGCACGCTCGCCGGGCTGTCCACATCACCGCCGGGCGCGAGTGAAGTCGATCGCTTCAAGAATACGACGCGCGTCAGTTCGGTTACTGATCTCGATGGCGCGCTGAACAAGGCTGAGATCCTTGCCAAGGGGCAGACGTTCTTCGGCGACCCACTTCATTACATCGTAAAGACCAATGAACTACTGGGTGTAACGCCAGGTGATGTCGCGCGCGTGACAAAGCAATATCTCACGCCGGGACGCATCGTGGTCAGCATGGTTCCAGCTGGTAAGCTGGATCTCGTCTCCAAACCAACGCTCGCGTACACCAACGTTACACCGAAGACTGAGGCTGCCGCTAAGCCATCAACCGCACCTCCTCCAGCGCCCGCTTCTGCAAGAGTTCCCACGGCCGTCAAGGCGGAGAGGTAATCATATGCGATTTATAAAATGCTCGGCATCTGCGGCTACGGTATTCGCAATCGGCGCGTCAATCGCAGCTGCATCGGTGGCCGGAGCGCAGACAGACTCTTCGTTCAATCGGACCGAAGCTCCGACCCCGACGGCGCCCAAGCCGCTCACCTTCCCACACGCGCAGACCCGCAAGCTGGCGAACGGTGTGCCGATTGTCATTCTGGAAGATCACACGTCACCGGTGGTGAGTGTGGTTGCCGTCCTCGATGTCCCCGCGCGTCTGGAGCCGGCGGGTAAGACGGGACTCTCCGCCACTTTGACCTCGATGCTGAGCGAAGGGACAACGACACGCACTGCCGATCAACTCGCCGACGCGTTCGCCGAGATTGGTAACAGAGTGTCGCCCACCAGGTTCTACACCATCACCGGGAACGTCGACCGCTCTTTGGAGCTGATGGCTGACGAGTTGCGGCATCCATCGTTTCCGCAGGCTGCGCTCGACCGCGTCAAGGCTAACCAGATCGCGCAACTACGCCGGGCTCAAGAAAATCCGACGTATTTGGGCATCCGCGCGTTCGGCAACGTGGTGTACGGAGCGGACCATCCGTACGCCCGTATGGCAACTGAGAGCGAGGTGGCGTCCATCACGCGTGGCGATATTACGGCGTACTACAACGAGTACTACCGGCCACCCAATGTGAGCTTCGTCGTTGCCGGTGACATCACGCCGGCGCAGGCGGTCGCCAAACTGTCACGCGTATTCGGCGATTGGCCAGCGGGCGGGAAGGCGGCGACTCCGGTATCGCTTCCCAATCGCGTCGCGCCGGAGACGATCTATCTCGTCGATCGTCCCGGGTCACCGCAGAGCGTGATCGTTGCTGGAGCGCTCGGCCCGCGTCGCGACTCGCCGGACTACTTCGCTACCGATCTCGCAAACACTTCGTTCGGCGGCGCGTTCACGAGCCGAGTGAACCTGAACCTGCGCGAGGACAAGCACTACTCGTACGGCGCCAACTCGTTCTTCAGCTATCGGCGCGTGCCGGAGCCCAGCACTTTCATGGTCTACACGTCGGTTTCGACGCCGAAGACGGATAGCTCGCTTGTGCAGCTTGCCAAGGAGTTCGCCGATATTCGCGCCACGAGGCCGATAACGCCGGCCGAGCTGGCGTTCGCGAAGTCGTCAGCGACGAAGGGGCTGCCGCTGCAGTTCGAGACTATCGGGGCGCGGGCTGATGCCATCGCGGGGTTGGTGCGGCAGGGATTGCCACTCGACTACTACAACACCGTGGTGCAGCGTTTCACCGCGGTGCCACAGGCCGCGGTGCAGCAGTCTGCCGTGCGTTACCTCGATCCCGCGAAGATGGCGATCGTCGTCGTGGGTGACCGGAAGGTGATCGAGCCAGGCATTCGAGCGGCCAACATCGCGCCGGTCGTGATCGTGGACGAGAACGGGAACCCTGTGAAGTAGAGCGGGGCTTAAGTAGGGGGGGGGTTGAGCCCCGCCCTACTCCGATCCCTTCGCTCACGGTTCACGTTCCTAACACCCCACAACAAAAACGTATC
>JBPCQO010000235.1:0-19790 GCA_050998035.1 Gemmatimonadaceae bacterium | reverse complement strand
GCTTAAGCCGCGCCCTACAACAACAACCCGCTCTACAACTACAACGCCGCGCGCCCTACAACGCGTGCGGCGTGCATGTACGCCACGGGACGACGATTATGAGCCCGACGCCAATTGCAACGCGGCGTCGGCGACTTCCGCCACTTGTGTCGCGGGTGCGTCGGGCTCCGTTGCCACGTCTTCCAGCGGCGACTCCGGCGCCGGGAGCAGCGCCAGCCGCAGCACATCGTCCATGGTCCCCACAAAGGTGAAGCGCATCGCCTGACGCACCGCGTCCGGAATATCGCGCAGGTCCTTCTCGTTGGCCTTGGGCATCGCGACCTCGCGCAGTCCGGCCCGATACGCAGCGAGCACCTTCTCCTTCACGCCGCCAATCTCGAGCACCTTGCCGCGCAGCGTCACCTCGCCGGTAAGCGCAAGGTCACGACGCACGGCACGCCTGCTCAGGACGCTCGCAATTGCAAGCGTCACCGCCGCGCCCGCGCTGGGGCCGTCTTTCGGGATCGCACCAGCGGGGAAGTGGATGTGAATGTCGGTGTCCTTGAACTCGTCGTTCGCGATTCCCAGCGCGGAACCGCGTGCGCGCACGTACGAGTACGCTGCGTCCACCGACTCGCGCATCACGTCGCCAAGTTGCCCGGTGACGATCAACCGACCGGTTCCGGGCATCCGAAGCGCCTCGATCTGCATGAGGTCGCCGCCCGTCGCGGTCCACGCCAGCCCCGTCACCGCACCGATCTCCGGCTCCATCTCCGCCTCTTCCACTGTGTAGCGCGGGTTGCCGAGGATCTCGTTCACCTTTGCGATGTCGATAATCCACGCACCTTCCTCACCCTCGGCTTTGCGCCGCGCACGCTTGCGCATTATGGATGCGAGGTTGCGCTCGAAGTTGCGCAGTCCGGCCTCGCGTGAGTAGCGGTTGGCGACGAATGCGAGCACCTCATCGGTGAACTGGATGTCCTTGTCCGAGATGCCGTGCTCTTCCAGCAACCGCGGCAGCAGGTAACGCCACGCAATCTCGACCTTTTCCTCCACCGTGTAGCCGGAGATCTTGATCACCTCCATGCGGTCGCGCAACGCTGCCGGAATGTCGAACAGGTTGTTCGCCGTGCAGATGAAGAGCACCGACGACAGGTCGAACGGCAGATTTAGATAGTGGTCGACGAAGGTCTTGTTCTGCGACGGATCAAGTACCTCGAGCATCGCCGCGGTAGGATCACCGGACGAGCCGCCGTGCGTCATCTTGTCGATCTCGTCGATCATGAGCACGGGATCGCGCACCTGCACTCGACGTAACGCCTGAATAATCAGTCCCGGCATCGCTCCCACATATGTGCGCCGATGTCCGCGGATCTCAGCCTCGTCCCTGACGCCGCCCACCGAGATGCGGTAGAACTGGCGCCCGATCGCTGCCGCAATCGCCTCGCCGAGCGAAGTTTTTCCTGTTCCCGGAGGGCCGGTGAAGCAGAGGATCGGGCCGTGCTGCTCACCGCCCTTGAGCTTCCGCACGGCCAGATACTCGATGATGCGCTCCTTTGCGTCGCCCAGGCCGTAGTGACGCGAGTCCAGCGCATCTTCCACAGTCTTGAGCTCGATCTGGTTCGAACCAGTGCACTCGTTCCATGGGAGCGACAGAATCCAGTCCAGATACGTGCGTATCACCTGGTACTCACTCGACGCGGGCGACAGCATGCGCAACCGTTCGGTTTCACGTTTCGCCTCTGACAGTGCGCGCTCCGGGAGATTCGCGTCCTCCACCCGCTTGAGCAGCTGCACCGATTCCTTCTCGCCGGGATCGGTCTCACCCAACTCTGACTGAATGGCGCGCAGCTGCTGCCTGAGATAGAACTCGCGCTGGTGCTGCTCAATCTTGATTTCGGTCTGGCGCTTCACGTCTTCCACAACGCGGGCGCGCGCTACCTCGCGCTCCAGCCGCGTGAGCAGAAACCGCAGTCGCTGGCCGATGTCGAGTCGCTGCAGCACCTCGTCGCGGTCCGCGATCCGGAAATTCATGTTCGTCGCGGCGAGATCGGCAAAGCGTCCTGGATCGCTGATGTTCATCTTGAGGATCGCGGGCACCTCGTCCGGAATCCTGTCGATCAGCTCTGCGAGCGTTTCTGTCGCCGATACGACGCGGGTGATGAGGTCGTCCACCTCGAGCGCATCCGCGGCCACTTCCGTGACAGGCTTGACCTCCGCGATCGGATACGGAGTGGCCTGCACGATGCCGTCGATCATGATGCGCCGGAGCCCCTGCAGCGTGATCTGCACCGTGTCGCCGGGCAGATTAATACGCTCATGGATGCGCGCCGCGACTCCCACCCGACCCACGAAGCGGTGCAGATCGGCATCGGCTTCCGGGTCGCCGGTCGCAACGACGAGCGCCACGATCAGTCCCGGCTCGTCATGTGCCTTGAGCAGCTCCAGATTCTCCGGGGCTCCCATCTGCACGGCAATGGTGCCGAGCGGATATACGATTGTCGAGCGTAACGCCATCAACGGAAGCGTTGGTGGCAGCTCGGACCGGAGGATCTCTTCCTTGCGTTGCGGCTTGGGCATGATCGCAAATTTAGGCCGAACTACGGCGCATCGTTACCCACGAATCACGGCTATCCACCTCCTGCCCAATCTCACAATGTCCTCTCGCCCGTTCGTCACCTGTTCAGCGCTCGCCCTGTTTGCCGTCGGCGTTGTGCTTCTGTTCGATCCGGCGATCCTCGGCGCCATGCCGCCCACTGCAACGCTGATCGTGGCCCTGTACGCTGCAGCTGTGACCGGACTGGCCCTGGCGACCTGGACCGGCCGCGCGGGCCCAATAGGTGGGATTTACGGCCGGGCGCTGACCATGGGTAACTTCGGGCACGCGTTCATCGGCGCGCTGTCGCTGGTCCGGCCCGTGCTCGCGGCTCACGGACCGGTCGTATGGTGGGGAGCTCTCGCGCTATACGCCGCACTCGCCACCGGCTGGGGTTATCTGCTTTTCTGGTCCAGTGGACTTCCACGCGTCGTGTCGCCTGATCCGTCGCTGAGCCGGTGATCCACCGGAATCTCCAAGCTCCTCGTCTATTCTGCATTCGGCTCGCCACCGTTTAGCTTTGCAGCGCACCGGGGGATCGCCCCGTGCGTTTCCAACGACCTTACGGGGGAGTAATGCAGGCTGGGCAAGCGGACCATACCCGACACGATGTTCTTCCTTGGGCGCAGAACCTGTACGCGGAGTCGGTAGACAATAAGGATGCGGCTGGCTTCGCGGCCGCGTTCACATCTGACGCATGGTTGCAATTCGCGAACGCACCGCGAATCGTCGGGCGTGACGCAATCGAGGCCGCGATCGCCCAGTTCTTTGCGTCGTTTCGCGACCTGCGCCACGAATCCAAAGGGACATGGCTCCAGGGCGACACGCTGATCCTGGAAGCCGTGGTGACGTATACGCGTCATGATGGCCAACGTGTTTCCGTCCCCGCGGTGACCATCCTTCGCCTGGCGAGCGGTGCCGCGTCGAATTCGCCGCTAGCTGATCAGTGCCGCATCTACGTCGATCTCACACCTCTGTACGCGGTCGCGGGGCCGGCCTGACGCTGAGCGACTCCGGTAGCCTAGTATTAACTTCCACTGCATGTTCGAAGAACTCAGTGACAAGCTAGAGAACACCTTTGCCAAGCTGCGCGGGCGCGGTGTTCTCACGGAAGCGGATATCAAGGACGGGCTGCGCGAAGTGCGTCGCGTGCTACTGGAAGCCGACGTTTCGTTCGGTCTCACGCGCGAGTTCCTGGAGCGCGTGGAGAAGAAGGCCGTCGGCATCTCGCAGCTCAAGGCTGTCTCGCCCGCACAGCAGCTCATCAAGGTTGTCTACGAAGAGCTCACCGCCATGCTCGGCGAACGGCGTGAGGGGCTCAAGCTCTCGTCCATTCCGCCGACCGTTGTGATGCTCGTAGGACTGCAAGGGTCGGGCAAGACCACCACCGCTGGCAAGCTCGCGCTCAAGTTGAAGAAGGAGGGGCGCGCGACCCGTCTCGTCGCAGCCGACGTGTATCGCCCGGCCGCCATCGATCAGCTGGAAACTCTGGGCAATCAGCTTGGCGTTCCGGTGTACGCGGATCGCACCACGCACGACGTGGTGCGCATCGCCAAGGCCGGCATTGAGGAGGCCAAGCGCGAGCGCGACCGCGTGGTGATCGTGGATACCGCTGGCCGGCTGCAGATCGACGAGAACATGATGGACGAGCTGCAGCGGCTCAAGCGCGAGATCAATCCCACGGAGATCCTGCTCGTCGCCGATGGCATGACGGGCCAGGACGCAGTGCGTATCGCCGAGGGGTTTGATAAGGCGCTCAACGTCACCGGCGTGATTTTAACGAAAATGGATGGCGATGCCCGCGGTGGCGCCGCACTCTCGATCTTCGGCGCGACGCACAAGCCCATCAAGTACATCGGTGTGGGTGAGAAGTCCGACGCGCTGGAAGATTTCTATCCGGAGCGCATGGCCGGCCGCATCCTGCAGCAGGGTGACGTGCTCACTTTGGTGGAGAAGGCGCAGGGCGCCTTCGATCAGGACGAGGCCAAGAAGCTCGAGAAAAAAGTCCGCAAGGAAGGGATGGACCTGGGCGACTTTCTCGTGGCGATGAAGCAGATCGAGAAGCTGGGTCCGCTAGAGGGCATTCTGAAGATGCTCCCGGGCGTCAACACCAAGATGTTGAAGCAGGTGAAGACGGCCGATCCCAAGCGCATGAAGCACATCGAGGCGATAATACTTTCGATGACGCCGGCCGAGCGTAAGGATCCGTCCATTCTGAACGGTGCGCGGCGTTCCCGGGTGGCGAGAGGGTCGGGGCGCACTATCCAGGAAGTGAACAAGCTACTGGAGCAGTTCCGCGAAATGCAGAAGATGATGAAGAAGATGGGCTCGGGCGGTCCTGGAGGCGGGCGCATGCCTGCACTGCCGGGGATGTTCGGGATGCGCTAAATTATTAAGGCTGTACCAGGCGCGAGGCGGCAATCCGCGTTCGCGAGGAGCCTGGTGTAACACTCGCCACCCTTCCAGTAAGAGAATTAGCTTCATGGTTCGTATTCGTCTTCGCCGCATCGGCCGCAAAAAGGCCCCCGTCTATCGCATCGTTGTCGCCGATTCCCAGAGCCCGCGCGACGGCAAGTTCATCGAGATCATCGGCCAGTACGCTCCGCGTCAGGCGGATGAGGGGCTGGTCGTGCAGGCGGATCGTGCCAACTACTGGTTGGATGTCGGTGCGCAGCCAAGCGACACCGTCCGCTCGCTGCTTCGCCGCGCTGGCGTGCTTAAGCGTCGCCACGAAATGCGCATCGGTCGCGTTCCTGTAGAAGGTGCTGTTGCAGGTACCTCTGCAGGTACCTCTGCAGGTACGTCTGCAGGTACGTCTGCAGGCGCAGCTCAGGGTGGCCCAGGCTCGTCGGCGTCAGCGATTCCCGTAACGGAAGAGCAGCCCGATATGAGCAACGTCATCGCCATCTCCGACGAGCGCACAGAAGAAGCGTAGCCGCACCTCCGGGCTCATGCCCGGCGCGCGGCCGTAGGGGAGACCGGCGGTCGCCCTTGTTGGCACAGCAACAGCACGAACAGCGGGAGTAACACTAGAAGGGCCGGGCTCCCGCTCGGCCCTTTCTGTTTCAGTAGAGATTCCAATGGCTGAGCACGCAACCGAGTACGCAATAGTTGGCCGAGTCCGGAAGCCGCAGGGGATTCACGGCGACCTCACGGTCGAGCTCCTCACCGACGACCCGGAGCGGTTCTTCGCCGACGGCTGCCGGCTGTTCGCGGGAACGGTGGACGGTGAGATCGCGCCCAATCCCGCCGATCGACGTAATCCAGACAGCCGGCAGGAGCTGACTGTGGAATTCGCAAAACCTTTCCGCGAGGGGCTCGTGGTTAAGTTCGATCAGATCCCCGACCGGTCCGCCGCGGAGCTGTGGCGGCAACGCTACCTGCTGGTGCCGTCGAGCGAGCTCGCTCCCCCGGAGGGTGACGAGGTCTTCATGCACGATTTGATGGGCATGCGCGTGGTCACCGAGACTGGCAGGGAGATGGGCGTCGTGGTGGGGCTGTACGAGATGCCGCAGGGGCTGACGCTGGATGTGAAGGGGGCGGAGAAGGGGGAGGGGAGCGAGATCCTCGTCCCGTATCGCCCGTCCGTGGTGAGCGAGGTGGATCTGGACACGCGCGTGATCACGGTGGACAGCACCTGCGGGCTGTTCGATTGACGCGAGGCTGAAAGGCGCGATGCTCACGATCAACGTCATAACCATTTTCCCGGACTTCTTCGCCGGCCCACTGGGCTTGAGCATTCCGGCCCGCGCAGCGGCCGCGGGTGCGGTGCAGTACCGGGTGATCGACCTGCGCGACTTCACGCACGACAGGCACCGCACAGTGGACGACGCTCCGTACGGAGGCGGTCCCGGGATGGTGATGAAGCCCGGCCCCTTTTTCGAGGCCGTGGAGTCGCTCGCGGCCGAGCCGCCCATCGTGCTGGTATCGCCGCGCGGGCGTCGCTTCGAACAGGCAGACGC
The DNA here is from genome assembly GCA_050998035.1 of Gemmatimonadaceae bacterium. GTDB lineage: Bacteria > Gemmatimonadota > Gemmatimonadetes > Gemmatimonadales > Gemmatimonadaceae > Fen-1247. Next base: position 13,253 of record JBPCQO010000235.1, on the reverse strand, counting down.
CACCAGGTTCGCCGCAGGGACCGAGTTGACTCTCCTGTGCGGCCATTACAAGGACGTGGACCAGCGTGTAGCCGATCATCTGGTGACGGAGGAGCTGTCACTTGGGGACTTCGTCGTTAGTGGCGGCGAGATCGCCGCGCTCGCGATCATCGACGCTACCGCCCGGCTCCTCCCCGGCGCGATGAGCGACCTGGAGAGCGCCTACACCGACTCCTTCTACAATGGGCGGGGAATATCGGCGCCCAGCTACACCAGGCCACCGGAGTACCGCGGGCATACAGTTCCCGAAATTTTATTATCAGGCGACCACGCCCGGATCGCCCGATGGAAGAAGGAGCAGGAGCGGTAACACTCGTTTCAGTTCCGACCGGCGAGTGCTGGCCACGCCTGCTGCAACGTCATGCGCGGCGATCGTGCGACGTAGATCGGCACGTCGCGCTCCTCGCTCACGGACCATGGGCTCTTGACGCGCGCCGCGACAGCGATGTCTCCATACATCTGTTGCAGATCGTGTGGATCGCCTCCGATCACAACGAGGACGCGCCCCGGTTTGGTGCCGGGTCCGAAGAACCAAAACGAGCCGGCAGGGCTAACCACTGCGGGCAGTCCGTAACGTGCACCGTAAAACTCGGCTGCACCCGCCTCCCCATAATTCCCGGCTGCAATCACGCCTTGGCGTTGTTCATCCAGCGACAGCGAGTGGTAAACCGCGGCGACAGCGCGTACCTGCTCCTGCCACCCAATCATGTCCGCAAAGTCCTGTGGCAGGCGATCCATCTCGCCTTGATTGGTGCGCAGCGCTGGGCTCACGCCAAGGCGCGCCGCGTACGCTGCCGTCATCGCAGGTGACAGGAGCGGCAGTGCAACCGGAAGTGCCATCAAGCCGAACCCGACGACACCAGCCAACGTTCCCCACCGTAGCAACCGGGTCGGCCAACTCACCAGCGCGAACGGTGCTCGCTCGATGAGAATGCCGCCCACGGCTGACAGCGTGGGATAGATGGGGCCCGCGTAGTAGCTCTTCCCATGCAGTAGCAGCAGCATAACAAACGGCACGAGGCACGCCACTGCGAGCATTCGGAAGGGGCGTAGCGGACGCCATGCGAGCAGCGCGATCTCGCCCGCAACAGCCACAGCGAAAGCAACAGGGCCGATCATGAGGACCTGCTCGACGATAAAGGCAGACCACGTGACGTGGGCGAGCTGAGAACCTGCGAGATCTCGCATCTGTCCGACGACAGGGTAGCCAAGCGCCACCTGACCCACGATGCTGGGACTTCCGATGATTAGCGCGATCGCAGCGGCGACCCAGGGCCACGGGGTCAGAAGTGTTCGGCGCAGGGGCGTCACGGCCATCGCACCCAGGATCCCAACTCCGAGAAATAGAATGCTGAACTTGGTCAGCAACCCTAGCCCTAACGCAAACCCAAGCCCGAGCCAGCCGCGGATCTCCACACGGCCATCGGCAATGCGGCCGCCGCGTGCGCGGCCGACTCTGGCGAGAAAGAGAAGAGCGAGCGTCCACCAGATTTGATCCAGCACCACCGGCTGGAACAGAATTCCGGCACGCAGGAACAGCGGACTGGCCAGGACACCCACGGCGGCGAGGGCCTGGGCCCATCGGCCACCGCCCAGCTCGCGCGCCACCATTGCGGCCAACACGAGGAGAACCGTTCCTTCGACCGTCGGGAAAATCCGGACCGCAGTCAGTGATTCTCCGAAGAGAGACCTGGAGACGTTGGCGAGCAGCGCTATGGCCGGCGGAAAATCCATTCGCCAGAGTCGCAGGTGGGCGCCCATGGAGAAATAGAGGAACTCGTCACGGTGAACGCCGAACTGGTGCGCGGAGAGAACGGCGAAGCCCAGCAGGAGTTTTATCGCTGCCAGGGGGGCCACGGTCCGTGTGGCGAGTGGAAGGCGTGGGAGCAAATCGCTGCGCACGCTGAAAACTGCTCTCACCGCAGCGGCCTCGCTAGAATGGGAGAGCGTTTGGGAGACCGATGCCCGCGTGGATCTGACGCCCGCGCTGGCTCGCATGTCCGGTCGCACAGCGTCCTACTAGGCGCCGACCGATAGGACCCTACCGAAGCTGATGGTGAGTCACTAGGTTTATCATTCTGTCCCGCAAAACACCGAGATACCATCATGCACGCCTTCAGCGAAACCCAGAAAGAGTGGCTCCGTAGCGACGTCCCCGCATTCCGCGCTGGTGATACCGTTCGGGTTAATGTTCGGGTGAAGGAGGGCGAGAAAGAGCGCACCCAGGCTTTCGAGGGCGTATGCATCGCTCGTCGGGGCGCCGGTGTCTCCGCCACGTTCACTGTTCGCAAGATCAGCAACAGTGTAGGCGTGGAGCGCATCTTTCCGCTCCACTCGCCAATGCTGGCAGATGTGACTGTCGTGCGCCGCGGCCGAGTTCGCCGCGCCAAGCTGTTCTATCTGCGTAGCCTCACCGGCAAGGCGACCCGCATCAAGGAACGCAAGGTCAAGCCAGCGCAGCCGCAGGCTGCCAAGGCCTGATGCGCTGGGGCCCCGTGGAGCGGGAGTTGCGCTCCGCTGGTGGGCTCCTCGTCGCCGGAGTTGATGAAGTCGGACGGGGCCCCTTAGCGGGCCCCGTCGTCGCTTGCGCCATCATCATGCGCCCGGACTCCGCTACGATAAACGGCGTGGCTGATTCCAAGGTGGTTTGCGCGTCCGAGAGAGAGCGGCTGGCGCACATCATCTTCAGCCGGGCGGTGTCGTGGGGCATCGGTGCCGCATCGGTGCGAGAGATCGACAGTCTGAACATCTATCACGCGAGCACGCTGGCCATCCGTCGCGCCATTCAGAAGCTGCGCGCGGAGCCACAGCACGTCCTCATCGATGGAAAACCGATACGTGCTCTCGGGATCGCGCACCGCGCCGTGGTGAACGGCGACGCGACGTGCTACAGCATTGCGTGCGCGTCCATCATTGCCAAGGTCACTCGCGATCGGTTGATGGCCTCACTGGGAAGGCGCTATCCAGCGTATCTTTGGGAGCGCAATGCGGGATACAGTACCGCTGCCCACCTGTCGGCACTCACGTCGGCAGGTGCAACGGTGCATCACCGCAAGAGCTTCTCGCCCGTGGCAAAGTGTCAGCCCGTGTCAGCAATCGCATCAGCATCAGCGTTCGCACCAGCCGCAGCATCAGCGTCCAGCGCTTTGCCTGACGATCAGCTGCCGCAGGTCACCCCGCCACCGCCGGCGCAGCTGTACCCCTGAACACGCCTCTTGCAGTAGTCGCAACGCCCCCCCCGCTGGTCGGCGTCATCATGGGTTCCCAGTCCGATTGGGAAACGATGTCGCACGCCGCCGCCACGCTGGCGCTACTCGGCGTTCCGTTCGAGACGCGCGTCGTTAGCGCGCACCGCACACCGGACCTGCTGTTCGAGTACGCATCCACGGCAGCCGAGCGTGGGCTCGAGGTGATCATCGCGGGTGCCGGCGGGGCCGCCCACCTGGCGGGGATGTGTGCGGCGAAGACGATGGTGCCGGTGCTCGGGGTCCCTGTGGAGTCCAGGGTGCTGCACGGGATCGACTCGCTCCTGTCGATTGTGCAGATGCCGGCCGGGATTCCAGTAGCGACACTGGCGATCGGCAAAGCGGGCGCGATAAACTCCGCGCTACTGGCCGCGGCCATCGTCGCCAACCGGCACTCGGAGTTTCGCGAAGCGTTGGCAAAATTCCGTGCCGATCAGACGCAACGTGTGTTGGATGAGCCGGAGCCGCGCGCGTGACTGACAGTGTCGCAACGTCCTCTGCGTCGACCACCGAGGCGCGTGTTGTAACACGCGTCGGCGTGATGGGAGCGGGACAGTTGGGTCGTATGTTGGCGCTCGCGGGCATTCCGCTCGGCCTACAGTTCACTTTTTTCTCGCCGGAGCCGAGTGCATCGGCGGAGAGCGTTGGCGACGTGATGCTCGGCGCGTGGGACGATGCTGACGCGCTGGCTCGCTTCGCCAGCTCCGTTGACGTGGTCACGTACGAGTTCGAGAACGTGTTGCTGAGTGCGGCCGATCAGGTGGAGCGGTTCTGTCCGCTATGGCCTCCACGTCGCGCACTGATGGTGACGCAGGACCGTCTGCGCGAGAAGGAGATGTTCCATTCGCTCGGCATTCCGGTGGCGCCGTACGGGGCGGTGAACTCACTCGTGGATCTGCGCTCCGCAGTGGAGCGGATCGGTGCACCTGGAATACTGAAGAGCTGCCGCTTCGGCTACGACGGCAAGGGACAGGCGCGAATCAATCAGACGGCCGACATCGACACCGCGTGGTCGGAGCTCGGCGGGGTTCCCCTGATCTACGAGGGGCTGGTTCGCTTCGAGCGCGAGCTGTCCGTGATCGCGGTACGTGGAGCGGACGGGACGAAGCTGGTATACCCACTCGTGCAGAACCGGCATCGCGACGGAATACTGCGCTATTCAGAGGCACCGGCGCCGGGACTGGACGACGCCAGGCGCGAAACCGCTGAGCTGTACGCGAACAGGTTGCTGGACGCGCTGGAGTACGTTGGCGTTTTCGCGTTGGAGCTGTTCGACACGCCAACCGGTCTCATCGCCAATGAGATGGCGCCGCGCGTGCACAATTCCGGACACTGGACCATCGAAGGGGCGGAGACGAGTCAGTTCGAGAATCATGTACGCGCGATCTGCGGGCTTCCACTTGGTGTGTGCGCGCCAGTCGGTCATTCTGCGATGATCAACGTGATTGGAACGCATCCCGACATCGTCCGCGTACTCGCCGTACCCAACGCGCACGTTCACATGTACGGCAAGAGTGAGCGACCGGGGAGAAAGCTGGGCCACTTCACCATTCGCTCGAGCACGACGCAGGAGCTGCGTGACAATGTTGCCGCGCTCGGCGCCGTTGCTCCAATTCTGTAGGCAACGACAGTGATCGGTCAGTCCGCCATATCATTCACGACGCTCGCGTTCACGTCGCTCCTCGCGATAGTGAATCCGCTGAGTGCCGTGCCGCTGTACGTGACGGCGAACGCGGACCAGACGGACACGCAGCGCGCGGCGACGCTCAGGCTGGCAGTCGCGACCGGAGTAATTGCGCTGGTGATATCCGGGCTGGCGGGAACGTACATTCTGCGCTTTTTCGGGATCACGACGTATGCTTTCCGCATCGCTGGTGGTCTCATCTTCCTGAGCATCGGGACCGACATGCTCAACGCGCGGCGTACTGGCTCCAAGGCGACGCTCAGCGAGGAAGAGGAAGCCGAGCAGAAGCAGGATGTTGGGATAATACCCCTCGGCATTCCGACTCTTGCCGGCCCAGGATCGATAACGACGGTGATCACACTCACCGCTCAGGCGGACAGTCACTGGGAGTGGGTGGGGCTGTACGGCGCGATTGTGGCGGTGCTGGCGATCTCATGGGGCTTGCTGGCGATTGCACCGTTTATTGTGCGGCGGGTGGGGCGCAGCGGCATGAACGTCATGACGCGGCTTATGGGGCTCCTGGTGATGGTCGTCGGTGTACAATTTATCATTGAGGGCGTTCGTACGGTCGCGTTGGACATACTGAAACATTCGTGAGTGAGCATTACTTGGAGGTGGAAGAGGATGAGGCCGCTCCGGTCTTCCTCGATCGAACGGGGCGCCGCTGGCCACGGGTGCGGCGCGTAGCGACTGCCATTGGCGTGATCACGACGCTGATACTGTTTGCCTTTGTTGTAAGCTTCCTCGTTCCGCCGCTGCTCCCGCAATTCAAGCCGGCCTCGCAGTCCGTGACGCCGCGTTTTGTCGGCACCAAGCAGGCGCACCGGAGACGTGCGAGAAAGGAGCAGTTGTATGCCGCCGTGCAGGTCCAGCGGACAGCGCGCTCCATCAAGACCGCTGCGAATGCTATCGCGCGCGAGCTCACGCAGGCCACGACTCCCGGTGTCAAGCAGATCCGCGCAGGCTTCTACGTGGCGTGGGCCGACAATTCGCTCGCCTCATTCCGACGTAACTACGAGGATCTGGATTGGGTGGTATGTGAGTGGGGATTCCTCAATGCCGCCGGTGATAGCGCGGACATCAAGCCAGATACAGCCTTCTTCGGCGTGTACGATTCGATCCCGTCGCACCCGAAAGTGCTGCTCATGGTCAACAACATCGACCGTAAGACACAGCGCTTTAACGGGGCCTCGGTTCGCCGCATGCTGTCCGACTCCGCGCGGCGCACACGCGTTGAGAGCGAGATTCTCGGGGCGGTGCAGAAATACCGGCTCGGGGGCGTGACGCTGGACTTTGAGGAAGTTCCGCCAGCGAGTGTGAACGATCTCGTGACGTTTCAGCGCGAGCTGAGGCGCGGGCTTGGCGCGCATGGTCTGTTGCTCACGCAGACGATCGGCGTGAACACCGATCCACGCGACATCAGGCTATTCGCTGCGGTGAACGATTACCTCTTCCTGATGCTATACGACGAGCACTACGGTAAGGGAACTCCAGGGCCCGTTGCGAGCCAATCGTGGTATCAATCGCGCGCGCGCGACATGCTGCGCTATGTGCCGCCGTCGAAGGCGATTCTCGCGATCGGTGCATACGGCTACGATTGGAACGACGCGGGGCCGGACGCGTCTGGCGAGGCGTACACCTTTCAGGAAGTGCTGGCCAAGGGGCGCGATAACCCCGCGACATCCCACATGGGCTTCGATCGGGTCGCTCTCAATCCTTACATGACGTGGACCGATCCGGACTCTACCGATCACCTCGTCTGGTATCTGGACGGAGCGAGCGGATACAATCAGGTGCGGGCCGGCCGCGGGCTCGGCGCGGCCGGCTACGCGGTGTGGCGTCTGGGCGCGGAAGACCCGGCCTTCTGGCGAACGGTAGCGGCCGACAACGCTCCCGATGCCGCCGCTATCTTCGCCGATATCCCGTCGGGATATGAGACGGAGTTCATAGGCGACGGCGAGATTCTGCAGATCGTGGCGTCGCCCCGATCTGGAACTCGGGTTGCGACCGTGGACACCACGGCCGGAATGATTGTCGGAGAGCGGATAAACGCATATGCGTCGCCATACATCATTCGCAAGTACGGCAAGCTGGACGGTAAGGTTGCGTTGACTTTCGACGACGGACCGGACGGAATGTGGACGCCCCAGATTCTGGACACTCTCAAATCGCGGAACGCGACGGCGACGTTTTTCGTGATCGGTCAGAACGTCGAAACGCACATCCCGCTCATGCGCAGGATTGTTCGCGAGGGGAATCTCTTCGGGAACCATACCTTCACGCACCCGAATCTCGCGCTAACTCCGGATTGGGTAACCAAGCTCGAGCTGGACGCGAATCAGCGGCTGCTGGAGGCGGTTCTGGACCGTCGCTCGTTCTTTTTCCGGCCGCCATATTTTGGCGACGCCGAGCCGACGACGAACGACGAGCTGATCCCGGTGGACATCGCGAGCAAGCGTGGATATGTGACTGTGGGGTTGCACATCGACGCTGAGGACTGGCAGCCAATATCCGCCAAGCAGATCGTGAACAACGTGATGGACCAGCGTTATTACGGAGGCGTGAGGTCAGGCCGCTTCGCGGGTGGGAACGTGGTCCTGCTGCACGACGGCGGTGGCAGCCGGGCGCAGACAGTTGCGGCGCTCGGCTCGATCATCGATTCGTTGCGCGCGCACGGGGATACCGTCGTGCCGCTCTCGGAGCTCGCGGGGATATCCAAGGACGATGCCATGCCCCCGCTTCCACCGCGTAGCGCCTTCGTGCGCGACGTGGAGCTGACGACTTTCGCTGTCTTCAGCGGCATGGAGTGGCTCTTCTACTGGCTGTTTCTCATCGCCGTGGTGGTGGGAGCGTTCCGCCTCGCTGTGATGATCTTGCTGGCGAGCTATCAACGATTCCGCTCGCGCAAACCGCTTCCGGATTACACGCCACTCGTGACGATCATCGTTCCCGCGTACAACGAGGAGCGCGTTATTGCGTCCACCGTACACAGCCTGCTGAATCAGGTGTACGACGGCGAGCTGCAGATCCTGGTGGTGGACGACGGATCACCCGACGACACGTTCGGCGTGATGATGCGCGATTTCGGTGACGATCCACGTGTGAAGACTTACGCCAAGGAGAACGGAGGGAAGGCGAGCGCGCTCAACTTCGGCATCGCCCGTGCGCGAGGCGAGGTGATCGTGTGCCTTGATGCCGACACGCAGTTCACCCCCAGTACGGTAGCGAGACTGGTTGCGCCGCTGGCGGATCCCCGCGTGGGCGCGGTCGCCGGCAATGCAAAGGTTGGGAACCGGCACAATCTGGTGACTCGCTGGCAGGCACTGGAATACGTGACGAGCCAGAATCTGGATCGCCGTGCGCTCGCGGTGCTCAACGCCATCACCGTGGTGCCTGGAGCGGTTGGCGCGTGGCGGAAGTCGTACGTTCAGGCCGTGGGCGGCTTCAGCGATGATACGCTGGCGGAAGATCAGGACCTCACCTGGTCGCTCGGCGAGGAAGGCGTGAGAGTCGTGTACGCGGACGACGCGGTTGCGTACACCGAAGCTCCGGACACCATCAAGACTCTCATCCGCCAGCGCTTCAGGTGGTCCTTTGGCACGCTGCAGTGCGCATGGAAGCACAAGCGGATATTCCTGCGTCCCAAGTATGGTGCGCTGGGAATGATCGCGATGCCTAACGTTTGGATATTCCAGCTCTTCTACACCGCCATCTCGCCAGTCGCGGATTTCATGTTCGCCTGGAGCCTACTCTCGGTGGTGATGGCGAAATATCAGCACGGCGCTACGTACGCGCTCGTAAACCTGGAGCAGGTAATGTTCCTGTACGCAATCTTCCTTGCAGTGGATTGGCTCGCGGCGGTGATTGCGTTCATCATGGAACCGGGCGAGGAGTTGGCGCTCACGTGGCTCATCCTGATCCAGCGCTTCATATTCAGACAGACCATGTACTGGGTAGTGCTCAAGTCGATCGCCGCAGCGGCGCGCGGTCACGTGGTAGGCTGGGGCAAGCTCGAACGGAAGGGGATGAACCTGTTGCCAACCACGGAACCCACGGACTGACGCACCCCTGGGTTGATCACGGGCGCGTTACGTGAGTCGCGCTTCCATAAATGCCTGGTGCATCGCTTCCGCTGTACAGGCTATGACCTCGTCATTGTGAGCCGTTGACACGAACGCAGACTCGAATTGAGATGGCGCCATGTACACGCCGCGTTCGCGTAGGGCGTGGAAGACGCGTCCGTAGAGTGCCACGTCCGCGGTCGCGGCCGATGTAAAGTCAGTCACTGGCTCGCTGGTCAGAAAAAAGCCCCACATTGAGCCGACCGCAGTCGCCTGAATCGGAATGCCTGCACCTGTGGCCGCGCTCACCACAGCTGATGTGAGTGCGTTCGTTTTTTTCTCGAGTGCCTCATACACACCGGGTTTGCACAGCTCATTGAGCGTGGCGATCCCGGCGGCCATCGCAAGTGGGTTGCCGGAGAGCGTCCCTGCCTGGTAAACCGGCCCCGCGGGTGCGATGTGCATCATCAAGTCGGCGCGACCGCCGTATGCAGCCATCGGGACGCCGCCGCCAATCACCTTGCCCAGGCATGTGACGTCGGGTCTCACGCCAAAACGCGCCTGCGCACCGCCGAACGCAACTCGGAAACCGGTCATCACCTCGTCGAAGATCAGGAGCGTGCCTGCCTCGTCGGCAATGCTGCGCAACCCATCAAGAAAACCGGGCGTGGGCAAGACAAGCCCCATGTTCCCAGCGACCGGCTCGACGATAATCGCAGCCATGTTGTCCGGGTGCAGCCGGAATAGCTCCGCGACTGCCTCCAGATCGTTATATGGCGCGGTGAGAGTATCGGCGGCCGCGCCTGCGGTGACACCGGGACTGTCGGGGAGGCCGAGCGTTGCGACACCGGAGCCGGCGCGCACCAGGAGTGCATCAGCGTGGCCGTGATAGCAGCCCGCGAACTTCAGCACCTTGTTGCGCTTCGTAGCGGCGCGCGCGAGTCGGATCGCGCTCATCGTTGCCTCGGTTCCCGACGAAACAAACCGCATCATTTCCATCGACGGCATCGCGCCCTGAATACGTTCCGCCAGCTGCGTCTCGAGCGACGTCGGCGCTCCGAAAGACGAGCCCAGCGCTGCCTGTTGTGTAATCGCTTCAACCACGGCTGGGTGAGCGTGCCCGAGAATCAGCGGGCCCCACGATAGCACGTAATCGATGTAGCTGTTGCCGTCCACGTCCTCGATGTGTGCACCGTGGCCGCGTGCGATGAACAGCGGTGTGCCGCCAACGCCGCGGAATGCACGCACTGGCGAGTTGACGCCGCCGGGAAAGTATCGCTGCGCCTCCGCGAAGAGCGCTTCCGAGCGCGCGGTTGGAAATGTGCCGTTCACCGGTCGTTCAGACATCGTCTGTGAGCCAGGCGGAGATCTCCTTCGCGTAGTACGTGATGATAATGTCGGCCCCGGCACGTTTGATTCCCATGACGCTCTCCATCACCGCGCGACGCTCGTCCAGCCAGCCGCGCTCGGCTGCTGCCTTGAGCATCGCGTACTCCCCGCTTACCTGATACGCGGCGACGGGTAGATCAACCATATCGCGTACGGCGCGAATGATATCGAGATACGCACCAGCGGGCTTGACCATCACCATGTCCGCACCCTCCTCCACATCGAGCGCAACCTCGCGAAGCGCCTCCCGCACGTTTGGCGCGTCCATCTGATACCCGCGTCTGTCGCCAGTTTGTGGAGTGGACTCGGCCGCCACGCGGAACGGACCGTAGAACGCCGACGCGTACTTCGCGGAGTACGCCATGATCGCGACATCCTTGTGCCCCGCGTCATCCAGCGCCGCGCGAATTGCACCCACCTGGCCGTCCATCATCGCGCTCGGCGCGACGACGTCCGCGCCGGCGTCCGCGTACGCCACCGCGGCGCGCGCGAGCAGTGGCAATGTCTCGTCATTGGCAACGGTGCCGCGCGCGATATCGAAGACACCGCAGTGGCCGTGTGAGGTGTACTCGCACAGACATACATCCGCCACGACCGCCAGATCTGGCGCTCTACGCTTTAGCTCGGCAATTGCGCGCGGTACTGGCCCGCTCGCATTCCACGCTCCGGTCCCCCGTTCATCCTTGGACGTCGGAATGCCGAACAGCAAGATTCCGGGGATGCGCGCCTTCAGCACGGTCTCAATCTCGGCGGCGAGCCTGTCCACAGAAAACTGAAACTGGCCGGGCATCGGGTCGATGGCGCGCTGCACGCCGCTCCCCTCAACGATGAAAAGGGGGTATATGAGATTGTCCGGCGTGAGCGTCGTCTCACGCACGAGTCGACGCAGGGGCGCGGAACGGAGTCGACGCGGACGCGCGGCAGGCGCGGTGTCACTATGGATATCAAACATCACACCGTCTTCACTGGTGGTTGCGTGGAAAGACATTCGACCACCGCCTGCGCTAAACCGCGCCCGGTGTGCTCAGTGGCGATGGCGTCGACCGGGATGGAAAGTTCGGCCGCTGACGACGCGGTGACCGGTCCAATCACGACGATCCTTGGACGATTGGCATCGCTCCATCCGACGGAAGAATCGATCGCGCGTGGCACCGCCGCAGCAAATGCCCGAACGGCAGAGCCACTGGCGAATGTTATCGCATCGACGCGTCCGTTGCGAATCTGACGAGCCAGCTCTGCGGCGTTGCTCGCGGTGACTGTTCGGTACGCGGTAACCTCGTCCACCGTGGCTCCCGCGGCGCGCAGCGTCGCGGGCAATTCAGGACGCGCAATATCGGAGCGGGGAAGGAGAATGCGCATTCCAGCGATGTCGCCGAGTGCGGCTGGGATTGCGTCCGCCACGGCGCGATTGGGCATCGCGTCGACGCTCATCCCATAACCGCGCAGCGCATCGCGCGTAGCGGACCCGATAGCGGCGATCCGCGCACCCGATGGGAGCGGCAGGCCGGCGAACTTGGCGAGTCGGGCGCTGAAGTGTGCGACCGCGTTGCGGCTGGTGAACACGATCCAGTCGTACGTCGACGATCTGTGTAGAGCGTCGTCGAGGGGAGCCCACTCGAGGGGCGGAAGGATCTCAATGGTGGCACAGAAAATAACCTCAGCACCAAGGTCGCAAAGTAAAGTGTCAACGTCGTCGCGGCGCTCAGGCCGCTGCTCGCGCGCGTGCGTAACCGCAACGCGCCGTCCCTCGAGCACTCGCACGGACAACAATTCAGCGCGGCTGAGTAGTGTGGCTGAGTAGCGCGTCTCCGCCAGAGCTCATCAGAAACTCCGCCAGCTCGCATGCGATCTGAACACCGTTTTCGCGTGCGCCGCGCCGGCGACCACGAACAGAACTGCCGTCCACTGCACCCACCAGCGCTGCGAGCACGATGTCGTCACCATCCACCTGCGCGTACGCCGCGACGGCCGTATTGCAGTTTCCGCCAGTCGCCGCCAGGAACGCGCGCTCCGTCTCGACCGCATCGGCCGTATCGGTGTCGTGCATCGGCATGATGATTGAGGCGATATCGTCATCCCCCGCGCGCAGCTCGACGGCGATCGCGCCCTGACCCACGGCGGGCAGCATGACCTCCGTCGACAACGGTTGAATGCGCGGATCGCGGACATTCAGACGATCCAGCCCCGCACAGGCGAGTACCAGCGCGTCGTAGCTCCCGGCATCAAGCTTTCGCATTCGTGTGTCAACGTTGCCGCGAATGTCCACAATGTCCAGATCCGGCCGTATCGCGCGCAGTTGGCACTGCCGCCTGGGGCTGCTGGTGCCAACGCACGCGCCCTCCGGAACCGCGGCCAGCCCATGATAGCTGGAAACAAGTGCATCGCGCGGATCCGCCCGCGGGAGGAATGCGCCGATCGTCATGTCGTGAGCGAGCGCCGATGGCAGATCCTTGGAGCTGTGCACGGCGAGGTCTATCGCGCCGGTACGCAGCACATTCTCGATTTCGGTCACGAAGAGCCCCTTGCCGCCTATTGACGACAGCGGCCGGTCCTGAATCGCATCGCCGCGTGTGGTGATGCGCACGAGCTCGACCGTCATGTCTGGCGCACGCGCGCGGATCGCCGACGCAACCATCTCGCTCTGCACCAGTGCAAGTGCGCTACCGCGCGTACCGATACGAAGAGTGCGGCGCGAAGTCTCCAGCGCGGTGATCGTCATTCCGCGCTGGGTCCCGATTCAGCGGCGGCAATCACGGCGGCGAGCGCGCGGACCATCGCTGGCGAGTCGTTGGGAAGCTCGGTGCGGTACAGCGTCATCCCCAGCTCCCGCGCCTT
>JBPCQO010000155.1:0-10491 GCA_050998035.1 Gemmatimonadaceae bacterium | reverse complement strand
CCGGCCGCTGACACAAATGTCTTGTGGAGCGATGGCACAGCGAGAATACCCGTTGCGCGAGCGACGCCCGTAATCACTTGCACGACCTTGTCACTGTCGGTCGAGAACACCAGCGTCTCGCCCGCGTTCATATGGTTCATCCAGAGCCTGCCGGTGGTCGGATCGAAGCTCTGATAGTCGAAACGATTCGGCGGCCCCGAGAGCGGCAGTTCCTTCACAACCCGCAGCTCGGAATTACGCGGCGCGTGCGTTGTCGGAATCAGTCGACGATACCCGGCCGGTGTGAGCGACGTCCGGGTTGCTGCGCACGATTGAGCCGCGGGCGACCCCGTCGTGGCGGACGTTGGCCGGAGTTTGGTGTTGCGGAACGCAGGTTTTCCGCTCGCCGCGCCAAGCACGGTAACGCTGATGATCACGCACACGGTAATGCCTTTGAGCATGAGTCACTCACGTTCGGATTGTGATTGAAGAGCACCACTAAGAGGTATTTAGATCGCACGTCGCGCACCCGCCTGTGCAGCGTACCACTGAACATAAAGACTGCTACGTCGCACGTAGAGACCTGCAGCACCCGTGCGACGCCAGAATTGGGACCGCCATGTTGGTGCAGACGCGCGAATGCGACGAGGAGCCGATGCAGCTATTGCCATGGACGAGGGACGAATCACGCCTGACGGCGTAGGCGTAAAGCGTGCCGTGACTGACTGGCCGCCGAATCGCTACCTTTACCGTTCAACGATAGCTCCGGACTGCGCCATAGCGGCAATCAACGACATTTGGCCGATGTTTCAGCCTCTCTACCGCACGGAACATCACCGCATCGAGGCTGTTGTAGCTTGGTTGCGGCAGCGCTGCCGTGCGTGAGACAGGCTGGTAGTTGCTTTGGTCGAGCAACAATGGTTTGGAGGTCAGACCAAACCTTTTGGGATTGGCCTACATCCAACTCGATGTACGGGGCGCTCGTATGAGTACGTTTCCCTTTCCGGGCTATAGCATGCTCGCTTCCTCACGCTTCATCGTCGCCGCGTCTGCACTCCTGCTTCTCGTATCTGCGCGCTCCGCCAGTGCTCAGGGCAGAGCGCCCGCTGCCGCCACGTCGGGAGTCGGTGAGATCCGCGGTCGGCTGGTTGAGTCGGGGAGCGGGCGCGCAATCAGTGGTGGATCCGTCGCGGTGGCGCGCGTGGGCGACTCCTCGGTTGTTGGCGGCGCACTCCCGCAGCCGGACGGCTCGTTCCGCGTGGATGGTCTCGCCGCGGGGCGCTACACTGTCCGCATCCGCGCGATCGGCTTTGCTCCGATCGTGCGCTCCGGCGTTGTGATATCGGCCGAGAAGCGAGTGGCCGATCTTGGTACGCTGTCGCTCTCCGTGGTCGCGGCGACGCTAGAGGGCCAGACAGTGACCGCTGAACGCGCGGACGTCGCGCTCGCGCCGGACCGGAACAGCTACAGCGCGAAGAACATGATCACCGCCAGCGGCGGCACCGCGGTGGATGTGCTCCGCAACGTGCCATCGGTGGAGGTCGACGGCTCCAACAAGGTGACCCTCCGCGGCAGCGAGAACGTCGTGGTGCAGATCAACGGCCGCCCGTCACCGCTCAAGGGCGAGCAGCTCGGCATCTTCCTGGCTCAACTGCCGGCGAGCACCGTCTCGCGCGTGGAGGTGGCTACCAATCCGTCGGCCAAGAACGACCCGGAAGGTACAGCCGGGATCATCAACATCATCCTGAATCAGGAAACAGAGACCGGCCTCAGCGGCGGCTTTAGCGCGGGGACCAGTACAACGGGGCTGGTCAACCTCTCCGGCAACGTAGGGCGGCAGTCCGGGCCGCTGACGCTGTTCGCCTCCGGCAGCTTGTATCGCGCCACCTACGATCAGGCGGGGACATCGAGCCTGACCAACATCGCCGTCCCGGTGCCGGCGTTCGTCGATTCGAGGAGCAGCGGTTCGACGCGGCCCACATCAGTCGGGCTGACACTCCGCTCCGAGTACCGGTTCACCCCTCACGATGCGCTCTCGTTCGACGCCTTCGCCGACGGTGGCCGCTACAATAGTGACAACGCGGCGTACTACACGGACCTCAATGACTCACGCGCCGTGATCGGGCTGTTCGATCAGTTCAGCAACCGACTCTCGCGCAACACGTCACAGGATTACACAGTCGCATTCCGCCGCACGGGAGGAGCGAAGGCGACGACATTCTCGAGTGAGTTGCGCTACTCGAATAACTACGGCACCGGCAACACGGATCTATCGGGCGCGCTGCATCAGGCGGACATATCGACCGGCCTGACATCTACACGGCGCGAGCACGACTACACGACGGATGCCTTTCCGTCCTGGACTCTCCAGACCGACTACACGCATCCTTTCGGTACCGCCTCGAAGCTGGAGTCAGGCTTCAAGGGGACCGTGCGCAGCCTTACCAACGACTTCACTGCCGCGTACTACGACTCGGCGAGTGCGCTGTACGTACCGGCCCCGGCACGCACAACGTCGTTCGATTACCGCGAACAGATAGCCGCCGCCTACGCAGTGCTGTCGCAGCAGGTGAGCAAGGTACAGGCGCAGGCGGGGCTCCGGCTGGAGCACGCGGCCACGCGACTCAACCTGCCCAATGCGTCAACGTCGACCCAGCAGTACGACAGTCGTTATGACAACAACTACGCCAGCGCGTTCCCCAGCGGTATCCTCTCGTATAACTTCACCCCGCTACGACAGGCAAAGCTGAGCTATTCGCGTCGCATCAGCCGGCCGAATCCGTATCAGCTCACCCCGATCGAGTACCGCGCAGATGCTCGGACCGTGTTCCGCGGCAATCCCGCACTGCGTCCGGAGTACACCAACGCGTTCGAGCTCGGACTGCAGGAGGGACGTACGTGGGGCTCCATTCAACTCAATCCCTACCTGCGCAATACCGCGCACGCGGTGCGCTTCATCCAGACGGTGGACGCCAGCGGGGTAACGCTCAGCACCTACGACAATGTCGCGAGCACGATGACGGCAGGTGCGGACCTCAACCTCACCTATCACCGCGGCCCAGTTTCTCTCTTCAGCGGCGGGAGCGTGTACCGCTACACCAGCGACGCGTCGAACCTCGCCGGGAATCTTTCAGCCCGCGCCGTCGTCTGGTCGGTGCGGACGAATGCGACATGGAAGTTCTCCGCGGTGACTGACGTGCAGCTGTTCGCGAACTATCGCGCACCGTCCGCGACCGAGGGCGGCACGCAGCTGGCGTTCGTGTCCACGAACCTCGCGGTACGCCGCAAGCTATGGGGCGATCATGGGAACATATCGCTTCGCGTCGCCGACCCGTTCAACCTGATGAAGTTCGGCTATCGCACGGCCAACGGGCGGGTGATCCAGCTGACCGAGCGACACTTCGGCCAGCGCGGGCTGTACCTGACTCTTTCACGGAACTTCGGCCAGCAGCTCAAGCTGCGACCGAAGTCGCAGGACACCGATACGCAGTCGGCGCCAGTACCGGGTGTGCCTTGAGGTTTTCTGACTAATGGGCTGTGAAGCTCACGGTATCGCGGTATAAGTCTGGTACGCGCCATACCGAGTCGTGACCGCGATTCAGTCGATAATCACGATCGAGCAGAACGCGCGAACCCCACACCCACTCAGGTGCGCTACGCACCTCGGTCACTTCGACGCCAGATCGGGCAACGCGTTTCCATACTCCGCGCTCACCGCGTCGAAAGCCCGCATCCCGGCGGTGAAGTCCGGGTCAGATGGGGTGAGCAAGATTCCCTTAGCGGTGTGCACCACAGTTAGCCGATCGCCCGGTCCTACGTTGAGCGCGTCTGTGATCTCCTTGGGGAACGTCGCGCCAATCGATCCTCAATCTGTCGCAGCGTGATCTGGGTTGTCATCCATACATCCAGTGTAGATGGGCAAGGCTACCGTAGCAAACACATGTATGCCAGCTACCATTCGGGCGTAATCCAGCCATTCGATCTCTTCGGCCGACGCACAATGCACTCTTTGACTTCGAGGCTACGGAGCCCGACAATGCGCGGCTGCGGACTCGGACAATTCTTCGATGGGTAGCACATGCACGCTTAAGACCAACCCTGGTCACGGTGCGAACGGAAGCGAAGCCGGCCGCCGCTCAAGCAGGTCGTCGCGCACGGCGAACCCATGCCGCTCATACAACGCGCGGCTACGCGGAGTCGGCCACAGAATCACGGCATCGAGTTGCGTGGCCTCGCTCTCGCGCATCACGGCGGCGAGCAAGGCCGAACCGAGGCCGACGCCGCGCACAGGCTCACGCACAAAGAAGTTCGTGACGTATCCGTGCGCCTCCGGTTCCATAACGGGATTCGGGACCTTCTCGATCAGCTGAAGCCAAATCGTTCCGACAATCTCACCTGAGTGCTCCGTCACCCAACAGCGCCAAACAAGACCGGCCGCGAGTCGCTGAGCCATCCAGCGTTCGCAACGCGCTACGAACACCGCTTCACTTTCCTCTGGCGGCCCGATGGCGGCACGGAAATCGTAACGGAGCGACGCGAGCGCGGAGGCGTCGGCGAGGGTGGCGGGCCGGACTACCGGCTGTAGTGACACGGTGCGAGACTCCCTTTGAAGTGAGTGGCTGGCTGTCTACCGCAGAGTTAAGCTGCGTAGGTAAAGGAATGAATGCAGCGCAGCGAGCGTTAGCGCACAACCGCCTCGGCCGCAGCGCTTAGGTGGGCAGTCACCGGGGAAGCTGGACGATGGTCACAGCACCTTCATAAGAAAGTACTGCCGCGTACCTGCCGGATACCCTTCCAGCTCACCGTAGACACGGTAGCCGTGATGCTCGTAGAAGGGCCGCGCCTGAAATTCGTACGTATCCAGCCGCGCCGCGACGCACCCAGCCGCTTGGGCCGTGCGCTCGGCCTCCAAGAGCAGGGCGGCGCCGTAGCCTTGCCTGCGCAGGGATTCGTCAAGCCAGAGTAGATCGATCGAGAGCCAACTCCAGGCGAGATACCCGACGAGTCCACCGCGGATCGCTCCCACATCGTCGCGCACGTACAGTGCGAGTGGTTGGAACGAGGCGTTGCCGACGGCGGCTTGGTTAAAGGCCATGAGACCGGCGCGAACTTGGGCGATGTCTTCGGACTTTGGCGCGGTGTCGAGCGTGATGGTCATGCGCGATTCAGTCGACACTGGCGTCTACAATTTGCCTGATGTACGCTCGAGTGCCGACCTGTCCCAACGTCCCCGATCAGCCGCCGACGCGTACGTCGTGTGGAGAAACTCCAATATTGCCGCGTCGGGATCGGGCGATGCTATCACGTCGTCGTACCGAAGGATGAACTCGCGAACGTCGTTGCTGTAGAAGGCGGATTGCGGTCCCACTCGCGCGGTGGCGTAACCTTCGGGCTCCGGGTATGCGTACGCGTAGAACGCGGCGTGCGGGAACATGTCATTGCCGGGCCAGAAGCCCGCGCTGGCTACTTCATGTGAGTACGCCTCGCGCATGACCCAGTCGCCCAGGTTCGGAGCGCTACCTGGATAGGGTGGCGCGGTGCGGCCGGAGAACCTCGTTACGGCAATATCGAAACTCCCCCAGAAGAAGTGTACCGGGCTGGACTTGCCAATGAACTCCGCACGGAATACGCGGAGGATTCGATCCACCCGGACCAACGTGCGCCAGAATCTGTGCACCGCCTCCGGGTCGTACGATGCGTGCTCCCGGTCCTGATCGAGAGGAAGCGCGCCTTCAACTTCGACGGGTATGGGCCAGATCCCGATGTTAACGCCCACCAGTCCCAGTGCGCGCATGAAGTCACCGTAGAAATCAGCGACGGGGCGTGCCGCGAGTGCTATGGATGCATGCTGTCCGTCGCTGGTGCGAAGCGAGACAACGTGGTCTATGAAGTCAAACTCGACTTCAAGGAGCCGCGTTCCTGCCGGCATGGGCGAAGTCGTGAGTCCACGCACGCTGACGTAGAGCGGCACCTGCCACCAGTGGTTCATCATCGGCTCGAGCGCGAGGCGCACCTTGCCAACAATCTGTGTCATCCGGTGCAGTGTCTGACAGCTATCCCTCCACTCCGCGTACGGTAACGGTGGCCATGTAGCTGCATCGGACGGAGTGCCTTCGTGCTGTGGATTCATTCGGAGTTCTCTCGCCAGATGAAATGTGACAGTGCTTACAGCATGCGCCGCCGTGCGCTACGGCTCCCTCACCATGACCGCGCCGCCTCGCATCACAAACCGCACGCCCTCGATCGCTTTGAGATCAGCGAGCGGGTTGCCGTCGATCGCTACGAGATCGGCGTACGCGCCTGGCTTTACGACGCCGAGGCGTGCATCGCCGATGAGGCGAGCGGCATTGATAGTGGCGCTCTGCAGCACGGCGGAAGGTGACAGGCCTCCGGCCGCATACGCGAAGAGCATGTGCTTGGCCGCAGTGCCACGCGGGACGCCGACGTCGATGTAGAAATCCGAGCCAGCTGCAATCGTCACCCCCGCGCGCGCGCCTCGACGCACGCGGTCGTATCCCTGAGCCAGCAGCGAGTCTATGCGTGCATCGGATGGGCGCGCAGATGCTGGAATGTGTGCGAGTTGCCGGTCGACGAGCCATCGGTCCCACTCCGTGGGGACGAGCACGACACCGTGCTGCCGCATGAACACGAGCGTGCTATCAGCTACGCCGCGCCCGTGCTCCACTGCGTCGACACCGGCCTCGACAGCACGGTGAACAGCGAGATCCGTGGTCGCGTGCGCCGTAACGCGCACGCCCATGAGGTGCGCTTCGTCAACAGCAGCGCGCATCTCGGCCACACTCAAGTAAGTGGGGTTGGGCGATGCGTTGGAGTAGAGCTTGATGACGTCAACGCCATGAACCACGTTCTCCCGTACCGCCTGTCGCGCATCGTCGGGACCGTGCACCACGCGGTATTCGTCATCGACAAGTGCTCGGTAGCGCGCGTCGACGCCATCCATCTGACCGCCTTCGGGCGCGAGCCCGGGCCCCGAGACGTACAGCCGTGGGCCAGGCAGACTGCCTTCGGCGATCGCCTGCTTGAGTGCCACGTCGGCGAAGCGTCCGCTGTTCCCCAAGTCGCGCAGCGCCGTAAACCCGGCGTCGAGATAGCTGCGGGCCCGTGCCGCGCCGCGCAACGCGCGCAGCAAATCGCCTTCGCGCACGAGCTCACGCACAGCTGTCTGTCCCGACGTCTCGTTGCCGGGGTGCTCCATGAGAAGGTGGGTGTGCGCGTCGATGAGCCCCGGGAGTACGGTGTAGCGCGTGAGATCGATGATGCGTGCGCCTACTGGGACTGAAAGATGCTCGCCAACGGCGGAGATAAGGCCGCCGCGGACGAGAATGTCGCGGGCCGAAAGCAGTACGCCGCGCTCACTGTCGAACACGCGACCGGCGTGGATGACCACAACGGAATCGGTGGCTGGAGCAACGGCATCACCCGATGACTGGGCGGCGATCGAAGCAATCGCGCTGCACACTAGCGCAAGCATGGCTGCGAAGTGGAGAGAAACTCGCGCGGCTCGGCCTGCCGTGACAGGCATCAATAGCGGTGAGTGCTGAGCCAGTCTGCTCATTTGCGTCCGGGAGCCCGGCGGTAGATTATCCACGCCAGCACGAGGCAGAGAACGGGAAGGGCAACGACGAATGCCCAAGCGAGGCGTTCTGATCTATGCTCCGGGATTCCATTCGCGATCGTTACGGAGCCATAGACTAGCAGCCCAATGACTCCGATTCCCGCCAGGAAATATGCCTGGAACCGAGCCGTACCAGTGCGGGCCACGTAGGTGTAGATCCCCAATAATACCGAACTGAAGATCGCAGCCGGCCAGTTTGGCTGCTCGTGCGACAGCCAGGGCATGCCCACCCCGAAGATGAGCAATCCAACGATCACGGTGGACAGCGCACCCAACCACGGGTGGTCGGCGAGAGGAGGGCGAAATCTCATGCGGAGCGTGGGGAGAACGGCGTGGCGGCGTATCAGTACCACGTAAGGTACGTCGCCAGCCCACGCTCCGCATTGCACGGTGTCTGCGTGCGCCGGATCCCTCAAACATCAGCACCCGTCACTCGTCGTGCGGATGCGGGCGACCGCCGCGGACATGATCGAGTACATCGTTCTGCAGCCTCCATCACACAAGCGGTCGCATCCCCAATCGGGACTGCCTACCCGAGCATCATTGGGGCTGATGGCACGATCCGTTCTCCTTTAACTGTCATGCCAAGTATCACTCGGAACACAATAATCGGTGGTCTCATCGGCGGCGCCGTCCTCGGCGCGCGATCGCTTGTACGCGCACGCCGGTTCTACGAACTCAAGAACAAGGTCGTCCTCATAACGGGCGGCTCCCGCGGCCTGGGGCTCGTCATGGCGCGCGAGTTCGCGGCGCACGGTGCGCGACTGGTGATCTGCGCACGCGATGCGGAGGAGCTGGAGCGGGCTCGCGCCGAGCTGTCCGATTCGGGTGCAGACGTGCTCGCGGTGGTAGCCGATGTCACAGTTCGAGAAGATGTCGAGCGGCTGCGGGAGGCGGCGTATGCTCGTTTCGGGCAGGTTGATGTTCTCGTGAACAACGCCGGTGTCATCGCCGTCGGTCCGCCAGAGGAGATGACGATCGCCGATTACGAAGAGGCGATGCAGACGCACTTCTACGGCCCGCTGTATACCACGATGACTTTTCTGCCCGGCATGCGCGAACGCGGCCACGGACGCATTCTGAACATCTCATCCATCGGTGGCAAGATCGCTGTTCCACATCTACTGCCGTACTGCGCGAGCAAGTTCGCGCTTGCAGGATTCTCCGAAGGAACGCGTGCGGCCGTCAAGCGCGACGGTGTGTATGTCACAACCGTCTGTCCCGGTCTCATGCGGACCGGCAGTCCGCGTCACGCGGAATTCAAGGGGAAGTTGGAGGACGAATACGCCTGGTTCACCGCTGCCGATTCGTTGCCCGGCTTGAGTATCGACGCTCGTCGTGCCGCGTGCATGATCGTGGATTCCTGCGTGCACGGCGATGCCGAGCTCATCATGCCCGCAACAACGTGGCTCGGCGTGAAGGCAAACGCTCTCATGCCGGGGATCGCAAGTGACGTGCTGTCGCTCAGCGAACGGTTCCTCCCTCACGCGGACGGCTCGGACGGCGAGAAGCGCAGGGGAGCCGATATCTCGCGCCACAAGGTCCCGACATTGCTCGCGGTCCGGGACGATAAGGCTGCGTGGCAGAACAACGAGGTGAACACGCCGTGAACAACGAAATGCCGCTCCGGCCAGCTACGTAGCCGGCGCGCGTGTCCGGCTATGCACGGTAATGAATGAGCGGCCACGCGACGAGCTTTCCAGAGTTCCCTCCTCCGGCGTAGCGTTCGTCAGGCGACGCGGAGCGGACGGCAGACGACAGGCCCCTCAAAATTTTGTCTGCGGCATCGTCGTCAGCACGGTGCGTATCAATTCTATCGGCGGTGTGAAGAGCGAGAACTGATCATGGTCCGCGAACACGGTCGCGAAGTCCTCCGGCCTGAATGCGCGCGCAAGTCGTTCAGCATATGCAGTGCGCAA
Organism: Gemmatimonadaceae bacterium; assembly: GCA_050998035.1. GTDB lineage: Bacteria > Gemmatimonadota > Gemmatimonadetes > Gemmatimonadales > Gemmatimonadaceae > Fen-1247. The sequence goes on along the minus strand of JBPCQO010000155.1, from coordinate 957 downwards.
CAGGCGCACGTAGTGATCCACGTCATAGTCGCGTGGATCGCTGGCAGCGGTGCTCTCCTCGGCTGACACGGTCAGACCGCTCTCCCCGTTCCGCTTGCGATAGATGCGAACGCGATCGCCGATACTCCAGGTGGTCTGCCCGGTTCCAAGCAGCGCTTCGTATGGGAGCTCTCGACGCTTGGTTCTCGTCGCGAGGTACTCTTGAGGTGTCTTTGTGAGACGCACCCTTGACGATACCTCGTACGTTGGGAGCGCGCGAGTGCGGAGTGCGATAATCGTCGCGAGATAGATCTCGCGGACGCCAGCCACATCGTCCTCAAGCAGTCGCTTGATCGCCGCCCGAAGAAACGCATCGCCGAACGCCTCCGAGCGGCTGGAGCGAAATGCGACGCCCTTGAGGAGCAGTGTGCCGCCATAACCTACGAGCGCATAGTTCTTCGGTTCGTGCGATAACATCGCTGCATAGCGACCTTCGAACTCGAGCTGAACCAGGGGTGGCAAGAGCGTGGCGACCTCTGACACGACACGCCGCTCGTCCGCCTCACTCCACTCGTCCGGGACGGCGAAGTACACGCCGTCTGTATCAGCTTCTATCAGCGTGACACCGCGCTGGCGAAGCTCGCGGCACATGAGTGCCAGGACTTCGCGACCGTGGCGCGTCACCTCGTTGGCGGCGTGCACATCCGCAAAGCGGGTGAGTCCGCCCGCGCCGAGGTAGCCGTAGGCCGAGTTGACGACAATCTTGAGCGCGGCCGACATCGCTTCGTGCGTGTACCGCTCCGTCGATCCGGGTGCGGCCGCACGCGCCATTGCCTTTGCGTGCAGGCGGCGCTGTACCAGGCCATCGACCAAGGTCAGGAGGGCACCCAGCCGATCGCGCGACGGCCCAATGCGATACTCGCGCATGAGCGACGGGTAGAGACTCGCGACATCAGCCTTCACCACGCGGTGCGCGAC
>JBPCQO010000062.1:0-4411 GCA_050998035.1 Gemmatimonadaceae bacterium | reverse complement strand
GCGAAGTACCAGACCGGGTGAGATCAGGTATGTCGAACCGTCCCGCCCCCTGCCCTGACGGGGTACAGCCGGCAGCAAACGCGGACTCCGGTGCAGCGTCAGCGTCGTACGGGAAGACGCGCCCCAGAACCGCATCGTTCAACAGCGGTTCAACTGGCGACCACCGTTTTGCCTGTGCCGAATGTGCTCCACGCGCCCAACTCAGGCGAACGCCCCACTCCTCTCGTTCTCGATCGCGACCACGACCTCTGACAGCCTTCCGTTGAGCAGGACGTCGAGGGGTCGCCTGTTCATCAGGTGAGCGTTAGTCCCCCGCAGCCACTTTGGGATGGTTGTGGGGGCCAGAAAGCTGAGCAGCAGAGTCACTGCCGTCTCGAATGCACATGTTGAGTATGATTCCCTGGCGCAAGCACGATCATGACCATCAGAGAGGATTCGCCGAACGGCAGCGGGGCACCGCCAATGTGACGGTGCCCCGCTCTACCAAAAATTGCAGCCAAACGCGCGTCGGCTATTACGCCGCCGTTTGCATGCTCTTGAGCGCGTTACGAGCCTGGTCAGCCAGCATCCCGAAAGCAGCCGCGTCGCGCACCGCGAGATCCGCCAGCACCTTCCGGTCGATCTCGATGCCAGCCTTGTCCAGACCGCAGATGAACGTGTTGTAGTTCATGTCGTGCAGCCGGGCGGCGGCGTTGATGCGCACGATCCAGAGGCGGCGGAACTCACGCTTCTTATTCTTGCGGTCGCGGTACGCGTAGACCCAGCCGCGCTCAACGTTCTCTTTGGCGGACTTCCACAGCTTGCTGCGCGCGCCAAATGCACCGCGCGCGGCCTTCATTACCTGCTTCTTGCGCTTCAGTCGCGCAACGTTGGATCGTACCCGTGGCATGGGAGACCTCCTTGGGATCTATGGGATGGGCGACCTGTTGATCGCCCCTGCAGCGTCTGCTGGTCGCTACGCGACCAGCAGACGCTTGATCATCTTTTCTTCACCTGGCGTGGCAATGAGCCCTGGGCGGCGCAGATTGCGCTTCCGCTTCGCTGACTTCTTCGTCAGGATGTGGCTCTTACCCGCCTTATTGCGCCGGACCTTGCCGGTCCCCGTGACGGAGAACCGCTTTTTCGCGCCCTTATGCGTCTTCATCTTCGGCATGCGTTAACCCCTCACTTGGGTCACTTGGGAGCAAGAATCATCGTCATAGACTTCCCTTCGAACTTGGGATCCGCCTCGATCTTCGCCACGTCGGCCAGGTCCTGCGCGACGCGAATTACGACCTTGCGGCCAAGCTCCGGGTGGGCGATCTGCCGTCCCCGAAACATCAGCGTGACCTTCACCTTATTCCCATCGCCCAAAAACTCGCGCGCGTGCCGCACCTTGGTGTTGAAGTCGTGATCGTCGATCCCGGGGCGGAACTTCACCTCCTTGAGCTCGATCACATGCTGCTTCTTCTTGGCCTGCCGAGCCATCTTCGCCTGCTCGAACTTGTACTTGCCGAAGTCCATAATTCGGACCACCGGTGGACGTGCAAGCGGGGCGACCTCGACCAAGTCGAGTCCGAGCTCCTGAGCTCGGCTTAGAGCGGTGTCGACATCCATGATACCGAGCTGGCTACCGTCGTCACCGATGACGCGCAGTGGCGAGAAACGGATCTGACGATTTACGCGCGGACCTTTGACGTCTGGGGGGATAAGCGAAAGCCTCGATTCTTAAGGAAACGAAAAACGCGGGTCTCCGGAAACAGGAGCCCGCGCCAAATCTCACCAGGCGGTGAAGCAAGGTGTGATCAAACCAGGACGCCTGCAGCACACCTCAGTTATGTCCTGGGACACGATGAGGGCCAGAGGGTGGGTCGCGCCAGAGGCACAACCACTTTCCGCATTGTACTAGGTGCAATGCTCGTAATACTTACTAAGCCTTCAAAGCTACGTTACTCAATCACGGGACGCAAGCCGTATGCCTTTCCGTCGTTCACAACTTGGCCCCACGGGACCGCAGCATCGTGCTCGAAAATCACGGTCCACCCTTCCCGCTCCGCGTCCCGCAGCAGCGCCCGCTTGGACTCGAGCGTCACCAACGGCTCTACGTCGTAGCCCATGATCCACGCCAGCGGCAGGTGTGCGTGGCTGGGAACAACATCGCCTAGATACACCGCCCGTTCGCCCGCGGAATCTATGACGATGCTCTGGTGGTGCGGCGTGTGGCCCGGCGTCACCAGCGTGCTGATCCCGTCCACTATCTCGCGATTCCCCTCGATCAGCTCCAACTGACCCGAGGTCATGGTGGGCACGTAGTTGCGCTCAAAGTAGCTGGCGGCGGTCCGCTCGTTGGTGTGCGTGGCGTACTCGTACTCGCCGCGCTGAACGAAGTGACGCGCGCGCGGGAAACTCACCTGCACAGCACCGCTCTCGTCCGTGAAGGTATTGCCGCCCGCGTGATCGAAATGAAGGTGCGTGTTGATGAGGATGTCCACGTCCTCGGGCCTGACACCTACCTGGGCCAGTCCGTCCTCCAGAGCGGTACGTCCGTTCGCGCCGCCGTTCTCCAGCCCGTAGATATCAACGAACTTGGCGTTCTCCTTGTTCCCGGCCCCGGTATCGATCAGGATAAGACCGCTCGGGTGCTCGATCAGAAGACAGCGCATGCCCAGTGGGATGCGATTGCGTTCGTCGGCCGCGATGCGGCGCTCCCATAGCGGCTTGGGGACCACACCGAACATCGCCCCGCCGTCCAGCCGCTGCCCCCCAGCCTGAATCGCATGGACGCGCAGCGCACCAATGTTGCGCGACTGAACTAGCGGCGTCGGTGCACTCATGTATGACTCCTCATTTTGCCCTCACGCGGCGGTATCATCCAGAGTGGACCGAGGCGTGGCGCTGGGCCGCTTGCGTGAACGCGAGCCGCGCGCCCCGGACGTCTGCTGCAGCTGCTCCCACGTGGTAATGCCCCGGTCCGCTGCGTCGTCGATCATGCGCACCAGGCAGTGCGCGGTGACGATTGCGTCACCAGCGGCACTGTGCCTTGTGCCACGCTTGAGCGGGTAACGGGCCGCGATGTCGAGCACTCCGTAGTGGTGCGCCACGTGATCCAGCGACTTGCGCACCAGCTGAGGCAGGAGCGTACGCGCGAGTCTCACGGTGCAGAGCGTGAGTGCAGTGGGAGTCTTGCCCACCGCGCGCTCCAGCTCGGAGCTGACAAAGCGCCAGTCAAATGTGGCATTGTGCGCGACAAAAACGTTACCCGCTAACGCCCCCACTACCTCCGGAACGATCTCGGCGAAGCATGGCGAATCGGCCACCATCCGCTCGCTGATCCCGGTGAGATGCGTGATGAACGGCGGGATCGTACGCCCCGGGTTGACCAGCTGCTCGTAGATCTCAACGATGTGCCCGTGCTGCACGAGCACAGCCGATATCTCCGTTATGCGGTGGCCATAACGCGGACTACCGCCCGTCGTTTCCACGTCGACAACGGCGTATGATAACGTGCTGAGATTCATTCCCGACGTGGCTATAGTGCCCCCCTTCCCCCCATCCGTCATCACCACGCCTCGTCCCGCTCGATGGGGCACGACATGCACCGAGGCCCACCACCGCCGCGGACCAGCTCGCTCCCTTCGAAAGTGATCACGGCACGGTCGTCGTCGCCCACGCGGTCGGTACCCGTGAGAAAAGCCTCTGATGTCACGATCCTGTAGCCGGCCCGCTGCATCTCGGTGAGTGTCGCTTCGTTGCGCGCATAGCTCAGTACCACCCCCGGACGCACAGCCACAAAGTTGCACCCGGACGCCCACTGCTCCCGCTCCTGAATGATGCGCCTGCTGCCGCCACATATGATTGGCTCAACGCGCATCCCGCACTCGGCTAACGCCGCAAAGACGTTGGGCATCTCGCGCATGGTCACGTCGCCCTTGCGCCAGTGCAGCACGGATAGCCGCTCCGGACCAATGAAGTGCGGCGCGTGGACCACGCAGTGCTCCCGGTCCACCTGGCTGAAAATCATGTCCAGGTGAATAGCCGTGTTCTCCTTGGGCATCACCACGATCACAACATCCGTGATCGCGGTACTGGCAAAGACCAGCGACACGAGCTCATCGATCGCGGCGGGACTGGACCTCTCACTGAATCCGATAATGAGCAGATCGGGACGCAGGGAGTGCACGTCGCCACCCTCAAGCGTGTAGTTCACGCGGCGCTCCACCGACCCGTCGTACAACAGCCCGGCATTGGCTAGCAGCGGATTATAGGCGAAGAGTGCTTTCATGATGAGCTCCTCCGGCCAACGAATGCCGTAGCGCATGGAGCCGACCATGACGTGCTTGCCGAGTCCGATGACGGTGTCGCGCGTGAAGAAAAGATTGGGGACCGGCGGCAGAACGTAGCCACATTCGTTCAATGTCCGCGCGAGCGGACC
>JBPCQO010000046.1:0-16468 GCA_050998035.1 Gemmatimonadaceae bacterium | reverse complement strand
GAACAATCCCGCAGCGGCTGTCGCGGACATCACGCGGAACACCGAGCTGTGGGATAAGATCAAGTTCACCTTCCTCTGTCTCGTCCTGTATCGGCTCGGTGCGCACATCACGGCACCGGGAATCGATGTGGTCGCGCTCACGGACTTCTTCGCGAGCAAGGGGAGTGGCGGACTTTTGGGATTGTACGATCTATTCGTCGGCGGCGGTCTGTCGCGGGCGACAGTTTTTGCACTCGGCATCATGCCGTACATCTCGTCGTCCATCTTCATTCAGATCGCGGGCGCGGTTGTGCCTCAGGTCGAGAAGATGCAGAAGGACGAGGAAGGGCGGAAGACGATCAATCAGTGGACTCGCTACATCACCGTCGTCCTGGCTGTGGTGCAGGGATGGGGCTTCGCGCTGTTCACTTCGTCGCTGCAGAATGCAGTGATCAACCCGGGGTTCGGGTTCAAGCTGCAGATGGTGCTGTTCCTGACCACTGGTGCTGTTTTCGTGATGTGGCTTGGCGAGCAGATCACTGAGCGAGGCCTCGGAAACGGCGCATCGCTCATCATCTTCTTCTCCATTGTCGAGCGTTTCTGGCCCGGCATTCTGGACACGTTCAAGTTCGTCACCACGCAGGCGGTCGGGCCGTTCTCCCTGATCATTCTCGGGCTGGTGATGGTCGGTGTCGTTGCAGGTACGGTGGCGATAACGATGGCGGCGCGCCGGATCATGATTCAGATCCCGCAGCGCACCATGTCTCGTGGCCGCATGCGCGAGGCGTCACGGAACTTCATACCGTTGCGAATCAACACCGCGGGCGTGATGCCGATCATCTTCGCCCAATCGGTGATAGTGATCCCTGGCGCATTCGCTCAGTTCTTCCCCAACACTCCGGCAGCTGCGGCGGTGGCGGAGCACCTGCAGCCGGGTACGTGGCTGTATTACGTGCTGTCGGCCATACTGATCATCTTCTTCACTTACTTCTACACCGCCATCATCTTCAATCCGGTGGACATCGCCGAGAATCTGAAGAAGCAGGGCGGATTTATTCCGGGCGTGAAGCCCGGGGCGAAGACGGCTGAGTACGTCGATAACGTGATCTCCCGGATCACCTTTCCGGGTGCGATCTTCCTGACTTTCATCGCGCTGCTTCCGATCTTCATTGCCGACATGGTCAATGTGCCGTTCCGATTTGGTGGAACCTCGCTGCTCATCGTTGTCGGAGTTGCGCTGGACACACTCGCGCAGGTCAACCAGCACATGCTGCTGCGCAAGTATGATGGCTTCATGAAGAAGGGTCGGGTGCGTTTCCGTGGCCAGAGTGCTTTTGCAGGATCCTGACCAACATCTGATCCTTACAAGACAACTGTGATTATCGTTCTCTTGGGACCGCCTGGGGCGGGGAAGGGGACGCAAGGCGAGCTGCTAGCAGCTCGCCTTGGCATTCCTAAGGTTGCAACCGGAGATCTATTCCGAGCGGCGCTGCGTGAAGGAACGCCGCTCGGGCTCAAAGCGAAGCAGTACATGGAGCGCGGCGAGCTCGTCCCCGACTCCGTGATCCTCGGCATCCTGCGTGATACCATTGCCTCGTCCGACAACGACGGGGGAGCCATTCTCGACGGCGCCGTTCGCACGGTTCCGCAGGCTGAAGGGCTCGCGCAGACGTTGCAGGCGATCGGTCGCAAGGTGGACGCGGTACTCCTGTTCGAGGCCAATCACGATGAGTTGATTCGCCGACTCAGCTCGCGAGCAACGTGTGAGGTTTGCCAGACGCCCTACGGTGATCTGCAGCCGGGCGATGCGTGCCCCAAGGGAGACGGCGGCAAGCTCATCCGGCGCAAGGACGATGAGCCGGCCGCAATTCGCACCAGGCTCAGCGTTTACGACGAGCTGACCGCGCCGGTGATCCGCTGGTACGATGAGCACGATGTCCCGGTGTATCGCATTGATGCGATCGGGCCGGTGGATCAAGTCACCGTCCGCGCGGCGGACGCTCTCGCACAGGCGCAGCGCCGCTGAGCACGGTCCACCTGGTGGCAGGCAGGAGTTAGACAGATGATACAACTCAAGTCCCAGCGTGAAATCGACATTATGGCACGCGGCGGTCGCATTCTGGCCGGTGCGGTGCAGCTGGTGGAGCACGACATTCGAGCCGGAATGACGACGCTGGACGTGGACCAGATGGTCGAGGAGTTCATCCGCTCGCACGTCGGCGCAACGCCATCGTTCAAGGGGCTGTACGGGTTCCCCGGCAGTGTCTGTGCCTCGATCAATGACGAGATCGTGCATGGAATTCCGAGCGCGAAGCGCGAGATCCATGAGGGTGATCTTGTCTCCATTGACGTAGGCGTTCAGCTGGAGGGATATCACACCGACTCGGCGACAACAGTTGGAATCGGAAAGATTGACGCCGAGTCGCAGCGGCTGTTGGACGTGACTCGTGAGTCGCTGCAGGCGGGTATTGATGCTGCGCAGCCTGGGAATCACATCGGTGATATCGGCGCAGCCGTGCAGGATGTGGTGGAGTCTGCCGGCTTCAATGTCACTCGCGATCTGGTGGGCCACGGTATCGGCTCCACCTTTCATGAGGACCCGCAGGTGCCAAATTATGGCAAGCCCAAGCGTGGCGTGAAGTTGACTGCTGGCCTGACCATCGCGATCGAGCCGATGGTAATGATTGGAAGCCACAAGACGCGACAGTTGGGCGATCGCTGGACTGTGGTCACAGCGGACAAGTCACGTGCGGCTCATTTTGAGCACACGATCGCGGTGACAGCGTCCGGTCCCGTGATTCTGACGCAACTGTAGCAGTAGCGGTAGCAGCAGCGCCGCAGGTCAGAGCGTAGTGTTGACTAGGTCCGCGACTTCTCTGGCGCTTTTCTCTACCGACGCGACAAGTGCGAGCGCGGCTTCGCTGAGCTCGCGGGCGCCCTGGACCTTACCGAGCGCCTTGACGTTGACACGAACATTGTAGGCGGCAGCGGTGCAGGAGGCGCTCGCCATGAGTGCGGCCACACCTGCATCGGTGAGCGCGTTGGGGTTGCCACGTTGTGCAACGGAGGCAACGAGTGTCATGACCTGTTCGGAGAGACGAGCCACCTCAAGCGGCACGTGCGCTGCGGCGAAAAGAGCTGTCTCGATCGCCATCGCACGCCGTGCCGTGCCTTCCGGCTCTGTTGTCGGCAGCTTCCGCGCGTCGACGACTTGCGCGTACGCTTCCGCATCGCGCTCGGCGAGCGACTCCAGATCCGTCGCAAGCTGTTCAGCTTCGGATATGGTGTTGCGCATCTCGTCCTCGACGTCGGAATAGCGTTGTCGGCCGAGAGTGAGCGTGGCGACCATTCGCACGAGTGAGGCGGCGAGCGCCCCCGCGATGGCTGCCACACTGCCGCCTCCAGGAAATGGATCACCGCCGCCGACGGCAACCAGGTAGCCGCTCACCGCGGTCGCGCTCTCGCGCTGGTGGAGAATTCGTCGTTCGAGCACGTGCTCCGCAAGCGAATCCCGAAGGCGCAGTCGGCTTGCTGCTACGTCGAACGCTACGCGCTCGGGGACCAGCCCTATCACCTCGCTCCAGGTCACCGCTGTTCCTCGTGCTGTAGCCTCGCGCTCAACGGCGTCGAACGCAACTGATAAGGGGGTGCGGTCGATGTCTACCAGATTCATCGAGACCTGTGCCTGCGAGTCGACTTCCAGTGCGAGTGCTTTGACGCACGGAAGGCCGCCACTCGACTCGCGCACTGCGCGCGCGATGTCTCTTGCTGCCGGCATCGCCTCCACCCCGCCGACGTACACGTTGAACGCGATGAGGAATGGGCGAGCGCCGATGGCGACTGCTCCGGCGGTGGGGTGCATGTGTCTGGGGCCGAAGTCCGGCTCCTTCTCAACGGCAGATTGGATCGAGCTCCGCAGCCCTTCGAAGCCGCCACGCCGTACGTCGGCGAGATTGCGTCGGCTCGGTCGGGTTGCTGCGCGCTCATACAGATAGACGGGAATTTCCAGCTCCGTGCCGACCCGCTCCCCAACCGATCGCGCGATTGCGATGCAGTCCTCCATCGTCGCCCCGTCGAGCGGTATGAACGGGACGACGTCTGCCGCGCCAATGCGCGGATGCACACCCGCATGTTGCGACAGATCGATGCGGTCACGCGCAGCGCGTATCGCCGCGAACGCCGCGTCGGGCATTACTTCCGCCGGCGCGACAAAGGTTATGACGGAGCGGTTGTGCGATGCGTCGGCTGTCACGTGGAGAATGGATACTCCGACAACCGCTGCGATCCGATCGCGGATTCCGTGCACCACTTCAATGTCGCGCCCCTCCGAGAAATTCGGGACGCACTCGATGAGCTTCACGCGGTACCTGGGCTTTCGCTGGACTGGAGCACGTCGATGAGCCACGCGTGCATGGCGGGGCTGCCGGCCACGAGCGGTGAGCTCTCGATATTCGCGCGGCGACCATCCAGATCGGTCACCACTCCGCCAGCTTCCTCGATCATGAGTATTCCAGCGGCGATGTCCCAGGGGGATAGCTGCAGCTCCCAGAAGGCCTCGTATCGTCCCGCCGCGACGCCGGCGAGATCGAGGGCTGCCGCTCCAGCACGGCGCAGTCCAGCCGTGGCCGCCGCCACGGGGACGAGCTGTCGCGCGTATCGTGCGACGTCCTTGCGTCCGCCAAACGGGATACCGGTTGCGATAAGTGAGCGTGCGGGGTCCACGATTGAGGACACGCGCATCCGCTCCCCGTTGAGCCACGCGCCAGCGCCGCGGATGGCCGAGTACGTCTCGTCCAGAGCTGCATGGCGCACCACACCGACGACAGGTTCGCCGTCGTGCAGCGCCGCGATGGAGACCGCGTATGCCGGCACTCCGTGGAGAAAGTTGGTGGTACCATCCAGAGGGTCCACCACGAAGCAGAGTCCGTGGGGAATCATCCCGCCGCTCCAGCTCTCCTCACCAAGCACGGGCATGTGGCCGAAGTGCGGCTCGAGCGCGTGTTGTAGCCGCTCGCGAATCACGGCTTCCGAAGACGTATCGATCTCGGTGACATAGTCGGCGGGCCCCTTCGTCTGCCACTGAAGACTCCCCAGCCGCGCCGCGCCGGCACGGATGATTTCCTCTCCGGCGTGTGCCGCGGAGAGCGCGGCATCGCGAATACTCGCGAGCAGCTTGTCATCAAACACAGTCTCGCTCACGCTATCGTGTCCCGTATATTTCGCGCATGGCACGAGTTTTCAGCGGCATCCAGCCCTCTGGTGAGCTTCATATAGGAAACTACCTCGGCGCGGTGCGTAACTGGGTGGAGCTGCAGCATCGGTACGAGTCCTTTTTCTGCATCGTTGACTATCATGCCATCATCGCAGCGTACGAGCCGGAAGACCTGCGCAGCCGCAGGCGCGAGATGGCGATATCGCTAATGGCAGCGGGAATCGACCCCGACGTTTGCACGTTCTTCGTCCAGTCCCGGGTTCCCGAACATACCGAGCTTGCCTGGATTTTCAACACCGTCACGCCGCTTGGTGAGCTTGAGCGGCAGACACAGTTCAAGGACAAGTCGAGCCGACAAGAGAGTGTGCTGGCGGGATTGCTGAATTATCCGGTGCTGCAGGCGGCTGACATCATGCTGTACCGCGCCGACCTCGTACCGGTCGGGGAGGACCAGGTGCAGCATCTGGAGCTCGCGCGCGAGATCGTCCGGCGCTTCAGCACCAAGTTTCACTCGGACTACTTCGCCGAACCCAAGCCACTGCTCACTCCGACGCGCAGGATCATGGGGCTGGATGGTCAGGCGAAGATGTCCAAATCGCTTGGTAACACCATCGGCTTGCTGGAGGAACCGGATGCGGTGTGGGCCAAGCTGCGCCCCGCGGTAACCGATCCCAAACGTGTGCGCCGGGACGATCCGGGGACGCCGGAAGTATGCAATATCTATCACCTGCACAAGGCATTCAGTCCCGAAGCGACAGTTGAGCACGTGGCGGTGCAGTGCCGCAGTGCCGGATGGGGCTGTGTCGACTGCAAGAAAGCCCTGCACGAGTCAATGGAGACGGAACTGGCTCCGGTCCGCGCGCGCGCCGCAGAGCTCAAGGCCGATCCGGCAAGGGTGACTGAGGCGCTGGATGCCGGCGCCGAGCACGCGGGGACCGTCGCTCGGGAGACGATGCGAGAAGTGAAGCAGATAATAGGGATGTGTTAGAACCGTGCCCCTAGCTGGAGTGGAGCTTCTCCAGGCGATAGGGGCACGGGGTCGGCCGGCCGGATCCGAGTCCGAGCGCATCGCGCGGGAACTGTGTGCTAATGAGCTCCGCGACGCTGGCTTTTTGGTGGTGGAGCGCCCTTTTGAGTACTCAGCGTTTCCCGGTCTGTGGGGCACTCCTCTGGTGGGCGTGCTACTCCTCGCGGCCGGGTTGGTCGTCGCGCTGGGGCGCGCGGACGTGGGGTGTGGGGCGGAATGCGGGCCGGTGACTGGGCTGGCGCTGGCGCTTGGCGCCGGTGGGATCGGGTGGTGGCTGGCGCGCTACGGCAGCGGGAGTATGCGCTTCATGGTGCGCCGTGGGGTGAACCTGGAAGCGTCGCGGGGGGTACCGAAGTTATGGCTGGTCGCGCACCTGGATACCAAGAGCCAACCTGTGTCGTTGCTGGTGCGGGCGGCAGGGGTGCTGATCACGTGTGTATCTTGGTCTGTTGTGCTAGTAGCTTGTGGGGGAGTACTTGCCGGAGTGACGGCTGCCGGAGCGATCGGGCCAGTGGGATGGATCGCAGTTGTTGGATCCATTCCGCTGGTACTTAGCTAGGTCACTCATCGTGATGCTGATGGTGGTCCTGATGCTGGGACTGGTGCATTGGACAACGCCAGCGGTGTGGCTGCCGTGATCCGGGCGTCCGTGCTCATTGACCGTGATCTTCCGCTAGGCGTCATGCTGAGCTCAGGCGAAGAGTTGGGGCTTGTGGGCGCCCGAGCGTGGCTCGCTGGACGGCGGCAACTGGGCCAGGGTTTGCACGGTGTGGTGATCAACTGCGATGGAATCGACGACGTTGGGGCAGTGACATGCACGATTGCGCGGGGCGGCGGCGTGTTTCGTTCATCTGTCGAAGAGATAGGACGCAATCTGCCGGTCTTGCCAGCGGTGCGGGTCCGACGTTCACTTCCCGGCGTGCTGTTCGACGCGGTGGCGTTCGCGGATAAAGGGTGGCCCGCTGCCACCGTGAGTCGAGGGACCCTGCGGTCGTTGGCGCGGGTGCACACGCGGGCCGACACTCTCGGTCGGCTACGTGGTGCTGGTGTGGAACAGGCAGCTCGGTTTATCGTCGCGCTGGCGGGTTCGATCATTGCAGGGCCATACGCCGGTGATGCTGGCGTGGAGGGGTATAAGCAGGATGGATCAACAGGTGACTGACAACGGAATGAGCGCACTCGACGACCCGTTCTCAACCCAGGGCGATTCGGCCGGTGAGGTGCATGACGGGGTGTCGGGAGCGACGCCTCAGGGCGGCAAGTACGTGTACTGCATCATTCGCCAGGATGCCGCCCGCGACTTCGGGGAGATCGGCATCGGAGGCTCCGCGCGGGTCTATACGGTGCACCACAGCGATCTGGCCGCGGTTGTGAGCGATACTCCCATAGTGATATACGATCCGACGCGAGAGAACGTGCTTGCGCACGAGTTCGTGAACGAGACCGTGATGCGCGAGTTCACGGTTATCCCGATGTCGTTTGGGACGGTGTTCCGGTCGGAGGACGATGTCGGCGAGCTACTGCGCTCCACCTACGACGCATTCACCGACGTGCTCGAGAAGATGCGCGACAAGATCGAGTTCGGCGTACAGATCCGCTGGGATCGCGACCGAGTCGTCACGAGTATCGAGGAAGAGAACGACGAGATTGGTCGGCTCAAGGACGAGATCACCCGCAACGCGGCGTCGTCCACCTACTTCGCCAGGATGCAGCTTGGGCGACTGATCGAGAGCGCGTTGGAGGATTCTGCGTCGCGCTACGTGGCTAATGTACATGAAGAGCTCAAGCGGGCGTCGGTCGCGAGCCGCAGCAACAAGGTTATTGGCGATCGCATGATCATGAACGCCGCCTTCCTGGTGAATCGCGCAGACGAAAAGGCGTTTGACGATGCTGTAAAGGAGCTGAGCCGACGGTACGAGCATCTCCTCTCGTTCAAGTACACGGGGCCGTGGCCACCGTACAACTTCGTGAACATCAAGCTCAAGCTCGAGAAGGCGAACTAGGGTGGGACTCCTCGCGTCCATTCTCCTTGCACCGTTCACCGGGCCGATAGACGGCGCGATGTGGACTATTGACAAGGTGCAGCGTGCCGTTGAGGAGGAGCTGACGGACGACACGCCGATAAAGGAAGATCTGATGCGCCTGCAGCTGGAACTCGAGGCTGGTGATATCGACGACGATGAGTACATCGTTCGCGAGACGCAGATCATGGCGCGCCTGCGCGATGTGCGTGCATGGCGCGAGAAGTTCGGAATGGGGATGTCCGGTGGTCCTGTCCGCGTAGCGCGCGACGACACCTAAGCCGCCTCACGTTATCGTGAGCTCCACAATCGAGTACGTGTACTGTGTGATACCGGCATCCGTCTTCCCAACGGACGTTGATCAGGGCGCGCCCAGGGGAATCGATGGTGGCGAGGTACGCCGTATCGTCTTTGGTGAGCTGGCCGCGCTCGTCTCCTCCCTCGATGCGGCGACCTACGCTGGCGACACGGTCGCAGAGCGTGCAGGTGACGCGGAGTGGCTCGCACCCCGAGCCGTGACCCACGACGCGGTGGTGACGTGGGCCAGCGACATCGGTCCGGTGGCGCCACTCCCGATGTGGGTGATGTTCGGTGATTCCGAGGGCGTGGCGTCCATGCTTGGGGCACGTGCGCCGGTACTGCAGGACGGTCTCGACTTCGTCGCCGGTGCCAGGGAATACGCGGTCCGCGTGGTTGCCGACAGGCATGCGCTGGCCGAGGCGGCCGTGTCACTCGATCCGGCACTCGCCGCGGTGGAGCAGCAGGCGCAGACCGCGCCGCCGGGGCAGGCATACCTGCTGCGGCGAAAGCTTGCCGCCGCGCAAAAGGACACTGCCCGTGACATCGCTGGCCGAATCGGAAACGAGATTCATTCCGTACTTTCAGCGAAAGCTCGTGCGAGTGCCTTGCGTGCTCCGAGCGGTGGATCTACCGGAGATCAGCCCAACCTCATCCTGGACGGAGCATACCTTGTTCCGGAGGATCAGTACGACGAGTTTAGACTGGCACTGACGCAGATCATTGAGCGGTATGGCACGAGCGGATGCCGATTCGAGTTCACCGGGCCCTGGCCCCCGTACCACTTTGTGCGTGGCAACAAATAAGGCGGACGAGAGCGAGGCAGGGTTCATCTCCCAGCCGACGCTACTCGGGGACGACGCGCTGGACCTGGCCGATCTGCTCAACACCGTTCTAGACAAAGGCGTCGTCGTGCATGGAGACGTCACCATTGCCGTTGCGGACGTGGATCTCATCCGACTGAATCTGGGGCTGCTCCTGGCTGCTGTGACCGGTACGGACCGCGTCCGGCCTGCGTCCGCCACAGCGTCCCTGGCCGGTACACTCGGTCCGCCCGGCTTCGATAAGAGGCACGGGGGAGGGGGACCGCGTGAAGGCACAGCGTCGGAGCGAGCGGCGAAGGCTGTAAACGTACAGGCGAACTCTGCCCTGAACACAACCGGGTCAGCTGGCGAAACTTTCGACCGACAACTTGGCAACGAGCCCGCCGCATCGCTCAATTCGGTGGCTCAGGGCTTGCCCGAACGGATCAACGCGGATGCGGACGGAGTGGAAAGCGGGCTCGCCCGTCTGGTCCTCACACTCATCGAAGTGCTGCGCAAGGTGCTAGAGCATCAGGCCGTACGACGGATGGAGGGCGGCCGGCTGACGGACGAAGAAGTGGAACGCCTGGGGCTAGCGCTTTCGAGGCTAGATAGTAGAATGCAGGACTTGAAACGTGTTTTCGGTCTGTCGGATGCAGACCTTCAGATTGACCTGGGCCCGCTGGGCCGCCTCCGTTAGGATATCCGTTGCCAGACCTCGTTTCCCCGTCCCGCAGCACCGGTCTGGTCGAGATCCTCGACCGCGTGCTCGACAAAGGACTGGTCATCGCCGGCGATATCAAGATCAACCTCGCCAACGTTGAGCTGCTCACGATCCAGATCCGTCTGCTCGTGTGCTCCATCGACAAGGCCGAGCAGATCGGGATGAACTGGTGGAAGCACGACCCGCGTCTGACGAGTCAGACCGGTCCGGCACTCTCAGCGGGTGAGCTGGATGATCGACTGGCGCGCATCGAGCGCCAGCTAGAAAAACTCTCTGCACGTGAATCCGTACGTGAATCTGCACATGAATAGGAGTCTCCATGGCTGTTGAGCGCTCTCCGAGCGGCAGCTCACTCATTGACGTTCTCGATCGCGTTCTGGACAAGGGAATTGTGATTGACGCGTGGGTGCGCGTGTCCCTCGTCGGTATCGATCTCGTGACAGTCGAGGCGCGCATCGTAGTCGCCTCAATCGACACTTACCTCAAGTATTCTGAGGCGATCGGCATGACGCAGCCGATGTCCCGGCCGCGCGAGATCGCTGCGGCGGACGAGTTGGAACGCGTTCAGCTGGAAAACGCAGAGTTGAGGCGACGTCTTGACCAGCTCAACGCGTGATCACACGGCACTAACCCTGGGCGAACGCTGGTCGGCCGAGCGGCTGGATGGTCTGCTCTCGGCGGTAGCTTCGGCGCCTGACTTTTCGACGGCGGCGCGTTTCCTCGTTGCGCAGTTCGCCGAAGCTGGCGGCGCGGAGCGCGGCTACGCAATGCTTATGGACGTTGCGTCGGGCGAGCTGCAGCGGGTCGCTACGCTCGGGTACGACGATCACGACGCGCCGGCGCCTCGTATTCTGGACGACCGTCACGATCCGCTTGTCATCGCTGCGCTGAGCATGCTCCCCGTGAGCTGCACGGAACGCCCGTCACGGGTGCAAACGTCAACGAGCCACGCGTTTGTCGCGCTTCCGTTTCCGCAGCCGCGGGCGCCTGAGGCGCCTTCATTCATCCCGCTGGCCGAGGCGGAGCGCCTGGTGAGAGGTGGGTGCATCCTCCACGGTGCGGCGGAGACTGACGCGGGTACCGGTTCGGCGCTCACTGCGTGTACGCGCGGTGCGTACTCGCCGTGCGGCATCGTCGTTCTGGAGATGCAGTACGACAAGGCTGTGATCGCTCCGCTACTGGAGGCATCGCTACTGGTCGGTCCAGTGCTGTGGCGCATCGCGGCGACCGAGGCGCACCGGCGCAGCACTGTGCAGCTGGATGAGCAGCGCACGGTCCTGACCTCGATCGTCAATTCGCTCCCCGACCCGATCGTCATCATCAACGACGAGCACGAGATCGTGGTGCAGAACAGGCGCGCTGAGCATCTGCTGTCGATGGGCGAGCAGGATTCGGAAGGGCGCAGGCGTGCGGTTGAGATCAACAACCTCCTGTTCACGTCGCACCTGTCCAAGACGGCCATCGCCCCCGGATCGAGCGGCGGTTCCGGATCACGCGAGCTGAACATGGTGGACCCGGACGAGGGGACGGATCTCCTCTTCGAAGTCCTGACGCAGCCGCTGGGCGAGGTCAAGGCCGGCGCCACCGTATCAGTGCTCCGCGACGTTACCGATCTGCGCCGCGCGGCGGGTGAGCTGGAGCGGCAGGTACAGCGGGTGAGACTGGCGGAGTTTGAGGCCAAGCGTGAGCGTGACCGGTTGAACCTGATCCTCGCCAACGTTGCCGATCCCATCCTCGTGACCGACGATCGGTCCAACATCATCCTGATGAATCGCCAGGCCGAGCTGCTGTTTGGAGCGGCGACTGGGGAGGTTGGTCAGGGTGCTGCAACGCGATCGGCGGCGGTGCGCGCGAATGACACCAAGTTCACGACGTTCATCTCCGATTTTGCCCTGAGCCCTGACGTGGCCCGACGTGAGGAGACGAGCTTCCTAACGCCGCAGGTTCCGGGTGGAACGATTCCGATCGAAGTGGTGTCGGGCAAGATTCTGGACAAGCGTGGAGAGGCGATCGCGATAGTGTCGGTGCTGCACGATCTCACCGAGCAGGCCGAGAATGAACGGCTGTACGAGGAGCTCAAGAAATTCAACAATGAGCTCGAAGCGCGCGTGCGTGCGGCCACGTCGGATCTCGCTGAGCAGAATGTGCGTCTGCAGTGGCAGTCCCGTGAACTGGAAAAGGCCAAACGGCTCAAGTCGGAATTTCTGGCGAGTATGTCGCAGGCGCTGCGTACTCCAATCGCCGCACTCATCGGCTACACGGCGCTGATCCTCGACCGCATCTACGGTGATCTGAACTCGCGGCAGGAGGAAGGCCTCACGCGCATCCAGGCAGCCGCGCAGCATCTGTTGGCGCTGATCAACGACATTCTCGACCTTGCCAAGATCGAAGCCGGTCGCATGCCGCTGCACCTGGACGACATCTCGCTGCAGGACATTCTGCGCGAGGTGTCGGTGCACATCGACCCGCTGGTGAAGAAGAAAGGGCTGAAGTACAAATCCACCACGCCGGACGAAGTGGTGCTGATGCATACCGATCGGACCAAGGTGAAGCAGATCATGCTCAATCTTCTGTCCAACGCTGTGAAGTTCACCCACGCAGGCGGCATCACACTCATCGCGCGACGCGAGGGTGATTTCGTGCGGATTGATGTATCGGATACGGGGATCGGAATCCGCAAGGAAGATCTCGCCGCGATCTGGGAAGATTTCCGCCAGGTTGATCAGTCACGGACGCGTGAATTCGGCGGCACGGGGCTGGGGCTCAGCATCACGCGCAAGCTGGTCGACGCGCTGGGCGGCCGGGTAACTCTGACCAGCGAATACGGAGGTGGATCGACCTTCTCCATCATCCTGCCGGTGCAGAGCGAGCCGGGGCAGGACGGACCATCCCCGCCGCTTCCCGATCACGTCGGTCCGGCGTTGACAGGCGGGAGCTGAGCTCTAGATTACGAGAACGCCCCGCCAAGCCAGACGGGGCGTTTTTGTGTTTAGGACCAAAAGGGAAGCCATGTTCGATTCGACGACGCGCACCGTAGTGGTCGTGGGTGCGCAGTGGGGAGATGAGGGGAAGGGAAAGCTGGTGGACGTGCTCGCCGAGCGCGCCGACTGGGTGGTTCGGTACCAAGGCGGCGCCAACGCGGGTCATACCGTGGACCTCGGCGATACCTCGTTCGTGCTGCACCAGATCCCGAGCGGTATTCTGCATCCCGGGGTGCGCTGCGCGATCGGGAACGGCGTTGTTCTCGATCCCGAGACGCTGTTCACGGAGATCGATCAGTTAGTTGCTGACGGTGTGGATGTGGAGGGACGGCTGTATGTGAGCGACCGCGCCCATCTGGTGCTGCCGTATCACAAGCTGCTGGACTCCAGTAGCGCCGCAAGTCGTGCGATTGGGACTACGGGGCGCGGGATCGGGCCGGCGTACGAGGATAAGATCGCGCGGCGCGGAGTACGAGTGCTCGACGTGCGGCATCCGGATAGGCTGCTGCCGATAGTCGAGGCCGCCGTGGCACACGCGAATGCGCAGCTCGTGGCATGGAACGCTGAGGAGCGCGCGTCGGTTCCAGAGACGATGGTATTGCTCGCCCGGCTGGCCCCGCGCTTGTTGTCACTTGCTGAAGACGTAGGTCTTTCGATTCACCGGGCGCAGCGTAGCGATGCCGCTGTTCTGCTGGAAGGGGCGCAGGGCTCGCTGCTCGACATAGATCATGGTACGTACCCGTTCGTGACGTCGAGCACGACAACGTCGGGTGGTGCCGCGGTTGGCGTTGGCATATCGCCGCGTTCGCTGGATCGTTGCCTCGGCGTGGTGAAGGCATACACGACACGCGTGGGGCACGGGCCGCTGCCAACGGAGTTCGCGGAGCCGTTGCAGTCGGCGATGCGCAAGTTGGGCAACGAGTTTGGCGCGACCACTGGACGTGCGCGGAGATGTGGCTGGTTCGACGGCGTAGTCGTGCGCTACGCGGTTCGCGTGAACGGGTTGTCTGATATCGCCGTTACCAAGCTCGACGTGCTGGATACACTGGAAGAGATACGGCTGTGCACCGCGTACCGGGTGGGCAGCGATGTGTTCACCGAGTTCCCTGGTGACCTCAGCGCACTGGAGAATGCGGAGCCGGTGTACGAGACATTCAGGGGATGGCGCTCTCCCACTGGCGGAGCGCGCACACTTGCAGATTTGCCGGACGAAGCACGCGCATATCTGGATCGCATCGAGTCGCTCGTTGAAGCGCCAATAACCTACGTGAGCGTCGGCACCCGACGCGATCAGATCATCGGACTGTAATTCATGAGTTATCCGGACGTGATGGAAAAGCTTGTGTCGCTATGCAAGCGCCGCGGCTTCATCTTCCAATCTTCGGAGATCTATGGCGGCACGGGATCTGTGTGGGATTACGGCCCGCTCGGTGTCGAGCTGAAGAAGAACGTCAAGGACCGCTGGTGGAACGCGATGGTGCGCTCGCGCGAAGACGTGGAGGGATTGGACGCATCGATTCTGATGAACCCGCGCGTCTGGGAAGCGAGCGGGCACGTATCGGGATTCGTCGATCCGTTGGTGGATTGCAAGACGTGCAAGGGGCGTTTCCGGGCGGACAGATTGGAAGACGCGCGCTGCCCGAGGAAGCCGAGTAAGCATCCGGGCGACTTTGCGGAATGCCAGCTCACCGAGCCGCGGCAATTCAACCTGATGTTCAAGACCTTCATGGGTCCGGTGGAGGAGAGTGCGTCGGTCACGTATCTCCGTCCCGAAACTGCGCAGGGAATCTTTGTGAATTTCCTGAACGTGCAGCAGTCCATGCGAAAGAAGGTGCCGTTCGGGATAGCGCAGATTGGCAAGGCATTCCGGAACGAGATCACACCTGGAAACTTCATCTTTCGTACGCGTGAATTCGAACAGATGGAGATGCAGTTCTTCGTGGAACCGGAGAAGGCGAACGACTGGTTTGAGTACTGGAAAGGCGAGCGGCTTCGGTGGCACCTGTCGCTCGGTCTCAACCCGGCCCGGCTCAAGTTCCATCAGCACACGCCGGAAGAGTTGGCGCATTATGCCAAGGGCGCCTTCGATGTCCAATTCGACTTTGGCGGAACGCTCGGATCGCAAGAAATAGAGGGAGTGCACAATCGCGGCGACTTCGACCTGGGGCGCCACACCGAATTTTCCGGCAAGAAGCTGGAGTACTTCGACCAGCAGAGCAACCGCAGGTATCTGCCATGGGTAATCGAGACGTCCGTGGGCGCGGATCGGGTCACACTGGCGAGTCTGGTGAACGGATATCGCGAAGAAAGCGTGCCCGGCGAGGAGGAGGGTCGGGTGGTGCTTGGGCTGGAGCCATCGATCGCGCCGATCAACGCGGCGGTGTTTCCGCTCACCAAGAAGGAGGGTCAGCCTGAGATGGCGCACCGGATTGCGGACGATCTGCGCCGCGTCATGGCGGTCGATTACGACGAGTCGGGGAGCATCGGTAAGCGATATCGCAGGCAGGACGAGATCGGGACTCCGTATTGCGTCACCGTCGACGGCGAATCGGCGGCGGCGGATTCCGTCACCGTCCGCGATCGTGATACCCTGCAGCAGGATCGCGTGAATGTGAGCGAACTGCTGCCATACCTCATGGAGAAGCTCGCCCGATGAACATCACATGAACATCATGCAGCTGCGCGAGAGAGCGCAGTCTTTCACGGAAGATGTGTCTAGTGAGAGTTATCTGGCGCACTCCGGGCAGAAGGCCACAGCTGCGCTGCAGGCGATCTACAGTCGTTACGCTAACATTCTGAGTGACGAGGCCTTCGAGCTCTGCGTGGAGCGATTCAACGGTGCCGCCGCCGGCACGGAAGAGCAGCGCGCCGCTCGGATGATGCTGGAATGGGAGGTAGAGTCGCGGGTAGGGCAGGTGCTGGCTCCGCTGGAGGAACGTGAGATCGCGCTGGAGCATAGCGCGGTGGTGCGCATTGGCGACGGCCCTGAGATCCCATACTCGCGGGCAGCAATAGACATCGCCAATACCGTTGACCGTGCGGAGCGCAACTCGATTGATGCGGCACGCGCGCTGGTTGCTCAATCCACGTTCGCTCCGCTGCACCTGGAGCGGCTCCAACGCGAGCGTGACGAGGTGGAGACGTTGCAGCTGGCGCCGGGATACAACGCGACTTTCGAGTTGTTGAGCGGAGTGTCGCTGACGGATCTATCGTCGCAGTGCGCGGCCTTTCTCCGCGATACTCAGCCCATGTGGGACGACGTCCTCGGCGAGCGGCTCAAGGCGTTCGGCGTTCCGCGGGACGAAGCGACGCGCGCAGATTCGCTGGCGCTCTTCCGCCTGCGTGAGTTCGACGACGCGTTCCCCGAATCGGCGATGGAAGAGACCATCCGGCGCAACTGTGCGGAGATGGGCATCGATGCCAC
>JBPCQO010000021.1:0-8924 GCA_050998035.1 Gemmatimonadaceae bacterium | reverse complement strand
ACACCAGCTCGTCGCTGTCCCCGTGCACCAGCAGCGTTGGCACCGCGGCAGATGCGAACGTGATCGGCGACGCTGCATCGTATGCGTCACCCGCCGTTGCCGGCGTCCCGGAGAGATACTGCTCCAGCACACGAGTGCTGTTCAGCACGCGCGGATTGGATGGATGTGTAAAGCCATACCTGAGATCTGACGGCGCGTAGTATCCCGCGGCGCCGCGAATACCAGCGTCCGGCGTGGTGTACGCCACCAGTAGCGCCAGCTCGCCGCCCGCCGAGCGGCCCATCATGACCACCCGCGCTGGGTCGATTCCGAGCCGCGTTGCGTTTACTCGCAGATATGCGACTGCCTCGCGCACGTCGTCACGCGCGGCGGGGAACGGATGCTTCGGCGCGAATCGGTAATCAGGCGAAGCTACCACGTAGCCGCGCGCTGCCAGATAATTGTTCAGTGGCGCGAGATCGTGACGCGTGCCGCCGCTCCAGGATCCGCCGTGTACCATGAGCACCAGCGGTGCTAGCCCCGGAACGATCCGGCGGTACACATCCAGGTAGAGATCGCCGTCGGGACGGGTCGCGAATCTCTCCGTCGACACGACCACACCCGGAGACGTTGCGGGGCGCACCAGTCGCGTGAGCGACAGCGGCTTGGAGCGAGGCGACGTGCCGGAGAGCGAACGGGGCGCCGTATCTCCAAAAGTTGCAACACGCGCGGGTAGCGCACTCGCCACGGGAACAGCGCGTGCGAGCGGTGACAGCGCCACCGCGACAGTAGCGAGATTGAGCACTGTCGACAGCTTCGCCCACGCGCCGCGGTGCGGTGGAACCGCGATCATCAGCAGCGCGGCAATCGCAAGTGCCCAACCCCATTCCATCACCGCGATGGACACGACCCACAGCATCGTTGTCGGTGCGTGCACCACCGCGAGCAGCGATACGGAGAACAGCAGAACCGAAAGAATTGGTCGAATCCAGGACCACACCGGACTCCGACGCCTGCGTGTTCCGCGAAACTGTGCTCGCCGCTTCACGCCGAATTGTTTCCCGTCGATTGGGCTGACGACTGCGCTGAAGCGCCAGACACGCCGAGTGTGAGCGTCCAATCCACCACGATATCCTCGCGGAGCGAATCGCGCACGGAACAGTATTTGGTCACGGCGAGCTCTATGGCACGTTCAGTTTGCACACGGTCGATCCCATCGCCAGCGATGGTGAAGTGCAGCGTTGCGTGGCGCACTCTGCGCGGTACCGTCTGGACGCGCTCACCGATGACATCAACAGTGAGCGACGTCACGGGAGTTCGGCGCTTGGCCATGATATCCACGACGTCCACCGATGCACACGCCCCGAGAGCCGAGAGCAACGCATCCACCGGACTCGGCCCAGTTGCGCCCGAGGAATCCAGCCTCACCGTGGGTCCCTGCGGCCGGCCAACATCATATCGGCCGTTACCAGCCCACTGCACCCTTACCGTGCTTGGCGCGCTGTTTGGCGCCGCTGTTCCAGAGCCTGCAGCGGCGCCTGTCCCCGTTTCGCCTGTCACAGGCCCGTCTCGATCGGTGCGCGCACGGTGTTCCCCCACTCCGTCCACGACCCGTCGTAGTTCCGGACCATGTCGTAGCCCAGGAGATACGATAGCACGAACCAGGTGTGCGCCGAACGTTCGCCGATGCGGCAGTAGGTGATGACGTCGTCGGTGGGAGTGAGCCCCTGCTCCCGTTCGTAGATCGCGCGTAGCTCCAGCGCGCTCTTGAATGAGCCGTCGGCGTTGGCCGCCCTGGCCCACGGAACAGACCGGGCACCTGGGATGTGACCACCACGCAGCGTCCCTTCCTGCGGGTAGTCGGCCATGTGTGTACGCTCGCCGGTGAATTCCTGCGGGCTGCGCACGTCCACCAGAGGTTTGGCTTCCTTGGACTGTCTGCGCGCGTCACCGGCGAACGCGCGAATCTTCGCGTCCGAGCGCTCCGGCGCCTCGTACCGCGTGGGAGCGAACACAGGGCGCTCCTCCGTCATTGGCCGCCCCTCGGCTTCCCACTTGGCGCGGCCGCCGTCGAGCAGCTTCGCATTGGTGAAGTTGAAGAGCTGGAACACCCAGAACGCGTACGATGCCCACCAGTTGTTCTTGTCGCCGTAGAAGACGACCGTCGTGGAATCGTCTATCCCCCTGGATCGGAGCAATCGCTGAAATTGCTCGCGGTCCACGTAATCGCGGATGAGGGAATCGTTCAGATCCACGTGCCAGTCGATCTTCTGTGCGCCGGGGATGTGTCCCACTTCGTACAGGAGCACATCCTCGTCGCACTCCAGGATCCTGAGCGATGCATCGTCCAGATGCTCGGCCAGCCATTCGGTGCTCACCAGTGCTTCGGGGCGCGCGTATCTCTTTGCGGCAATGACCGGATCGATTTCAGGCATAGAAACGGGTGTTTATTGGGGATTGATATATTACGATGCAATATGGCATCTGCTTCCCTCCCGCGCCCGATGGAACCATACTCGCGGCATGTAATCGTGTGCACGGGCGGCTACTGTTCGCCGGAACGGTACGGGCGCTCGCTGTACGCCCTGCTGGCCAGGCTGCTGCAGCGGGAGGGGCTCCTCTCGGGTCCAGGGCGGGTGAAGCGTGGCGAGACGCCATGCCTGGGAGTGTGCGAGGGCGGCCCCATCGTTGTGGTCTATCCTGAAGGTGTCTGGTACGCAGCGGTGACGCCGGAGCTGCTGGAGCGCATCGTGGTCCAGCACCTCAAGGGCGGGCGAGTAGTGGAGGAAGCTGTGTTCCACAGGCTGACGGGCGTTACATTAGTGCCGTGACCAACCCGATCGATCCGCGCCGGCTAGCCCTTGGGGCAGCCCAGAGAATTTTATTTGATGGGCGTAACCCCGAACAGGTTCTGGGCAGCATTGCGAGCCTCGGCGAAACTCCCTCTAAACCGCAGCCACCGTCCATGTCCCGTTCCCGCGACCGCATCCTGGCCAACCTCGACGAGATGTACCGTGAGGCGTTCGAGCGCGCCAAGGTCACCGGCGATCAATCCCAGATGGCGACGCTCGACTTTGCCTATCGACGAGAGCAGCTCTACTTCGAGATTCTGCTGGACGTCCGCGACGCAGTAGAGCGCCGGTAAAGGGCGACCGCCGATAGAAGGGCGATCGCCGGTCGCCCATACACGGTACATCTCCTTCTCTTGACGATCATTCGGTGACGACCATCTGGCCTTGGATCGCCTTCAATGCGGCGGTCCTGGCCCTCCTCGCGGTCGATCTGGGCCTCTTCAATCGCAAGTCGCACGTCGTATCCGTTCGCCAGGCTGCTACCTGGAGCATCGTGTGGGTGACGCTCGCGCTGGCGTTCGCGGCGTCCATCTTCTACTTCCGTGGCCACCGCGTCGGGATCGAGTTCATCACTGGTTACCTGATCGAGTATTCGCTCTCGGTCGATAACATCTTCGTCATGGTTCTGATCTTTTCCTACTTCGGGATCAGAGACGAGTACCAGCACCGGGTGCTCTTCTGGGGAATCCTCGGCGCACTGGTGATGCGTGGAGTGATGATCGGGCTGGGTGCGGCGCTGATAACTCGCTTCCAGTGGATCACCTATATCTTCGGCGCGTTCCTCGTGATCACCGGCGTACGCATGGCGTTCAAGGGCGAACAGGAGATTGATCCGGGAGCGAATCCGGTGCTCAGGCTGATGCGCCGCATCGTCCCGGTATGCGGCGAGTACGACGGGGAGAAGTTCTTCATCCGTACGTCTGGCGCCACATCTGGCCCGTCTGCGCCCAGGGGATGGATGGCGACCCCGCTATTCGTCGTGCTGGTTGTCATCGAAACGATGGATCTGGTCTTCGCTGTCGACAGCATACCCGCGGTGTTCGCCGTCACGCGCGAGCCGTTCATCGTCTACAGCTCCAACGTCGCGGCGATTCTCGGGCTGCGATCGTTATACTTCCTCCTCTCGGGTGCGGTGCAGAAGTTCAGGTATCTGAGCTACGGGCTGGCGGTCGTCCTCTCGTTCGTCGGCCTCAAGATGCTCATCGCTGGCTGGTATCACATCCCGACTCTGGCATCGCTCGGTGTGATCGTTCTGGCGCTGGCCACGGCCGCGGTCGCCTCGGTGATCGTGGTGCGGCGCGAAGAAGCAGCCAGCGCCTCGAGCGGTGGCGGACCGCCCCACGTACCGTGACCGGGAGCGTGTTGCAGCCGCCCACATTGATCATCGCCAACGCCCGCATAGCCACCGGCGATCCGGCACGTCCGTGGGTCACCGCGCTGGCCATCAGAGGCGAGACGCTTGCAGCGACTGGCTCCGCGGCGGAGATTCTCAAGCTGGCAGCTCCAGCCACTCGCGTGGTGGACGCAGGCGGTCGTGCGATAACACTGCCGCGCGATCTCAAAATCGGCAGCCCGATCAGTGTCGCCTTCGATGCAGACGGCGGCTTCGCCCTCTTGTTCTCCGAGGAGAAGGAACGATGACATTCGGCGGGGCCGACTAGCGTGGGCCGCTCCAAGGAGAAGGAACGGACGGGCTCCAAAAAGCAGTCACAATTACAAGGGCAAGCGCGAGAGCAAGAGCCCATCCCGGCGAACGGGGATGGTCATCCGCTCGACGTGATGCTCGGCACTCAGGGAGCGGTGCGCGTGCTGCGCGTACTCGCGCCTGGCGATGAGCACGCGCCGCCGCATATCGCCCAGTGCACTGGCATCAGCCGCCCCGCCGTGCGCGAGGCTCTGATGCGACTCGAGCGCGAGGAGATCATCGAGCGCGTGGGTCAGGGACGCAACGTACTCTACCGAATCTCAACCACACATCCATTGTCCAAGCGAATTATCAAGCTGTTCCGTGCCGAAGCGAAGCGTGCAACCGTCGTCACCACGATTGCCGCGCTGTCGCTGCTGAGCGCGACCACGGTACGCGCCCAGACTGCCCAGACTTCACGGAGTTCGGCGACGGCGCCTAGACTGTTGGGCGCAGACATCATCGTCACCAACGCCCACATCTACACGGTGGATGACACTCGTCCGGCGGCGGAGGCCTTCGCGGTGAGGAGCGGGAAGTTCCTCTTCGTCGGCTCCGAGCGCGAGGCGATGGCGTTGCGCGACGCCCACACTCGCGTTGTGGACATGCACGGTGCGACGGTTGTCCCCGGTTTGGTGGACGCGCACGCTCACCTGCTTGAGCTGGGAACATCGCTCGGCAACGTCAACGTCGCCGGAAGTGGCTCGTACGAGGACGTCGTGCGCCGCACGGTTGAGCACGGGCGCTCCACACCCAAGGGCGAGTGGATAATCGGCCGCGGCTGGGATCAGAATCGCTGGGGCGTCAAGCAGTTCCCCACACACGAAGCCCTATCTCAGGCGTTCCCCGACAACCCCGTGGTGCTCAGCCGTATCGATGGCCACGCACTGCTCGCGAACGCGAAGGCGATGTCGCTAGCGGGTGTGACGGCGGCGACCAAGGATCCCGTCGGCGGCAAGATAGTGCGCGATGCGAGCGGCCAGCCCACCGGCGTCTTCATCGACAACGCGCAGGGACTGGTCGATCGTGCAATCCCTCGTCCCACGCATGACCAGATGACGCGCTCGCTCGCGGCCGCGCTGGCCGAGTGTCACCGATGGGGCCTGGTCGGGGCGCACGATCCCGGTGAGCCGCGTCCGGTTATCGACGCCATGGAGGACATGGCCCGCGCAGGAAGCTTCGACTTCCGTGGTTACGTCCTGATCTCGGACGACAGCGCCGACATCGCGCATTACTACCAGGTGGGGCCGCGCAGCGCGCTGTACAACGGTCACCTGTGGGTGCGCGCCATCAAGCTGTATGCTGACGGCGCACTGGGCTCGCGCGGTGCTGCGCTCCTGTCGCCGTACTCCGACGATCCCACCAACACGGGGCTGCTGGTATCGACCGAAGCGCATATCGAGAGCGTCGCCGAGTCGGCGCTGCGGCATGGATTCCAGGTCGCGACACATGCTATCGGTGATCGCGGCAATCGTAACGTCCTGGACGCATACGAGGCGGCGCTCAAGGCTGTCCCGCGCGCCGACCATCGCTTCCGGGTGGAGCACGCGCAGATCCTCGATCCCGCGGACATACCGCGCTTCGCCGCACTGGGCGTAATTCCGAGTATGCAGGGGAGCCACCAGACGAGCGACATGCGTTGGGCGCAGGACAGGCTCGGTCCCTCGCGCATCCGCGGTGCGTACGCGTGGGCGTCGCTACTCAACACAGGCGTGGTGATCCCCAACGGGAGCGACGCTCCGGTGGAAGAAGTGAATCCGCTCATCTCCTTCCACAGCTCCGTCACGCGCCAGGACGCCACCGGTTGGCCCGCCGGCGGCTGGTACCCGGAGCAACGCATGACGCGCGATCAGGCGCTCAAATCGATGACCATCTGGCCCGCATACGCCGGCTTCCAGGAATCGATGATGGGCTCGATCACACCGGGCAAGTACGCAGATTTCACCGTGCTGGATCGCGACATCATGCAGGTGCCGGACAACGATATTCTCAAGACTGGTGTTATTGCGACTTACGTTGGCGGGAAGAGCGTTTACACTCGCGCCAAGTGATCTTGCATGTACTCGACGTGCCTCTTCTGTCACAACGATCTCGGTAGCAACGAGGTAGTCGAGCACTTCCCCGTCGGGCGCAGGCTTGCGTTCGACGGTGCGCGGGGGCGGCTCTGGGTGGTGTGCCGCTCATGCGAACGATGGAACCTCACTCCGCTGGAAGAGCGCTGGGAAGCGATCGAGGAGTGCGAGAAGCTGTTCCGCGGCACCACGCTCCGGATGTCCACCGATCACATCGGTCTCGCGCGAGTGAGTGAGGGGTTGCAGCTCGTGCGCGTCGGTGATCCACAGCGGCCCGAGATGGCGGCGTGGCGATACGGCGATCAGTTTGGTAAGCGCCAGCGTCGCTACTGGACGATGACCGGAGCTGGAGCGCTAGCGATTGGCGCCGTTCTGGTGGGCCACTTCGAGTTCGGACTCCTCGCCGGCGTTTCCGCCAATGCGTTCAACGTCGTGAATCTTCCTACGCAGGTGATACGCAAGCATCGCATAGTCGCGCGTGTACCGACTCCGCAAGGGCGCGTGGAGGTAAGTCGTTTTCTGCTGAAAAAGGCGAAGATAGTGCGTTCCACCGAGCATCCCTGGATGTTGGAATTCCAGCATGCTACGCGGGCCGTGCGCTCACTGCCGATCAAACCGCAGGACTGGTGGCGGTACACGCCGGCCAATCGTAGGGCCGGCTCGTTGAGTTCAGTGTTTCATCCTTCCCGCACGGTGCGGGTAGCTCCCGACCAAGCTGGTGCCGCGCTCGGCGCGCTGCTGCCGGCCATCAACGCGCGAGGAGCATCGAAGAGCAAAGTGGCCAGCGCAGTAGATCTCATCGAGTACGCGAAGGGGCCGGACAAACTGCTTGCGCATGCTGCAGCGTTCGCGAGCAAACCGCATTCCTGGAACGCCATGGCTCAGGGGACGCTCGGCTCCCTTCCAAGCGAGCTCCGCCTAGCGCTCGAGATGGTCACCCACGAGGACGACGAGCGTCGCGCGCTCGAAGGTGAGCTGGCGCAACTCGAACAGCGCTGGAAAGAGGCGGAGGAAGTCGCGGACATATCGGACAACATGTTCGTACCGAGCTCCGTCACCGACTGGATCAGGCGGGTGAAAGCTTGATGCTTGACCGCAAGGTGAGTTGCCGGAACTGATCGCTTCGCCAGTGTATCATTAGCGCCAGCAATTAAAGGGGGTACCATTGCCAGCTCCGCTACTCGAATTTTTCGGCATCGGTGCAAGCACCGCCAAGCGTGCCTCGGTCGAGGTGATCGCGCCGGTGCGCACCTTTGCCGACGTCATTCTTCCACCAGCAACGCGGCTCACACTGGAGCAGGCGCTGGCGCAGGTGCGCAACCACGATCTCATCTTCCGCCAGTGGGGGCTCGGTGAGCGCCACGCCACCGGTCTGGGACTCGCGTTCAACTTCGCGGGCCCGCCCGGCACCGGCAAGACCATCTGCGCCGAGGCGATTGCGCACGCGCTCGGTCGCAAGCTCCTGGTGGTGCGCTACTCGGAGATGGAATCGATGTGGGCCGGCGAGACGCCCAAGAACGTCGCCGCGGTTTTCCGGTACGCCACGGAGCAGGGGGCGGTCCTCTTCTTCGACGAGGCCGACGCCATCGCGGCACGCCGTTCCACCTCCGTCGCGCATTCCATGCAGCGCGAGTCAAACACCATCGTCAACGTGCTCCTGCGCGAGCTGGAGAGCTTCAACGGAGTCGTGATATTCGCGACCAACCTTGCGGCCAACTTCGATCCCGCATTCGAGCGGCGCATTCGCTCCCACGTTCTGTTCGAGCGGCCGGGCGTCGCCGAGCGCGAGGAGATATGGCGCGTGCAGATCCACCCGGACAAGACACCGCTCGCTTCGGACGTCAACTTTGGTGCGCTGGCCGCGGAGT
The DNA here is from genome assembly GCA_050998035.1 of Gemmatimonadaceae bacterium. Taxonomy (GTDB): domain Bacteria; phylum Gemmatimonadota; class Gemmatimonadetes; order Gemmatimonadales; family Gemmatimonadaceae; genus Fen-1247. The sequence goes on along the minus strand of JBPCQO010000021.1, from coordinate 469 downwards.
TCGACGCCAGTGGCGGCGAGATCAAGAACGCGGTGCTCAAAGCGGCAGCGATGGCCGCCTCCGAGCCGGCTGTGCAGGGTCCGCGCGCCATCGCGGAGCGACACTTCCAGATCGCCATGCGCGACGTGCTCGGCGCCAAGAGCGTGATGCGCCAGTCACTGTTCGACGCTGACGAGAACCCCGCCGAAACTCAGGTCACTCGCGCCCTCGAAGGTGCCGAAGCGCGCTGGACGTCGGCGATGCGCCTCACTCTGGGCGTGGCAGGGTTGGCGCTCGCTCTCGCGATGGTCGCGCTCGGTGTGGTGGTGTTCCGGTAACGGCCGTTCGGGGATACGCCCCATGTGATGACGATTGGGATGTACGGCGTATGACGGCCTTCGGGGATGTATCGTGTCGGGGGGGGCCGCCGGGGGAAACCCCACAAACCCACCCAAAAACGGGCTCGGCGTTCCCCCAGCCAGAGAGCTTG
>JBPCQO010000286.1:0-4836 GCA_050998035.1 Gemmatimonadaceae bacterium | reverse complement strand
CGCGGTCTCCATCTTGTGGACATCGACCGCAACCAGCTCCGCGCTGCCGCGCAACTTCGAGCGCGTTACGGTGTGCGCACTCCAGATGCTTTACAATTGGCTGCGGCGCTCCAGGAACGTTGCTCCGCATTCATTACGAATGATCGTCGTCTGCCAACACTCCCAGGATTGCGGACCGTGCAGCTCGACGAGTACCGCTGACGACGATCGTTGAATGCGTTACGGCAGCACCGACATCACCACCTGCGACGGCGTCGACGCCGTGTGATATATCCGATGCGTCTCCGCCTTGAAATCAGCGGCGCGAGCATGGAAGATGTTCGGCACGAACGTCTGCGGGTTACGGTCGTACAGCGGGAACCAGGTGCTCTGCACCTGTACCATCATCCGGTGCCCCTTCTTGAACGTGTACGCTGCCTGCCGCAGTGAGAACGTGTAAGGGACAACAGCGTTCGCGGGAATCGCGCTTGGGTGCGCCGGGTCGGTGCGGTACCGAGCGCGCATGATCTCCGACGCCACCATGAGCTCGTAGCCTCCCATCGCTGGGCGATCCTTCACCGAATCCGGATACACGTCGATGAGCTTGACGATCCAGTCGGCGTCAGTCCCCGTGGTTGACGCGTAGATCTTCGCCGTCACGTCGCCCGCGATGGTGAGATCGCTGGTCAGCAGCCCAGTCTGATACGTGAGCACGTCTGGGCGTCCTTCCACAAAGCGCTGGTCCTCCGTCTGCCACTGCCGCCAGTGTGAGCCGCGCGGGTCATACTCCCATTCAATAGGGCGCGGCCGGTACGGCACCGGATGCGCCGGATCGGATACGAACGCGTCCGAGGCCGCCGTATTGCTCGTGCTGGTCGGTGTGTTCTTCGGAGCGTCGAAGCTCAGCTGCCCGTTGGGTTCGAGATAGACGCTGCGGTTCACGACGCCCGGCGCGGGCCAGCTGTCGTACCGCTTCCACGCGCGCGCGCCGCCATCGAAGACCGTGGCCTCGGGAAAGTGTCCATCCCCCTTGCCGTGCAGCCAGTACCGAAACCAAGGGGCCTCAATGTCCCGGCGGAAATACTCCGAGGTCGGACTTCCCCAATGGACGTGGCCAAGCGAGTCGCCATTTTCGGTGAACCACTCTCCGTGGTACCAGGGGCCGAGCACGAGGAAATTCTTGTGGCCGGAATCGGTACGTTCGCGCGCCGCGTACGTGGCCTGCGGACCGTACCGATCCTCCTGATCCCAGAACCCGCCAACCGTGAGAGTGGGCACTGTGGTATGCGTCACCAGCCGCGGCACGGCCCGCGCGCTCCACTGCGCGTCGTACGATGGGTGCGCCGCGAACAGGTTCCAGCTCGGCCACCGCGTCGCGCCAACCGCGCGTGCAAGCGAGTCGAGCGTGGGATACGAGCGATACCATTCGTACGTATCGTAGCGGCCCGGTGCCGGGACGACACTCTCGTCCTTGGAGGCCTCCATCTGCCAGGCGTATTCCATCCCCACCGACAATCGGAACGCGCCGTTATGGAAGAAATCGTCGCCCATCCACCCATCGCCCATCGTGGCCTGCGGGCTCACCGCCTTCAGTGCCGGGTGCGGATTGATGAGCGCCATGTCGGTGAGCCACCCCGGATACGAGATCCCGAGCTCGCCGACGCGTCCGTTGTTGTTGGGAATGTTCTTGACCATCCAGTCGATCGCGTCGTACGCGTCCGTGCTCTCGTCGGTGCTTTTGGGATCGCGTGGGTCACGCGGCAGGCGGTTCATGGTGTACTGACCGTCGGACTGGTGCCGTCCACGGATGTCCTGAAAGACAAAGATGTAGCCGTCGCGCATAAGATCGCCGAAGCCCGTCTCGATCCCCGACGTGCCACCCCAGTCGCTCGTCCCGTACGGCGTCCGCGAGAGGATCATGGGGAGGGGGCCATCGCTCGCGTGTCTCGGCGTCAGCACCACTGTGAAGAGCTTCACGCCGTCGCGCATGGGGACGCGCACCTCCTGCCGTGTGAACATGGAGTCGAGGCCGGGGGTCTGCGCCGCCGCCGGTCGCGCCATCACAGTTTGCGTCGCCGCGAACGCGAACAGCCCTCCGGCCAGACTGTACATCACTCGCCGCGCGACTCTCTTCCTCATGCCTCTCCCCCTTGATAATTGGCTCACCGGTGAAAAATCGGTGACGGGAGATAATATGGGCTGGCCGAGCGAAACACGAGTGCGCTCGCGCTATTGGCAAAGGCTTGAGACCAGAGGTTATCGGCCGGCGGGAAGGCCGGGGCACAGTTACTGCCTCAAACGATGCCCTGTAGATGAGCTCGCACGAACGCCGTGCGGGAGCAATCAACCCCTTCTCGGTAAAGTACAATGTCATCCAGCAACGAAGAAGCGATTTCCGTTCTAAACGATCTGATTGAGACCTGCAAGGACGGCGTCAACGGCTTCCGCACAGCGGCGGATGCGGTGAGTAATCCGCGCGCGAAGACCTTGTTCACGTCGCGCGCGCAGCAAATCGAAAAGGCGAGCGCCGAACTGTCGGCGGAAGTGCGCCAGCTGGGCGGCGATCCAGAGAAGACCGGCAGCGTCGCGGGTGCGGTGCACCGGGGCTGGATCAACATCAAGTCCGCTGTGACTGGCAAGGACGACAAAGCGATACTTGCGGAATGTGAGCGGGGCGAGGATGCGGCTGTGAAGAGTTACGAGAGCGCGCTGGAAAAGAATCTGCCGCCGCAGGTACGCAGCATTGTTGAGCAGCAGTATCGGGGCGCCATTGCGAATCGCGACTCAATACGCGGGCTGAAGTAGAAGCATTCGGGGTCGTCCTCTGGCACCGACGTGCGTTCCAGAGGTCCACTCCTTGCGACATATCAGCACAGCCGCGCCTGCCGACCTTACAGATGGCAATCCCTCTGGGCAGCGCACCACACTCCGCGAGTACACGTTATGAGCATTTTCGGCACGATAATGTCCAAGATCTTCGATCACGGACAGGCAGCCCCCGCAGCCCCCGCAGCTACAGCAGCCTCCGCGTCGCCGCCCGCTGGCGCTACCCCAGCACCCTCTGCCGCAGCAGCGAAAGACACGTTGGACGCCGCTGCAACCGCGCCGGTGTCTCAGGTCGATGTGGAGACCGTCCTGACAGCGATGGCCGCGCAGTATTCCCACCCGGTCAACTGGCGCTACTCCATCGTGGACCTGATGGCGATCCTGGGAATCGACAACAGCCTGGCGCAGCGAAAGGCACTCGCACAGGAGCTCGGCTACACAGGTGACATGAACGACAGCGCCACAATGAATACGTGGCTGCACAAGGCAGTCATGCAGAAGCTGGAGGAGAACGGCGGCATCGTCCCCGCTGATCTGCTGCATTGATCATGCATGCCGGCGCTACCGCGGTATCACCGGCAGCGTTACGTAGGACGGATGCGCGGGATCGTGCAGGAGCCGCTGGTGTGCCACAACGAACGTGCTGTCACGCTCGTTGTTTCCACCGGTATTCAGGTTGCGATCGTACTTCGGGAACAACGCCGACGAGACACTCACCCTCAGTCGGTGACCGGGCTCGAACACGCGCGACGTGAACCATAGATCCATGTCGTATCGCTCGACGCTTCCGGGTGTGAGCAACACTTTCCTATCGAACCCATTACGGAAGCGCGCCCGTGCAATGCCGTCCTGAATACGCTCCGCATGTCCGTCGGGGAACACATCGAGTAGCATCACGTTCCAGTCGGTGTCCTGGGCGTCGGTCGCCGCCCACAGCGTGGCCGACATCTGACCTGTGACCTCGATGGGCTTGCTGAGCGGCTTCGACGTGAACACCAGTGCGTCGTGTCGCGAAGCATTCAGCGCCGTGTAATCTTCATTCAGCGATGTCTCCAGCTCGCGTGAATCGATCAGGAATGGCGTCGGGTTTGCCGGGTCATACGTGAACGTATCAGCCACTGCACCCCGCGGCGGAATGGTATCGAGAACGCCGTCGCCCGCGCTCGTATTCGCCTTTCCGCCTGACGCTACGTACCACTTGGTGGGAATCGCACGTGCGAGTGGCCATGCAGCTTCGTGTCGCCAGGCGTTATCTCCGAACACGAACAGGTCAACCGGCGGCTCCCGATCGACTCCGTTGTTTTTACCCAGCAGGTAGTGATCGAACCATCGGAGTTGCAGGCGCCGAGTGTCCACGCGTGACTGTGTTCCAAAATCACCGGCCACGTAGTCGACACCCTTGTGCGCCCCTGGCCCCATGACCAGACGAATAAAAGGGTGGCCAGGCACTGCGTTCAGCGCGTTGGTGTAGTCGATCGGGCCGCGTGAATCATCGTACCACCCGGAGATCTGCAGCACTGGCGCTCGCACGTTCGCGATGTTCGTCGTAACGGCGTGGGCGCGCCAATATGCGTCCAGTGTGGGATGCGCAATCCAACGATCCCACAGCGGAACATCACCGCAGCCAAGCCGTTGTGGCAGGTCGCTCAGCGGAAGGTGAGTGAGTGCGGCACCGATATCCAGGTCACTGATGTTCTGCAGCGTGCGTGCGCGCATGAGGCAGGCCCACGCAACGTTTATCGGTGAGAACACCATGTCTTCGTAGGGCACTATGCGCCATGGGTCGCTGGTCGCGGCCGAGGGGGCGATGGCCGCGAGATGTGGGGGCGCACTCACCGCGGCGTACCAGGCTAGCCGACCTTCGTCCGAGTGCCCGATCAACCCCACGCGCCCGTTGGCGCCGGGCAGTCGCGCCGCCCACTCGACGGCGTCATAGCCGTCGCGTACATCGGTGTCGTAATCGCCAAAGTCATTTCCGTCCGACACATCCCTGCCTCGCACGTGCTGCGCAACGAAGATGTACCCGCGCGA